>JARHYY010000133.1 GCA_029258405.1 Helicobacteraceae bacterium | reverse complement strand
TTTATTAACAGACTCTAAGCCTAACACTTTACATACATCGCTCAAGCAAAATAAAGGATTCTCCTTATCACCTACCACCCTTACGCTTCCTAAGTCTTTATGTTGAAATGTTTGTAACTGCATTATTACCCCCTTTTCTGTCTAGTAACCATGATAGCAATGTATGCTAATAATGCAACTTCTACAACTTCTAAAATTTCACTCATATGTTTATCCTTTCTCGGTAGAATCCATTTAATGAAATTGCAGGGTGGGGATACTCTCCCCACCATTTTATTACATCCAAGTTTTGATGATTTTGGATATGATGTAGATTAAAATGGCAGTTTTAATCAAAACATCTAGCAACTTCATGCATTCCACCTTTGTAATGAGATAAGCGGAATTTTATTCCGCTTTCAAAGGAATTATACAGAATTTAATACCTAAAAGTCAATTAATTATAGGTGTTTTTTTCTGTTTTTGTATCTTTTTTGTAGATTTTTATTCCATTATCTTTTTTAGAATAGTTTTTAATTCATTAAGATGTGATAGTTTGCTTTCTAATTCCCTATTTTGTAAAAAGAGTTCTACCGCTCTTTGCATAGGCATTGATATTTTTTCTGCACGAGAAGCTTTTGATATAGTTTCCTCACCATACCCTATAGCCTCGCCTAGTTCTCTATAGGTTAGCCCTAATTCTTTACATGTTTTTTTAATGAGATTCTCGCTTTTATCTGCCATGTTTTTCCTTGTATGTTTAAATTCCCTCTTTTAAAACATTTTAAAACAATATAAATATTATTTTAAGATATTTTATACAAAAAGCTGTTTTGTTCTGTAGTGCAATATAGAGCTATGCTTTATTCTTATATAAGAGCTTTATATCTTAGAATCATTAAGGTGGCAAGTTTTGTGTCTATATATGGTTGCCTATGATTTGCTCATATAATACATAATATAGTTTATTATATAGTATTGAGTAAATTCTTTTATGTGAGTTTTGGCTTATGGCATTGAGGTAAAAGAATCGTATAAATTAAGCCCCCTTTTCCCAATGAAGTGTATGGGGGAGTAATTTTTGAATATCACTATGAACATAAAAGTTTGTTTCAATTTTTATATTTTTTCCATTATATTTAACAATAAGCCATAATCTTCTCTTGCCTTCTTGTTGTATGCCTATCTCTTTAATTTTATCAATAATTTCTGCTGAATCGTTAATGTTATCGATAAATAATATAAGAGGAGCTGTTATATCTTTTGTAACAAGTTCTTCTTTATTGTAAAATTTCACATTTACTTTCTCTTTTTTTGCATTTGCTAAACTAAGAGTTTTTATTATTCGTAATTGTATTCTTTCCCCATCTCTCTCAACACGACTTTTAAAGCATATTGGTTTATCAATATGCTGACTATAATGTTCTTCTATTTCTTTAAGCTCATTTTCAAATGATGTTAATTCTAAAGTTCCATAAAAATCTAAAAAAGTAATAATACCAAAACGACTACCTTTTTTACTAAATTTAATGGCAATATCTTCTACTTTACCTACCAAAAGAATCTCTGAACCATCTTCTATATTTTTAATGTCACTAATTTTTGTATAGTTTATTTGATTTATCTCATCTCTGAATTCTTCTAAAGGATGTCCAGAAACATAGAAACCTAAAGTTTCCTTTTCGAAATTAAGAATTTCTTTTAAACTATATTCTTCTTCATCTTGAATAGCAATTTCAATTTGAATAAAATCTTGAACCCCTTGAAAGAGTGATACAGATTGTTCTTTTTTTGCCTTGCTTGCTAATTTTGATGTTTCAGTTATCATATCAATAGAATTCATGAGAGAATGTCTTGTGTATCCAAAACTCATCGCTCCACTTTTAATAAGTGATTCTAAATTTTTTTTATTTACTTTTTGGTTATCAATTCGTAGGATAAAATCTTGCAAATCGGTAAAAGGAGCTTTTTGCCGTTCTTCTAATATAATATTCAATGCTACATCACCTACACCTTTTATAGCCCCTAATCCAAATAAGATTACTTTTTCATTATCTTTATCAGCAACACTAAATTCAATATTGGAATAATGAATATCTGGAGGTAAAATTCGTATTCCCATTCGTTTGGCTTCTTCAATATATTCTACAATTTTATCTGTATTGCCTCCTTCAGATGATAGTAAAGCCGCCATAAATTCATGTGGATAATATTTCTTTAAATAGCTTGTTTGATATGTAATAAGAGCATAAGCTGCTGAATGGGATTTATTAAAACCATAGCCTGCAAATTTATCAATCATATCAAATAATTCTTCAGCTTTTTCTTTATTGTAACCTTGCTTAATGGCTCCTTGTATAAATTCTTCTTTATTTTTTTCCATTTCTTCTTTTTTCTTTTTGCCCATAGCCCTTCTTATAATATCTGCTTTACCAAGGCTAAACCCCCCAATTTCTTGGACAATTTGCATAACTTGTTCCTGATAAACAATAACTCCATAAGTTGGTTTAAGAATTTCCTTTAAAGAATCAAATATATATGTTACAGATTTTCTTCCATGCTTACCATCGATAAAATCATTTAACATACCTGTTTCCATTGGTCCTGGGCGATATAGAGCTAACATAGCAATTATATCTTCAAATGAAGATGGCTTGAGATTTTTTGCAAGATCTTGCATTCCTTTAGATTCTATTTGGAATAATCCTATCGTTGCTCCGCTAGAGATAAGCTTATATACTTCGCTATCATTAACATCAAGTGTATCAAGATTAATATCTTGAGCATATCGCTCTTTAATAAGCTTGATGGCAGAATCGATGAGAGTAAGTGTTTTTAAACCTAAAAAATCAAATTTTATAAGGTCAATATCTTCAAGATATTCCATTGAATATTGGGTAACAATTTTATCTTCATTGCTTGGTTTATATAAAGGGGTTTTATTCCATAATTCTGCATCAGAATCAATAACAACTGCTGCAGCATGAATACCAGTATTCCTTTTAAGTCCTTCTAATGAGCTCGCAAATCCCCATATTTGTTTTGCTAATGGGTTTGAGTTAATGAGTTCTTGTAATTTTGGTTCTTTTTGAAATGCACCCGGAATATAGTTTGAATCTCCTTGTTCCCCTTTGCCATTAAGGGTTATTCCTAATTCATTAGGAATAAGCTTTGCCATTGAATTTGCTTCTTGATAAGCCATACCCATAACTCTTGCAACATCTCTTATCGCTCCCTTAGCCTTAAGAGTGTTAAAAGTAATGACTTGAGCAACATTGTAGCGACCATATTTATTAACTACATAATCAAAAATTTCATCTCGTCTATTTTGGCAAAAGTCCATATCAATATCTGGCATGCTAACGCGTTCAGGGTTTAAAAAGCGTTCAAAAAGTAAAGTATATTGCAATGGATTGATATTCGTAATTCGTAATGCATAGGCAGCAAGACTACCAGCAGCACTTCCTCTCCCAGGTCCTGTAGGTATCCCCATTTCTTTAGCAGCTCTTACAAAATCCCACACAATGAGCATATAGCCTGCAAATTTCATATCATTAATAATTTTCATTTCGTTTTCTAAGCGTTCCCAATATAAAGCATGTTGTTCTTTAGGTATATATTTTAATCGTTCTTTAAGTCCTTCTTTACATTTATGAATAAAATATTCTTCATCTTTGTAAATATGTTCTAAACCTTCATTATGTGCATATTCTTGTGTAAATTTAAAATTTGGAGCTTTAGGATTCCCTAATTTTAAATCGAGATTGCATTTTTCTGCTACTTCTTGTGTGTTACTTAAAGCTTCGGGAATATCTAAAAAAAGTTTTTGAAGTTCTTCTGGGCTTTTGAGATAAAATTCATGAACGCTATGTCTTAGTCTTTTAGGGTCATTATATTCTCTATTCGTTGCGATGCACATAAATACATCATGTGTTTGTGCATCTTCTCGTTTAAGATAGTGTGTATCATTAGTAGCAAGAATTTTGATTCCAGTTTCTTTACTAAGGCGTATAATCTGTTCATCAATCAAGAATTGTTCTTTAATTCCATGCCTCATAATTTCTAAGTAATAATCTTCTCCAAATATCTCTTGATATTCCATTGCTATTTCATAAGCTTTTTTATAGCCTTCTGCTTGTAGTCCATTGCGTCTTTTAATTTTTTCTTCTGCATTATTTCGTGTCATGTTCAAATGCCATTGAACTTCACCCTGCAAGCAAGCTGATGAGCATATAATACCCTCATGAAATTTTTTTAATATTTTTTTATTAATGCGTGGCTTACTGTAGAAACCATTTATATATGATTCAGAACTTAATCTCATGAGATTTTTGTATCCAATTTCATTTTTTGCATATAAACAAAGATGAAAGTGATAGCGTTGATTTTTATCGTTAAGTTCTTCTCCATTATGTATATAGGCTTCTATGCCAATAATGGGCTTAATGCCTTCTTCTTTCATGGTTTTATAGAACTCTAAAGCACCAGACATGATTCCATGATCGGTTATGCTTACGCTATTCATGCCCAATTGTTTTATCTGTTGGGCAAGTTTTTTAATTTTATTAGCTCCATCAAGCATGGAGTATTCTGTATGTAAATGGAGATGGGTATAAAGTGGAGTTTCTGTTTTCATGAATGCCCTTGTTTTTGTAATTTTATGCAAAGAAACAGGAATGTTAATGTAATGATTATATAGAATTATAAGTATATATATCTTAAATTGTTTATATAATCTCAATATTATTTTTTATACGCATAGTATAAAAAATATCCTAATCCTATAATTACTACTAATACCAAGAATAATATCAATAAAATATCAAGCATTTTATACACCACTTTTAAGATTACTTTTGAAGCCTGCAGAAAAAATAAGTAAAAATGTTGCCCCAACAAGATAATAGAGAAAAGATGGTATAGGCACAGGATCTCCCGCAGCATAAGAGTGCATGCCAGAGAGATAGAAATTTACACCAAAATAAGTCATAAGAATCGAATAAAACCCCAATACACTTAATGATGCAAAAACATAAGGACGATCACCATTTTTTATAAAGCGAACATGCAAAATAAGGACATATACTATCATTGAAATAAGTGACCATGTTTCTTTAGAATCCCAACCCCAATAGCGTCCCCAGCTTTCATTCGCCCAAACACCTCCAAGGAATGTACCTACAGAGAGCATTCCTAAGCCAACAATCATGCTCATTTCATTAATAGCCCCTAAGACTTGTATGGAAGAATCTATTGAAGTTCTTGATGAATGACGAAACAAAAAAAGAAGCAATGTAAATGCCCCTAAAATAAATGATAATGCTAAAAAACCATAACTTGCTGTAATAATGGAAACATGAATATTAAGCCAATATGATTTAAGTACAGGGACTAAATTACCAATTTGAGGATCCATAAAACCAAGATGTGCAACAAATAAAGATATTCCAGCCATAATTGCAGATGCTGAAAAAGCAAGCTTAGAATCTCTTAATAATAAAGGTCCGCATAATGCAGCCGCCCATGCAATATAAATCATTGATTCATAAGCATTGCTCCAAGGTGCATGCCCACCAACATACCACCTTATTCCTAAACCTATAGTGTGTAATAAAAGTATAATAGTTATACATGTTAATAATATATTATCTACAATTTTATGTGCTTTTTTACTGCGGAGAATTCTTATCAGAGCAATAACAAATAATGTGATACCGAATAAGAGATAAAAATAACATAAAATTTTAAAAATATTTGAACGGTTTAGTAATATTTCTAAATCTATGCGACTTTGTGTTGGAATAAGCAAACTCCCATGTTGCTTTTGATATGCAAAAAGCTCTTCTAATGATTCATTGGCATGCTCTAGGCTACCTCCAGCTACTAAGTCATCAATTTTTAAAAAATAATTTCGTATTATACCTAATATATAATCCCTTTGTTGTGCATCAAAATTTTCTAATTCTGTAGGAGAGTACCATTTTTGTGTCTTTCCTGTTGGGTCTGGAATGATTCGTAAAGCATTGGCAGAGAGTATCTGAAACAAGGCTTCAAAACGTTCATTTACATTTAATATATCCTTATCTAAAGTATTCCTTTCAGATGGTTTTTTTAAATTCACTTCCGCTACAAGATTGAAAAGTTTATAATACCCATCTTGAAATAAATCATAAAAAGAGGCATATTTCTCTTCATTTGATAAACCTAAGATTTTTTTTAATGCAGGAGAAGATATGTAAATCATTTTAATAGTCTTCCATTCTTCTGGGTAAGCAGTTATTCCTAAAAAAAGTTGTGTATTATTCATTCCTAAAAAATTATCTTTTTTAGTTATTTTATGTATAAAATCATTTGCAAGGGTATCAATAGGTTTTATCCTCCCGCCAAAATCTTGTACAAGTAACTTTGAAAAATAATACGAATGTTCTTGAGTATTTGTTTGCAATCCATGAACAATAGCTTTTGTGAGTGTAGTTATCTGTTTTTTTGCTTCATTAATATCTAATGAAGTTATTTCTTGTTGTTCTTGAGCATAAAGCTGATAATGACTTAAAGATATAATAAAACATAATACACAAGCAAGCCCATTATGGTTTTTAACAAAACGAGATAATTTCTGAAAACGACCTTTTGAATCAAAAAGTATCCATATAAATGCTATAACAAGGAGAAAATAACCTATATATGTAGGTATTTTACCCGGATCATTATTAACAGATAAAATAGTACCCTGTTCATCTTTATCATAAGAAGTTTGAAAGAATCTATATCCCCCATAATCAAGAGTGTTATTCATGTAAATATGGTAGGGTATCTTTATGTCATTGTTTTCATCTATAATATTAACTTGTGATGAATATGATGATGGTGCATGAGAGCCCGGATAACGCTCAAGTTCAAAATCTTTAAGTTCTATACTAAAAGGCAATTCGATATTTCTTGGTCCCCAACCAACCATTACTTTCATATCACCTAAAGGAAATCGATAAACTTCCCCTTCTTTAATACTTATATCTTGTTTAAAATCTCCATAAAGAGCTTTGAGTTGTAACTCTGAATTTTTGTCTTTTGGTTGAGGGCTTTTCTTGTACCCCGTATAGATAAATTGAATTTTTTCATTTTGCAGGTCTAATGCATAATCAAATTTTTTAGAATACAAGTAGGAAATTTCTAAAGGAAAATCTTTGGCATATATATAATGCTCTCCTACAACATCGCCTTTTAATGCACGAACAAGAAGAAAATTTTCATCAGATTGCATAATGGCGTTGCTTTCTCCTTCTCTTATGTGCAAAATGCCTTCAAAGCCAGTATATCTTGTGATGCCAGCACCAAGAAGAATAATAATAAATGAAAAATGCAATAGAAAACTTGAATAACGCTTTCGTTCAAGCAATTTAAATCTTATAATGATTAAAATTAAATTAATAATTATAAAGAGATGGAGAAAAGCAAACCAGCTGTTTGAATAAATAAGTACTTTTGCTGATTCTGTTCCATAATCATTTTCAATAAATGTTGCTAAAGCACATAGTGCTCCATAAATGAATAATGATAAATAAGTAAGCCAAAAAGAACCTAACTGTTTTAGGATACTATTCATTATTGATTCTCCCGTAAAGTTTTATTCAAAAGATCTGCAATTTCTTTGTTATCATTAGCCTTTTTCCATTGTTCGTTAGAAATGAAATCAAGCATAATGAGAAACTGTTTTTCAGGAATAGCACCCGGATATGATATAATTGTTTTGCCTTCTGGTGTAGCAAATACAGTTGTAGGGGTAACGCTTACATGATATATGCGTACAAGATCGCTTGTAATAATAGGTTTGTCAGTAATTTCAGTAATGAATTTATGCGGTTTCATGTAACTGAAATTAATATAATAAGGAGAAAAATACTCTTTTAATTTAGCTTGTATTGCAGAAGAATTTTTTATAGTTTTTTTGAGTTCATCGCAATATATGCAACCATTTGCACCAAATATTATCATGAGATATTTTCCTTCTGCATCAATAACCCTATTATCTTTCACTATATTTTCAAGTTCAGCATAAGAAGCTCTATCTAAATTATTAATTTTTTCAATTTCTTCAGCAGACATTTCTTTGCCCAATGAAACAATTTCATTGTGAGAATTTTCATTACAGCCATAAAAAGACAAAAGAATAAAAATAAAAAGTAAAAAATTACGCATGGTTTTCTTCCTTTTGAGCAATAGTATTATGAATAATATTTAAAATAGCTTCCCTAAAAAGAGGAGTATTATTAAGGCAAGAGCAAACATGATAGGAACAAATACCGATTTTTTTAGCATGTTCTCTATATTCAATAGAAAGTTCAAAGTCTGTTTCTGCATTATCTATAGTAAAAGAAATAGGATAAATCAAAACAGATTCTCCTTTTAACTGCTCTAAAACTTCGTATAAATAAGGTTTTGTCCATCGAACTGGACCAAGATGAGATTGAAAAGCATAGTCTATGGACTTAAATATAATGCCCCTGTCTTTCATCATTCTTTTGAGTATATCAATATTATTTATAACCTCTTGTTTATAAGGATCTCCTCGTTGAATGATTTTCTCAGGTAGTGCATGTGCTGAAAAAATAAGCGTTATTTCTTCAGAGGGTTTATTTATATTTTTAAGCCCTTCTTCTATATTATGGATTATAGCGTTATTATAAATAGGATTATCAAAATAATGTTCAATTTTTTGAATATGAGGATAATATGAAAGTTTTTCACAAGCAACTTGCACTGACTCAAAAGATGAAAGAGTGGTAGTGCTTGAATAATGTGGATAGAGACTAAAAAGCAATATTTCACTAATACCTTTTTTTTGCATATCGTATAATATAGTTTCAGCAAAAGGAGGAGTATAATTCATAGCAAAAGCATAAAAGTCATCTGAATGAGTTTCATTTAATGAACTTATAAGATTCTGTGTATGTTGAATTATAGGCGATCTTCCACCAAGTATATGATAATTTAAGCGAGCTTTTTTAAGCCGAAAAAACACAATAATCCTAGCAATTAACGAACGAAAAAAACGATTGCGAATTGTAAGAATATTTTTGTCGTTAAACATATTTTTGAGAAATAAAGAAACCTCACCAATATTATTTGGTCCGCCCATATTAAGAAATAAAACAGCCCTTATTTTCTCTCCTTGTATTTCATACATTTAAATATTTATTGTTATAATAACTGAAATGCTATATCATGTTTGTTAATGGAGTCTTAATGTATTCCGATGTTGTTTTAGGCGTCTTAGCATATCATCGTTTTTTTGCTTTTTTGCTCTTTGTACCCCCAGTTTTAGGGCTTTTATTTCTTTTTTTTAGTCGCAATTTTCCTTATCTTATCAGAAGAATAAGACTGCTCACGCCATTGTATGCTTTTTTAATCGCATCAGTTGCTTTTACAGGAATTGTATATACGGCAATATTGCAAATATTTAATGTATGGGTAATATATATGATTTTACTCTTTATTTTTTTGGTTATTGGGGAGGTGAAGCGTTATAAAAAGCAGAGAATTATTGCAAGTTATGATAAAGAGTTACAAGCACAATTCATTTTTTGGGCTAAGAGAAAATATATGTTAGATATTATATTTTTATGTTTATTATATTTTTTATTACAGTTGAATAAGAACAATCTTTTATTTTAGGAGTACCTTATGTTTTTAAAAATAGGCGATGAAGCACCTTTATTTTGTCTTCCTAATCAGGATAATATTGAAATTTGCCTGAGAGATTTTCGCGGTAGTTTTGTTATTATTTATTTTTATCCAAAAGATTCTACCCCGGGATGCACAAGAGAAGCTTGTGATTTTAGTGTAAATATAAAGAAATTTTTAGATTTTAATGCCCATGTTTTTGGTATAAGTACAGATTCTGTTGAATCTCATCAGAAATTCATTCAAAAGCAAGACTTAAAAATTACGCTTTTAAGCGATAAGGAACATAAAGTTTGCGAACAATATGGTGTTTGGGGAGAAAAGAAAATGTATGGCAAAACATATTATGGAATTTATAGGAGTACTTTTTTAATTCATCCAGATGGTAAAATATATTATATATGGGAAAAAGTCAAAGTTGATGGACATGTTGATTTAGTTCTTCAGGAGTTACACAAGAAACAATAAATATAATTCTTGAGAGTTTTATACATATTATAATAAGAAATCATTTTGAGGGATTTTTATGAAAAATATATCATTTATTTTATTAATATTTTATGTCCTATCTTTTGTGGGATGTAGTGTTCAAAAAACTCCTTCGTCTGTTTCTTTTAATATATATGAAGAATTGCCCGAAATTGCTTATTCTGTACAAGTAGGTAGCTTTAGCAAATCAGAAAATGCATGGAATTTTGTTGAAAACCTTAATAGGCAAGGTTTAGATGCCTTTTTGTTTAAAGATAAAAAAACCTTTAAAGTACGGTTTGGAAACTATCAAAGCAAAGAAAAAGCCATACAAGAAGCAAAAAAATTAAAAAAGAAGGGTTATTTTGATGATTTTTTTGTTGTTGCCCCACAAACTTTGTCTGCCAACAAAAAGAAATCACAAAAAAGCATTCGCGATGATATTTATCAAAGCTCTCATGGATATATTGGTGTACCATATAAATGGGGTGGTACAACAGAAAATGGTTTTGATTGTAGTGGACTTACTCATACAGTATATCGTTTAAATGGAATATCAATTCCACGAACATCTATTGAGCAATTTAAGGCAGGAAAATCTGTTTCGAAAGAAAATTTAAAAGTTGGCGATTTAGTCTTTTTTGCTACAAAGAGAAGAAAAATTAATCATGTAGGTATATACATCGGTAATGGTAAATTTATACATGCCCCAAGTAAAGGAAAAAGAGTACGCACATCAAATCTCAATTCTAAGTTTTGGAAACGAACCTATAGGGGAAGCAGACAATATATTTAATGTGAATTAAAAATATTTAAATTAAGTTCAAATAATCCGATTATATATTATAATAATTAGCATATTAATACAAGGAAAATAATGTCTCGTTTAAGGGTTTTATTGGCAGACAATAGCCCATTAAGTCGTAAGATTATTCATGCTTGTTTAAAAAAAATGAGTGTTGAAATGATTCATGATTGTTTTGATGGGGATTGTGTTCTTGAATTTCTAGAGCAAGGAGTGGGTTTTAATGTCCTATTTTTAGATACTAATATAACGGGCATTGACTATAAAACAATCATTTTAAGAATGAAAGAGCATTATTGGCTTCAATCAATAACTGTTTTTATTCTTTCAAGCCAGATACCCAAGGCAGAATATGAATTCTTAAAAAGAAATGGTGTTTCTTTGTTTATTGAAAGACCTTTTAATGTTGCTAAACTTGAATCTATTGTAATACCTGTTTTAAGAAAAATAAGTTATTCTGAAAACTCTGATTTTTTTTTCATTCAGGAATATAGAGAAGAAATACTTCAAATTCTTAAGAATAAGAATATTACAATAGATATTCAAGAAAGTGAAGATTTGCTTATCATGAAAAATGATCATACTATTTTGAAAATAAAATTAAGTCTTGTATTAAAAAATATTATTTTAGAGCATATTATATAAGGAGGATAGATGAGAAAAATAATTGAAGATTTTGCCTATCACAGTGAATCGCTAAATAATAAGCAAATTATTGAGGAATATCAAGCACTTTTAGACATTTTATTTAGTGAAAATCAGCCTATTTCTGTTGATGAAGCTAATATTCTTATGAAGCTTTTTCCTGAAGAGCATAATAAGGATTTAGATAATTCTTTGTTGCAAGTTATAGAAACCATTCAATGCAGTCGTTCGCAATTTAATGATATACTAAAAAAAATGCCCTCTGAATCATTAAGAGATGAATTACTGAGGCGTTTCCAGAAAGAGCATAATAAGCATAATAATTAATAACCCTAAAGACTTATTTCTTTAATGTCAGCTATATTAAGAAAAGCTTTGTAAATATTTGCAATAAGGGCTTTGCGATTTTCTCTTAAAGATTTATCTGGAGCATTAACTAAAACATTATTAAAGAATCTATCTAAATAAGGCTTAAAAAGCATTAAGGCATTAAATTCGTCTTTAGGATCATCAAAATTTTGCTGACAAAAAGATTGAAATTGCTTATAAATTTCTTGTTCTTCTGTTGCATTCAATAATTGTGTATTGATTGTTGGAATATTATTTATATCAATATCTTTAACAATATGGGCTACTCGTTTAAAAGTAGCACTAATTTCTTTTATGTTATCTTTGTTAATAAGGGCAGATATTGCTTGAATTTTTTTATCAATACGACAAATTTCTTTTTCATTGGTTGCTACAACAGCTGACATAATAGAAGGATTAATGGTATAAAATGCATGCATTCTTTCTAGTATAAATTTTTCTAATATGGTAATATCAAAATTTTTGTATAAAGATGACAATAGAGGAAATATTTTTTTCATATCAAAGGGTATTTGATAATGGAGAATAATTCTAATAATTCCGTTAGCGGCTCTTCTTAGAGAAAAAGGATCTTTAGAGCCACTAGGTATTTTTCCTACGCTAAAAAGAGCAAAGAGATTATCTAAGCGATAAGCGAGTGCAAATAAAGCACTAAAAAGATTATTAGGTAATTCATCATTATGAGTTTTTGGAAGGTATTGTTCTTTGATGGCTTGACAACAAAGATTATCAAAACCAAAATATTTTGCCATATATGCACCAATAACCCCTTGAAGCTCTGTAAATTCATAGACAGTTTCACTTATTAAATCTGCTTTAGAAATTTGTGCTGTTTGCTCTATGAGAGATTTAATATTTTCATAAGATTTTTGAGTATCATAACTCAAGCGTTCTTGATAAATATTGTTCAATACAGAAGCAATTTTTTCTTCCCTAGAGCTTTTTTCTGCCATGCTACCAAGCCCTTCTATGAATCTTACATGTTTAAGCATATCTGATTGAAAACCATTTTTTAAATCATTTTGATAGAAAAATAATGCATCAGATAATCTTGCCTTTAGTACCTTTTCATTTCCTTTTATAATAAGTGTATAATCTGTGCAAACAGCATTACTAACAACAATAAAAGCATTTAATAGGGCATCATTTTTATATATTGAAAAATAACGCTGATGTTCCTCCATAGAGGTAACAATAACCTCTTGTGGAATCGTGAGAAAATGTTTATCAAAATATCCTAATAATACCGTTGGATATTCTGTGATAGCTACAATTTCATCTAAGAGCAATGGATTAATATGGACATGAATATCATATTTCTGCTCAATTTCTTGTATTTCTTTTAATATTTTATTTTTTCTTTCAATTGGACTAAGAATCACTCCATTTTGGATAAGTGTATTTTTGTATTCTTCTTGTGTGTTGAATGGAATGGGCTTAAGATTAAAAGACCGATTAACAAAAGTAGCTTTTTTGCTCTGTATGCCATATAATTCAAATGGCACTAATTCTAAATCAAGCATAATAATTAAAGAGCGAATAGGTCGGATAAAGCTTTCTTCTTGGATACCCCAATACATATTTTTTCCAAATTGCAATGTGTTAAGAAATTTTGTTATAATTTCCCCTAATACAGCCTTTGTTTCTTTGCCTTTTGTTTCTTTTTTGTAATATAGAATCTCTTTTCCATCTTTTAATGTTGTATCTACATCATTTTGGTTTATATTATGGCGTTTAAGAAAACTTTCAAAAGCTTTTGTGGGTTGATTATTTTTATATGCTACATTCAGTGGAGGACCAAAGAACTCTTCAGTAGAGTTTTTTTGTGTTGTTGATATATCATTGCTTTGTATAACTAACCTTCTTGGTGTTGAAAAAAATGTACAATGACCATCAATATAATATTCTCTTAAGAGTTCTTGAAACTTTTGTAAAATAAAGGGTTCTTCTTTTAGAAATGGAATGGCTGGCAATTCCTCTGTACCAATTTCAATAAGCAAATGTGTATTCAATAGTACTCCTCTTATTCTAAAAATTCTTCTTGATTATCAAATCTACGACTTATTTTGATGCGTTTAATGCGATTTCCATCCATTTCAAGAATTTCAAAATCTGCAAGCGAATCACTGACTTTATCACCAACACTAGGTACAGCACCAATAAGACTAAATACATAACCTCCAATACTAACGACTTCATCTCTATGGGCCTCAAATTGGATTCCCATGGTTTCCTCTAAAACACTAATTTCATACTTTCCATCAACTTCGTAATGATTGTCATCAATTTTTGTAAGCTCATCATTTTTTTTGTCATCATGCTCATCGCTAATATCACCCATAATTTCTTCAATAATATCTTCCATGGTAATCATACCTGAAGTACCACCATATTCATCAATAACAAGTGCTGTATGTATTTGATCCTTATTCATTTTAGTAAGTATTTTTGAAATAGGGGCATTTTCTGGTACGAATATCATAGGACGAACAATTTTTTCTAAATCAATCTGTTCTTTATTGTAGGTATCCTCTAAAATATCTCGAATATGAATCATGCCTATAATATTATCTTTGCTTTGAAGATAATAGGGAAAACGAGTATATCCTGAACGAATAATGGTATCCATATTTTCTTGAAAACTCACACTAGCATCAAGGCAAACCATATCATTACGAGGAGTCATAATTTCTTTAGCAATAGTTGCAGAAAAATCAACAGCGTTTTTAATAATTTCTCCTTCAATCATATTAATATGACCACCTTTGAGCGATTCACCGACTATAATTTTAAGCTCTTCTTCAGAATGAGCAAGCTCACTTTCTTTTGCTGGTTCTATCCTCATGATTCTCAAAAACACAAGAGCAGTAATATCAAAAAGCCGTATAAATGGATAGAACATAAGCCAAAATAAATGCAAGGGATAGGCAATGAGCAATACTACGCGCTCTGTTTTTGCTATCGCTAATGACTTAGGTACAAGCTCACCTAATACAACATGCAAAAAGGTTATGATAGTGAAAGTAATAACAATACTGATAGTTTTTCCTAGTGCCTCATTTCCTCCAGCCATAAAAGTTATAGGGGTAATAAGAAGATGCTCTATGGCAGGTTCAGCAATCCAACCCAAAGCAAGAGATGCTAAAGTAATCCCTAGTTGGTTAGCACTCAAATAAGTATCCAGATTTTTAGAGATTTTTAATGCAAGTTTGGCAGTGCTATTGCCTGTTTTTACAAGTTCTTCAAGCCGAGAACGGCGAATTTTAACAATAGAAAATTCAGAAAGAACAAAGAACGCATTAAGTCCTACTAACAAAAACGCAATTATCAACATTGTAAAACTATACAGGCCCAATGAATGACTCCTTATTTGTTAATTTAGCTAACATTGAGTATAATTTTGTATCGCGATTGTATCATTTTATCCTTAGAGTATGCACCGCATTAAGCATTATTTGATAGACTTATTTGGAATTTTATCAAAATAACACTAAAATTCTATAAAATAAATAAAAGAGCAATTCTTTTATAGGGGAGAAAATATGAAATTACGCCTTCCTCACGCACCTTATATTGCTAGTAAAATTGCTTTGGATTTAATGCACTCACAATTTGTTGAGCTTGATTCGCAACCTTTAGAAAAAATTGTCGAAATAGCAAAACAGGTTTTACAAGAAAATATTAAGGCAGAAATTGCCCTAGATGAAGAAGTTCGAGCTATTCTTGAAAATAGAATTGATGAGATTGAGTTTTTACAAGCAGATGAAAAGCAGCTTTTTTGGATGGTTAAAAAAGAACTAGCCAATAAAAAAGGCATTTCTTTACTCAAAGATGAGCGTTATAGCAATATTTCTCATGCTATTTTAAATCATCTGATTGATGAAGATATTATTTTTTTCGATGTATCTGAAAATATTATTAAAAATATTATTTATAAATCAATTAACCATTATGCAAAAACTTATGAAACATTAGAAGATATTGTTGATGAAAAAATTAAAACTTACAAGCGAAAGATTGTTGTAGGTAGCGAGGAATATGATATTATTTTTGAAAAGCTTTATGAAGAAGAATTACGCAAAAAAGGTTTTTTGTGAAACAGGTAAATGCTTATGTATATTTTGAAAATGGCTGTTTTATGCAAGCTCAAAGCTTTGGTGCAGAAGGAACTTTTGTAGGTGAGGTTGTATTTAATACCGCTTTAACAGGCTATCAAGAGATTATTAGTGATCCTAGTTATGCGGGGCAGTTTATTGCCTTTAGTATGCCAGAAATAGGCATTGTTGGCTGTAATCCAAAAGATATGGAAAGTAGAGGTGTATTTGCACAAGGAATACTTGTCCATCATTATTCATCTTTTGTTTCTAATTTTAGAGCCTCACAAAATTTAGGCATGTTTTTAAAAGAATATAATGTTATGGGTTTATGTTCTTTGCCAATGCGTAAAATTATTAAAATGATTCGTGAAGAAGGTGCTATGATGATGATAGCTTCTACTGAAATAAATGATAAAGAACAACTTAAAGAAATTCTGCAAAAAAAACCACAAATAGAATCCCTGCATCTCGTACAGCAAGTAAGCACCAAAAAGCCTTATTATCATAACAAAGGCACTTTTTGTTTTGATACCATGGATTTCTCAACCCCTCCAACAAATAAAAAAATAGTTGTCATTGATTTTGGGGTAAAAAATAATATTTTAAACAACCTTGTTAATGCGGGTTTTAGCGTTGAAGTTATTCCTTATTTTTTTGATGCTCAAGAGCTTATTAGACGGTTTGAAAATAAGGAAATTGATGCAGTTTTTCTCTCTAATGGACCTGGAAACCCAAGTATTCTTCATAATGAAATTGAGCAGATAAAATTATTAATCCAATCTCATGTCCCTATTTTTGCTATCTGTCTTGGGCATCAATTAATCTGTATTGCACAAGGCTACCCTACTTACAAGCTTAAGTTTGGGCATCATGGCGGTAACCACCCAGTAAAAAACTTATGTAATGAAACAGTAGAAATTACTGCACAAAATCATATTTATTCAGCTCCAGATTCTATTGTTGCCATTGCTGATATTACTCATCGCAATCTTTTTGATGGAACTATTGAGGGTTTATTGTATCATGATAAAAAAATATTTTCTATTCAATATCATCCCGAATCTTCCCCCGGTCCTCAAGATTCAACCCATATTTTTAAAGAATTTATGGCTATGCTTCAATGAAAATTTAATATATAAAGAGCAAGAAATAGTTGCTTAAACTAAAGATGATAATAAGGAGAATAAGATGCGAATTAATGGCTCAGAAATGGTCATACAGGCTCTGAAAAATGAAGGGGTAAAAATTGTGTTTGGCTATCCTGGTGGAGCAATCATGAATGTTTATGATGAAATATATAAACAGCAGGATTTTGAACATATTTTAATGAGACATGAGCAAGCCGCTGTCCATGCAGCTGATGGTTATGCTCGTTCTAGCGGTAATGTAGGAGTGGCTATAATTACTTCAGGACCGGGTTTTACCAATGCTGTAACAGGAATTGCTACGGCTTATATGGATTCTGTTCCTTTAGTTATTATTAGCGGGCAGGTACCCACAAGCCTTATAGGCACAGATGCTTTTCAAGAAATTGATGCAGTTGGAATCTCTCGCCCTTGCACAAAACATAATTATTTAGTAAAAAATATCACTGATTTGCCAAGGATTCTTAAAGAAGCTTTTTATATAGCACGCACAGGCAGACCAGGTCCTGTGCATGTTGATATTCCTAAAGATATAAGTGCTACTATTGGTGATTTTGAATACCCTACTGAATTAAACCTTAAAACTTACAGACCTACACAAAAGGGAAATTCAAGACAAATTAAAAAAGTAGCAGATATGTTAAGCCATTCTAAAAAACCATTATTATATATAGGTGGTGGTGTTGTGAGTTCAGGTGCAAGTGAATGTGTGCGTACATTTGCCTCAAGGGTTAATATTCCCGTGGTAGAAACTTTAATGGCTCGTGGAGTTTTTGAAAATAATAACCCACTTCTTCTTGGTATGGTAGGTATGCATGGAAGTTATGTAGCAAATGCAGCAATGAATGAAACAGATTTTCTTATTGCTATAGGAGCAAGATTTGATGATAGGGTAACAGGTAAGCTTAGTGAGTTTGCTCGTTATGCAAGCATTGTTCATATAGATATTGATCCTAGTAGCATAGGTAAAATAGTAAATGCTCATTATCCTATAGTAGGTGATGTAAAAGAGGTTTTAAGAGATCTTATTGTTCTTTTAGAAAAAAGCTGGAGCTATAAATGGGATGATTGGAGAGACACTCTTAAACATTATGAAAATCTCCATCCTTTAAAATATGATGATAGTGATATTCCTCTTAAGCCACAATGGATTATTCAGCATATTGGAAAGACATTTGGCGAAGAGAGCATTATTAGCACTGATGTTGGGCAACATCAAATGTGGGCGGCACAATTTTTTCCTTTTACATTCCCAAGACAGTTTGTTACAAGCGGTGGATTAGGAACAATGGGTTTTGGTTTCCCTGCGGCTATGGGTGTTAAGTTGGCTTTTCCTCATAAAATTTCTATTAATATTACAGGTGATGGTTCTATACTTATGAATATTCAAGAGCTTATGACTGCTGTTGAAAGAAATATTCCTGTGGTTAATGTAATTTTAAATAATAATTATTTAGGCATGGTAAGACAGTGGCAATCATTTTTTTATGATAAGCGATATTCTCATACCGATTTGGCTGCTCAACCAGATTTTGTAAAATTAGCAGAATCTTTTGGGGGCGTTGGTTTTAGGTGTGAAAATAAAGAGCAATTTGTCCATGCCTTGAATGAATCTGTTGCTGCAAATAAGGTAGCTCTTATTGATGTTGCTATTGATCGTTTAGAAAATGTCCTCCCTATGATACCAACTGGTGGGGGACTTTCTCAAATTATGATAGATGATCCTGATAGACAGCACAAACAATCTGGAAATAAGGAGTAATTATGCAAGAAAGACGGGTTATTTCTGTAACTGTTATTAATGAAAGTAGTGTTTTATCTCGTATTTCTGGTCTCTTTGCCGGACGAGGTTATAATATTGAAACTCTTGTTGTTGCTCCTATACCTGATAGCAATCTTTCTCATATTACCATTACTACAAGTGGTGATTCGCGTGTTTTAGAGCAAATTATTAAGCAATTACATAAACTCATTCCTGTTTTAACTGTTACAGAACATTGCGATATGGTAGAAAAAGAAATGGCACTTATTAAATTTTCTTCTGATACCCCTCTAGCAGAAATTGAAGCTTTGGCTCGTTCTTTTGGTGGTGAAATTGCTGCAGGAGATGCAAAGCAAGTAATAATGGTAGCAACTCGCTCTCCTTCAAGAATTAATGATCTTATTAGTTTAGCAAAACGATTTCGCCCAAAAGAAATTATACGAAGTGGAGTTATAGCCATAGAGAGAAGTTAAGGAGTGGGTATGCAATTAAAAGAAATAGCTGATTTTTTGGGCATTGTTGTTCCAAATGAAGATAAAAATATTGAGATTAAAAAGCTTGCTTCTTTAGAGCATTCTGAAGAAGGAGATTTAAGTTTTATTAGTCAAACAAAGTATTTTACATTCTTAAAGGACACTAAAGCAACAGCCGTATTAATAAAAGAACAAGATATTATTTTATTTAACCAATCACACACAAAAGCTATTGCTTTAGTGTGTGATGATCCATATTTAGCTATTGCTCAACTCTCAAAATTATTTGCCAAACCTCTATTTGGAAACTATAAAGAAGCACCTTTAGTTGATGAAAAAGCTGTTATAATGCCTCATGTTTCTATAAGTAATGGTGCTATAATTGGAGCAAATAGCGTTTTGATGCACGGGGTTGTAATAGGCGAGGGGGTGAAAATAGGACGAGATTGCATTATATATCCTAATGTAGTCATTTATAATGATACTATAATAGGAGATCGTGTAATTATACATGCTAATTCTGTGATAGGTAGCGATGGTTTTGGATATGCCCATACAAAAGATGGGAATCATGTAAAAATATATCATAATGGCATAGCCATACTAGAAGATGATGTTGAGATTGGTGCAAATACAGCTATTGATAGAGCAGTTTTTAGAGAAACCCGCATTAAAAAAGGTACAAAAATTGATAACTTAGTTCAGGTGGGGCATAATTGCATTGTAGGAGAGCATTCCTTACTTGCTGGACAAGTTGGGCTTGCTGGTTCGACTACAACAGGAAGAAATGTTGTAATGGGTGGGCAAAGTGGTGCAGCAGGACATCTCCATATTGGCGATTTTACAACTTTGTCTGTTCGCTCTACTGCTTCAAAAAATCTTCAGTCTTCAAAGATTTATTCAGGCTACCCTTCTTATGAACATCGAGAATGGCTTAAAGTGCAAGCAAAAATAAAAAAACTTGCACAAGCAAAACGATAATGTAATATTGTATGAATAATAAAAAAGAGCTATTATTTTACCCTATTATTGGATTTTTAATAATATGGTGGCTTTGTTGTATTTTTGGTATTTTTCAAAGTAATATTTTAAGCATGTGGGCAATCTCTTTTTTGGGTGCTTTGAGTTTTATATGCCCTTTAGTATGTGCCTATCTTGCCTATTGCTTTATGCGCTTAGAATCGCAATATAACTTAACGCTAGTAGCACTAGCTGTCATAATACTCTCTTCTTTGGTTTTTCAAGCTATTGTGGGCAATGGATATTTAAAGGGATATGTAGGTAATATTGTTCTAGAAACTTTTGGTGCATATATAAAAGCTCCATTGATGATAAGTATAACTATAGCATTTTTTTCTATCGGTGGATTAATATTTATTTACCATGCCCCACCATGTTTATTTAATCTTTTCAGGAAAGATAAATATAAATTCAAAGTCTTTCTTTGTGATTTATGGGGGCACATTTCTCAACAGATGAGTGAAAATATATTAAAAACAAAAAAAATACAAGGAGTTCAAATGGGTGCAGATAAATCTGATATTGAGCATTCAAATTCTACTCAAAATGATATACAAGAAAAAAATAATACAGAATCTTCAGAATCTACAAAAATTCTTAATGAGCAAAAAAACAAACACTCCCTATTAGATTCAACTTATAAAGTACGAAATGAAATTATTCATGATTTTACTATTGTTAAGCAGAAAACAAAAAAAACCTTTAAAAAATTTAGTACTTTTTTTAAGAAAGGAATAGAAGAGCTCAATAATTCTGCACGAGAATTACAACAAGAATATAAACATATAATAAATATTAATGATGAAAAATATACAGAAGAAAATCATACAATAAAAGATAAAGAGAATAAAAATAATATCGATACAGCACCAGCAAGCAATGAAACTAAACAACCAGATATTCAAGAAGCATCAAAAGAGCCCGATAAAGCGAATCTTTTAAAAGCACAATCATTTGTACGCTATGACCCAGAGCCCATTAACATGCCTAAGAAAAATTTCTCTATTTCTTTAAAAGATTCAGAATATCTCTCTATACCTATTGCAGAAAAGCTCAACAAACCAAAAAGGGATATGGATTTTACATTGCAAAATGATGTTACTTCACTTGTAAATCCTTCATTAAATCAACAGCATGCAGGTCGTGTACGATTGATAAAAAAAGAACCAAAACCTCAACAAGTTTTAGAGCAAGATAATGATAGAGTACAAAAAGAAATTACCCCCCCACCCCCTCCCTTATCATATCAACGCATTGATGATTCTCGACCGAAAACTATTATATATAGAACAACTGAAGAAAACAAGGACCAAACATTAGTATCTGATAATACATTATTAAAAGAACTTGAAGAAATGAATGATTCAGAACATAGAGATGAAAAACAATGGCATTATGCAATTAAAGACAATATGAAAGAAAATATGCTTACACTACAAAAAGATATACCTGATTCTCAAGAAGAAAAGGAGCAAGAACATAAGCCTTTAATATCCGTTGCTCCTGCTCCAGAAACTCATTTTAGCGTAGAAGTTGTTGGGAATCATGGAATTATTAGTGAAAATGGTATTACAGAAAGTTTAGAGATTGACCTATCACATAATAAAAAAAATCATATCACCCTATCGCTTCCTAAACGAAAACAAGACATATCACCAGCAATAACACAACAACATGAATCATCACAAACAATATCACATCATAATATGTATCCCAATTATTCTTTATCCCATTTTCAAATACCTTATTCTTCTTATTATGCTCCACCTATCCAACCGATTTTAAAAGAATCTCAAGATATTCAAATAATATTCAAAGAAGAAAATACAGACAAAAAACCAACAGAAGTATATAGCCCCCCCAAAATAACTTTAGAAGATAATATGCAACTTAATCATGGGTATATTTTTCCTCCTTTAGATTTTTTGCAAGCCTCAACAGGTATTTCTTTTGATGTCGATGAAGTAGAGATTGATAAAAAGATAAATAATCTTTTAGGTAAATTAAAGCTCTTTAAAATTGAAGGGGATATTGTAAATATTCACACAGGTCCCATTGTAACCACTTTTGAATACCGTCCAGCCCCCCATGTCAAAGTTTCAAGGATTCTTAATTTGAGTGATGATTTAGCGATGGCATTGCAGGCAAAAACTTTGCGTATTGAAGCACCTGTTCCTGGAAAAGATGTTGTAGGAATTGAAATACCCAACAATCAAAGCCATCTTATCTTATTAAGAGATGTATTAGAAAGTCAAGCTTACAAGACTTCATCTTCCCCTTTGACTTTAGCACTAGGTAAAGACATTGTGGGCAATTCATTTGTAACTGATTTGCGTAAGCTCCCTCATTTGCTCATTGCAGGAACAACAGGCAGCGGAAAGAGCGTTGGAATAAATTCCATGATACTATCTTTATTGTATCGCAACACTCCTCAAACCCTAAAATTTATTATGATAGATCCAAAAATGCTTGAATTTAGTGTTTATAATGATATCCCCCATCTTTTAACACCTGTAATTACAGAACCAAAGAAAGCTATTAGCATTCTTGCAGCTACTGTTGTAGAAATGGAAAAGCGTTATAATGCCATGAGTGCTGCACAGACAAAAAATATAGAAAACTATAATCAAAAAATGCAGCTTGAAGGAAAAGAAAGTTTGCCTTATATTGTAGTTGTTATTGATGAATTAGCAGATTTAATGATGACTGGAGGAAAAGAAGTTGAATTTCATATAGCTCGATTAGCACAAATGGCAAGAGCAAGCGGTATTCACCTCATTATTGCTACACAGCGTCCAAGTGTGGATATTGTTACTGGCTCTATTAAGGCTAATCTCCCTTCGCGTATTAGTTATAAAGTAGGGCAAAAAATTGATTCTAAAGTCATTATTGATGGTTTTGGTGCTGAAACACTTTTAGGTAGAGGAGATATGCTTTTTACTGATGGGACGGGGTTAAAGCGTCTGCATGCTCCTTGGAGCAGTGAAGAAGAGATTGCAAAAGTTGTTGATTTTTTAAAGCTTCAATCCGCTCCCCAATATGATGAAGATTTTTTAAAAATTGATGATACATCATCGCATATAGGCAAAAGTACAATTTCTGATACCGATGATTTGTATGTTCAGGCAAAACAAATTATACTTAGCGATAATAAAACATCAGCAAGTTATATACAAAGGCGGCTTGGTATTGGCTATAACCGTGCAGCAAATATTATTGAGGAGCTAGAAAGAGAGGGATTCTTATCAGCACCTAACACAAAGGGTGTGCGAGAAATACTCATGCCTTAAACTATATATTTGCTAGTTTTAAAGTGAATTCTACTTCACCTTTTCCAATCCTTAATTCTTTTGCAATGGAATCTACGCTCCAACCATCTTTAAACATGCTAATAATCCTCTCTTCATCAACACCATTTGGACTTGTTGGAAAGTAGCCTATTTCTTTTATTTTTTCTTCAAGCGACATAATTCTTTCCTCTGTTCGCTCCTTTTCCTCTTGAACATTTGATATTATTTTATTGACTTCTTCATAAATATGAGAAACAGTACTATTAAGAGAGGCTTGCACTTCTTCTCTAATATTAGATGAAAGGCTATTAAGGTTATGGGCAGTATAACCGCCTTCTAGTTTTTCAATTTTTTCTTCAAGAAGCTTTATTTTTTTATCTTTTTGATAATTCTGCCGTGTAAGTAAGTCAATACTTTTTTCATACTGCTTAAAGCACTTAGTTGTTTCTACATCTTTGATATAAATATATACTAAAATACAAAAAAGTGCACAGACAACCCCTATAATGGCTACCCATACTAAATTTTCTTGCAACATTTTTTATCCTTTAAAAACCTTTGAGTTCGCGGATTAATGCTCTTTCTCGTGAGGTAATATAACCATCCCAATCCCTTTCATCTTTCTCATGGATTCTTTTTACTTTCGCTATACCTGTTTCTATGGCTTCAAAAAACAAAGGAACAATTCTTTGGGGAAACACAGGCAAATCAATTCGAGCATAATAATAACCCCCTACCTTAAATATTGGTTTTGGCATAATAATAACCCCATGCCCCAATGCTTTTATATGTTCTTTATGCTCTAGCTTTATATGCTCTTTAATATCATTAGTTAATATTTTTTTGATTTCATCAATTTTATGATGAAGTGCAACAAGGAGCTTAAGGGTAGTATCATCACTTTCTGTATCTCCCCGAGCCCTTGAATACTTCATATATTCACCCAAAGGATCTATGTCAGTATTAGATAAAGAAGAGTATTCTTTTTCATAAACAAGAACGCTTTCTCTATTTGTTTTATCAAGGAATGTAAATTCCAACGATAAGGGTGCTTCGACAGTCCTACCCCATGAGCTATTTTGAAGCATATTTAATGCTTTTTTTTTCTGTGCATCATTCATAATATTATATCCACTATTAAAATAATCAGAAATACAATACCTAAGTAGCCATTAACAACAAAAAAAGCTTTAGGTATATTTTTGAAATCTTTTGCTACAAGATAATGTTCATATGCAAGCATAGCAATGCTAAATATCAATGCCAAATACAAAAAATCACCCAAAGGCGATAAGTATATAAACAAGAACCAAAATAAAAGTGTTAAGAAATGAAAGAATCGAGCAATAATTAATGCTTTTTTTTCTCCAAAATGGGCAGGTATTGAATGCAATGACTCTTTTTTATCAAATTCAATATCTTGCAAAGAATAAAGAATATCAAAACCAGCCACCCAAAAAACTACCCCCAAGGAAAGAAATATACTCCAAGTTGGAATACTTTCTTCTATGGCAATTACCCCTGCAATTGGAGCTAACCCAAGACATATCCCAAGTATAATATGAGATAATGAAGAGAATCTTTTCATATAAGAATATAGCCCCAAAATAATTAATATAGGGAATGACAAAACAAAAGCAAGAGTATTAATATAATAAGCAGCCCCAATAAAAATAAGTGCATTTAAAAGGGCAAAAAGAATAATCTGCTTTTTACTTACCCTACCATCTACACTTGGTCTATGAGCTGTACGCGGATTTTTAATATCAATATCAATATCACAATAACGATTAAAAGCCATAGCAAAATTTCTCGCACTTACAGCCGTTATAATACCTAACATTAAAAGACCCCAACCAAACCATTCCAGACCGTTTGGAGAATATGAGGCAGTAAGCATAGCAATGAGAATAAAGGGCAACGAAAATAAAGTGTGTTCAAAAGCAACAAGTTCATTAAAATTTTGTATTATATATTTAATATTTACAAAGTTATTTTTAATGTTGCCAAACATTCAACAAAACTCCTTTTATTAAGGTTTTTTAAATATTTTAAGCTAGTCAAATTATAAATGTCTATTTTACCTTATTACTTCAAAAAATTAGCTAAATTATACAAAAAAAAGAAAAAACAAACAGAATTTAATACCCAAAAAAGCTTTTTATTGAATATTGCTGCTATTGAGAGTAAGAACCAAAAACTTAAAATAAGCCAATGTGTTTTTAATATAATGGTATGAAATGACATTGAAGCAAAATATTCTATATATGTATCACCAATTCCGCCATAACCAATAATATGCAAAATACAAGCAATAGGGTAAAATATTGCGAATAATGGTGTAATAATAATTGAAAGTAAAGAGAATAGAGAAAATGGATTAAAATAATAATGCACTATAGGAATCATATAAAAATAAATTCCAATTTGTAACAAGGCACATTTTTTTATAGTATTTACAGAGTAATATTTTATGAAAAGTAAAATATAAAAAACTCCAGCTATTGAGAAAATAAAACCAATGGAAAATATTAACGAAGGAAATAAAGCGATGAGAAAAAGCACAAGAATACATAAAGAGCTTATGCTTTCAAGCTTTATGCCTCTTAATATCAATAAATAAGCCCAGCAAGCCATAGCAAATGCTCGGAAAAAAGAGGGGGACTGCTCTAAAAATAGTAAATACATAGCCGTTATTATGAGAATAATAAAGCCTATATCATAAAATGCATTGCGATAAGGAAAAAATCTTTTTTGAAAAAAATAATAAAATGGATACAATATAAACGATACACTAAGGGCGATAACTCCATAATGAAATCCGCTTAGGGCAAAGAGATGAGCAATGCCTAATGCATTAACATTTTTTCTTAACTGATAATTAAGAGTATCACCCAAAAAAAGCACTTGATATAGATTTGATGATAATTCTGTATTATGTTGCGATTGAATCACTTGGCGAATTTTATGTTTTATATTATTATCTTGTGGAAGCAAATCTATAGAAATATTCGGAGCGTAAAAACCTTTAAGATAAGAAAAAAAATCTATTTTTTTTGTAATAATATTAATTCTTACATCGCGATAAAGAATATTTTTTAGAGAATCTTTTGTTGTTGTGTAAAATATAGTGCCTTGTTGATTTTGAAGTTTAAGAACGGTATATGGTTTTCCCCTTGTCGATATTTTAATATATTGGTTAAGAACAGTAGCTTGAATGCTAGATACATGCTCTTTAAAACCACTTTTTTTAAATTGTAAAAATTTATAATAAGAGAACAAAAGAGAGCATAAGAATATCACTAAGAGCAAGATTATAAAGAATACAATTTCTTTATAATTACACAAAAGAGGTGCTTGCAAATGCCCATACCTAGCCCTCCATATTGTTCCTGAATGCAATCCTTGATAATAAGTATAAAGTTTATGTAAAGGTAAATAAGAATATACCTTTTTCATTGCTAAACCATAGGTATTTCTACTTCATGAGGTATCTGTAATTTTGTATTTGCTTGTTCTTCATTTTCATATATATCATTTTTATCTACAAATCTTGATGTAGATTTATGAAAAATAAGCTCTATTGTACCTGTTGGACCATTTCTCTGCTTGCCTACAATAATTTCTACTGTTTCTTCTGATTTGACTTCAAAATTTGATTTATAAGGCTTGTCTTTTTGTCTTGCTTTTTCTTCTTTTTCTTTTTCTGCCTTTTGTTTATAAACCTCATCGCGATAGATAAATAAAATAAGATCAGCATCTTGCTCTATTGAGCCTGATTCTCTTAAGTCTGAAAGCATTGGTCTCCTATCGCTACGCGCCTCTAAAGCACGATTAAGTTGAGAAAGAGCGATAATGGGTATTTGAAGTTCTCGAGCAAGCATTTTAAGCCCTCTGCTAATATCACTTACCTCTACATGCCTATCGCGATTACTGCTCCCAGATGACATGAGTTGTAAGTAATCAACAATAACAAGTTTTATATTCGGATTTTTACTCTTAAGTTTTCTCATCTTTGTACGCAAGCTTGAAATGGTAAGAATCCCACCATCATCAACGAATAATTGCATTTTACTTAAAGCATTAGCTGCATCACTCAAGCGTTGCCATTGATCATCATCAAGATTGCCTATGCGTAAATCTTGCAATGCTATTGAAGTTTTATTAGAAAGCAAACGAAGCATGAGCTGTTCTGCTGACATTTCTAAGGAAAATATAACTACCCCCCCCATATTTTGTTCTAAATTTTTTAGGGTTATATTAAGTGCAAATGCTGTTTTTCCCATGGAAGGACGAGCAGCGATAATGATTAAATCCCCAATTCCAAAACCAGCAGTAAATTTATTTAAATCTCTAAAACCCGTATTTATCCCTACGATAGTGCTATTACCCTTTTCTTTAATAGTTTTTATGAGTTCAATAGTGCTTGCAGTAATTTCTTCTGATTCTCTAAAATCATGTTGGACAATCTGTTGCGAGAGTTTATAGAGTTCTTGTTCTAATGTGTCTAAAATGTCTTCTGAATCATATTCTTGCTGTTCAGATTTCTGTTTAATAAGCAAAGCTAAGTGAGCTAATTTTCTTTTTGTTGAGCGGTTTTTAATTTCATTAATATATGCACTTACTCCAACAATTGGATTTGTTCCTATAATAGAAACAATTTCTGCCCTATCGATTGGAAATTTTGCTGTAGATTTTTTTAATATAAATTCTTCATCAAAAGGTAAATCATTATTATAAAGTTCAGTAAGAATAATAAAAAGGTTTTTGTGCAAAGGAACAGAAAAATCATCACTTTGCAAACGAGAATATATTTCTTCAAAACTTGAAGGATCATACAATATCGCACTAAGCAACGCTCTTTCAATTTCTGGTGTATAATCAGCGATTTTCATAACTTTAACTAAGAGCGAATATTTTTTCGATTATATCTGCTTTTTTTCCTTCAAGATATATAATTTCATATACATTTTCGTTATTAAGAATTTCTTTAGTAAGTAAATGGTTCAATTTATGACTCCCAGCATAAGAAACATAAGAACCAATAATAGGTAATCCTAAAAGGCACATATCTCCTATAGCATCTAAAATTTTATGGCGTACAAATTCTTCTTTATACCGTAAGCCTTCTTTATTGAGTATCCTTGTTTGGTCAAGCACAATAGCATTATTCAAAGAACCCCCAAGTGCCAAACCTTTCGAGCGGAGATATTGTACTTCATGTAAAAAACCAAAAGTTCTTGCCTTAGCTATTTCTTCTTTATAGGCTTTTGTAGAAAAGGTAAATTTATAACTTTGTTGGGCTATTGCTGGGTGCTTGAAATCAATTTTGAAATCATAGGTGCTGTATTCGCTAGGACTAAAGCGAACAAACTTTTCACCATCTCTTACTTCTACTTGACGAGTTATTTTCATAATTCGTTTTGGTGCATTTTGTTTTTGAATACCTGCTTCATTAAGGAGCATGCAAAAACCAATGCTACTCCCGTCCATAATAGGCAATTCCTCATTATTAACAAGTATGTGAATATTATCGATTCCATAAGCATATAGGGCAGATAAGAAATGTTCAATTGTAGAAATTCGTACATCATCACAACCAATTACTGTTGCCATAGTAGTATCAACTACAACTTTTGGAGAGAGCTTAAAGCTCATATCCCTATCTGTTCGCGTAAAGGTATAGCCACTATTTTCTTTTGCAGGTTCAATTCGCAATTTGATAGGAACTCCTTTATGGAGTCCAATGCCTGTAATTTCAATAGCTTTTTGTATAGTTGTTTGCTGCATTGTTCTCCCTTAGTTAATGGTTTTGTTTCATAAGGAATTTACGAATACATTCTTCAATCTGCATTGGTTGGGATTTGCTTATAAAATCATCAGCACTTAAGGAGCGTGCTAATTCTTCATTGCTACTCCCGCTCATTGATGAATTTACAATAATTGGTATATGTGCAGTTTTAGAATTGCTCTTAAGTTGCCTAATAACTTCAAAGCCACTTGCTTCAGGCATTTCAAGATCAGTAATAATCATGCCAATTTTATCAATATTTGTTGATGGATTAAATACATAATCAAGTAATTTTTGCCCATTAGGAAAATCATGATAATGCAATCCAGTACTTGTTAAAATATTCCGCATAGTTTTAAGTACACTAGGAGAATCATCTGCTAATAAAATATCTTTATCGCAATTAAATCTCTGCAATCGCCTCATTTCTTCTTCTTTTTCATTTTCTATCCATGGGAACACTTCAACAAGCATTTTTTCTATATCAACAATTTGCACTAAAGAACCATCAAAATATCTTGTTCTGCTCACAAGCTTACTATTTTGAGCTGTTGCACCAATACCAGAAGTTTGCTCAATTTCTGTCCATTTTTTATTAAGTATCCTGTCTGCTTCATAAATCCTTACCCCAACAGTCCAGCGAGAAAATTCACAAATCATAACAATATCTTCTTGTCCTTTATCTCTTTGTATGGCATAGGGGCGTAAATCTTTGTGGGGCATATGAGGATCATAATGAAACCATTTTTTTAAGTCAATAAGAGGCACAGTAAGTTCACGCATAGTAATAAGCCCTTCTACAAGCGAACTAGAATCATGAGTAATAATTGTAAGACTTCCTTTATATTTTACAACCTCACGAATTTTAAAAACATTAACACCATAAATATCTTTCCCTTTTTCAAGACGGAAGCAGAGTAACTGTAATTCATTATTCTTATGAAGGTTGGTAATTTGATCAACATTAGACAAGCTTGCCATTTTAGACCCTTGTAGCAATTTCTATTTTCTGAAAAGAATATATTACTATTATAACATATTTGATAAAAAAAGCAAAATAACAAAATAAAATACACTTAGTGTCAAGAAATAAGCAACCCCCTCTTTAATTATCTTTATTTTGCCCTGAAGTATAAATAATTTTTATGAATTCATTTTATAGTTTCGCTCTTATACAAGAATGAATAAGCAAAACTTCAACCCATAAAATAACCTTATCAAAACTTTGTAACAGAGATTGTTTAAATAGGAATATTTTTTGCTTGCATAACTCTAATGGAAAATTTCAGTAGTCTATGGAGAGCAGATAGTAAAAAGGAATATTTACATGAATTTTTTAACTATATACAAAGGATAAAATATGATGCGAGCAT
>JARHYY010000121.1 GCA_029258405.1 Helicobacteraceae bacterium | reverse complement strand
ATACCATTAAAAAGCTTTCATTAGAATTAGGTGGCAATGCACCATTTATAGTATTTGATGATGCTTGTGTTGAAGATGCTATAAAAGGTATGCTTGCTTCTAAATTCCGCAATAGTGGGCAAACTTGCGTATGTGCAAATAGAATCTATGTGCAAAGCGGGATTTATGATAGAGTTGCAGAGGCTTTAAAGGTTGAGGTTGAAAAATTAAAAGTTGGCAATGGATTAGAATCAGATACAACACAAGGTCCCCTTATTGATTCTAAAGCTGTAACAAAAGTGCAAGAGCATATAGCCGATGCTACTTCTAAAGGGGCGAAGATTCTAAGCGGTGGCAAGGCACATGCAAAAGGTTTTAGCTTTTTTGAGCCAACAATACTAACAGATGTTACCAAAGATATGGCAGTAGCAAGAGAAGAGACTTTTGGTCCATTAGCACCACTTTTTAAGTTTGAAACAGAAGAAGAAGTTATTGCTATGGCAAATAATACTGAATTTGGTTTAGCCGCATATCTCTACACAAAAGATGCTGCAAGGCTTTGGCGTGTAGGAGAAGCCTTAGAATATGGTATTGTCGGTATAAACACAGGCATTATCTCAACAGAAGTAGCGCCATTTGGAGGCGTGAAACAAAGCGGTCTTGGCAGAGAGGGCTCTAAATATGGGATTGAAGATTATTTAGAAATTAAATATATGTGTGTGCATTTATAATAAATAACATAAAAATTAATTTTCAAAGAGGGGGTTATTATGGCAGTGCTGGCATTATCTCAACAGAAGTAGCGCCATTTGGTGTTAGATACAAAAGTTTCTGGCGAAGGTTTCTCACAAAGGTTTCTCAATTGAATTGAGATATGAATACATTATTCAAGATAACAAGATCTTGAATTATTTAAATTGCATGGGGGGTTTATTATGGCAGTTATAAGAGATGATAATCATCAAGATTTATTGCATGAACATACTTCAGATGAATCTACACATATTGTTACAGATTCTCAAAAATCTACTAGAATATCCTTAATGATGGCTTGGTGGGGTGTTTGTAGTGCGTTATTCTATATTGTTGTTGGGGTAGCTATGGCACAGGCGTATGGCACAAAAAATGCAATTATAGGGTTGCTTATTACTTGTGTAGCCTATGCCATTGTAAATGGTATAATTTCTCGCTATGCTATTAAAACAGGTTTATCTGTAGCATTATTCTCCCGTGTTCTCTTTGGGCACACAGGAGCAGCCATTGCTACATTAATCTTTTTTGCAACTGCTCTTTATTATGCAGTGTTTGAAGGTTCTGTTATAGCAGTCGCCCTTAACCATCAATTTCCTAGTATTAGCTATTGGATGGCTGCTATTATTGTTGTGGTATATAGTGTGCCTTTGATTTTTGGTTCTGTGCAGCATTGGCTTGATAAATTCAATGGGATTCTTTTACCATTATACTTATTAGGATTAATAGGATCTGTTATCTATGCCACTATGCAACATGGTGGTTATGATAACTCTTGGCTTGATATGGGACCAAAGGAGATTCCAGAATATGGCTGGTGGAATACAGCTGTATATTATATGGGTGTTTGGGTGTTGATGATGTTTACATTTGACTTTGCAAGATTTGGTAAAAAGGAAGATTCTACATTCCATTCCTTAGTTACATTTGGATTACCTTTTTATTTGGTTGCATTCTTTTTATCTGCATTAGCAGGTATTTATTTGGTGAGTATAGTTTCTACCGAAACTTTATCTGAAGCTGCGGTTGCATTTGTATTCATTGATTTAATGGGATTTTTAGGGCTAGTTTTTGTGTGGATTACGCAAACAAGGATTAACACAGCTAATTACTTTCTTGCAACAACAAATATGCAAGCATTTTTTGAAGAGATATTAAAGCTTAACTTTTCAAAATATGTGTGGGCTGTTATTGTTGGTATTATTGTGTATTTGCTTATGCTTATAGATGTATTTGCCTATTTGCTCCAAGCTTTAGCGTATCAAGGTATTTTTGTGGTTGCTTGGGTAGCCATAGCCTTAGCACATATATTAAATCCAAGTAGAGAAAAATATTTTGGTGTTGTGCCAGAGGTTAGAGTAGATAAATTGCCCGCATTTGATATGAGTGGCTTATTAGCATGGATAATATCTAGTGCTATAGGCGTATTTGTATATAATTCATCTTGGGGTGCAAATTGGTATGCCACAATTACTTTTATAGTCGCTTTTTGTGCTTATATTATTTCGCTTAAAATAAAATTCAAAGAAAATACATCAACATAGCAGAATAAACCTGTACCAACATTTTTAAAGCCTTATTTTTAACTATGTAAAGAGCTCATCTTTTGCAAAAGAGATGAGCTACCATATGTATATGATTTACATAAAATTTTTATATATAAATATTTTTTAGAAGGGTAGATATGAAGTTACAAGATGCAAAAAAAGAATTTGTAGCAGAACTAAAAGGGCATCCATTAACAAAAAGGCTTACATTTTTTGAGGGTGTTGCAATGCTTGTTGGGACAAATATAGGGATAGGGATTCTAAGCATTGCACATACAGCAAAAAATGCAGGATTTTTTCCTTTGTTTTTTTGGCTTATTGTTGGTGGTATTCTTTCTACTATTACCATGCTCTATATCGCAGAATCAGCACTAAGGACTAAAGATCATTTACAATTAACAGGTTTATCAGTCCGCTATATTGGACCAATTGCACAATATTTAATGTTTATCTCTGTTGCAGTAACTGCTATTGGTGCTTTGATTGCTTATGAAAAAGCAAGTGGTCAAATTATTTATGAAATATTTAAAATACCAAATGAATGGGGGAGTATTATCTTTTTTATTCCAGCTGCTGCTGTCCTTTGGCTAGGTTTAAAAGCCATAGGGAGAGGTGAAAAACAAGTAGTAGGTATTATGTTTGTTATTCTAGTAACCCTTATTATTGCAACATTTTTTAAAACAAATATAAATTTTGCAAATGCTCTTGAAATGCATTGGAATCTTAGTGCGATTTTGCCAATATTTAATACAGTGGTATTTGTATATTCTTCTCAATATATTGTGCCAGAAATGGCAAGAGGTTATGCACATAAGCCAGAAATGTTACCAAAAGCTATTGTGTTGGGTAATTTTATAACTTTTACTATGCTCTCTCTTGTTCCACTATCTGCCATAATCCTTGAAGGACTGCAAAATATTTCTGGAGTTGTAACGCTCTCGTGGGGTAAAGCTATTGGTGATTGGACCTTTCTTATAGCAAATCTTTTTGGACTATTTGCTATCCTTACTTCATATTGGGGGCTTGGTGGTATGTTTGTAACAAATATTGCTGACCAAATAAATAAAAATGCTGATGATAACTTAAAATTGCGTTTCATTATATTATTATTTGTTTCTGTGCCTCCTCTTTTAATTGTTTTGTTTAATCTTGTGGCTACTATTGATGATGCTTTGTATTGGCCCGGTGTTGTAGGTGCATTAATATTAAGTTTTTTCCCTATTTTAATTTTACAAAATTCAAGAAAACATGGTGATCAAGAAGCGAAGTGGATATGCCCCAAAATCCTTACAACACTTGGTGTAAAGATAATTATTGTTGTAGTATATCTTAGTGCTACTATATTTAGCGTTGCTGCAAAATATGGGTTTTTATGATAAAATATATTAATGTACTTTTTGAGTTGTATATTTTAAAAATACAATTATGGTATTCATGAGGTAAATTATTAAGCACAATTTAAACGACACAACCTGTCATAAGATGAATTTATACTTTAAATTATAGTTTTATATATTGTTTTTACAAATATTATTCAAGGAAATACTTAATGAAACTTTCTACGCCTAAATTAATAAAATGTTCAAAATGTGCTAAGTCCTTTTTATTTCAACAAAAGAGTGATGTTTTAAATATATTTAATTTTATTTGTCCTCAATGCAAGGGTGAGAAAGATTTGATTTATGAGAGCATTTTTTCTGTATTAAAAGGCATTTATATAAAATTTAAATAATTTTAATAAAATTTTCAATAACAAATGCAATGATATATTATGCAAACTTAAGGTTAAACTTGATAGCGATGATGGAAGTTTTATATAGTCATAGTATCATAATTTGATAATAAAATATTTTCAGGATAAAATAATAAATATAAAATAAAAATATAGATAATAAGGAAGATTTAAATGGAGGGCGAATTAATGAAATTTGATCCAGAGGAAGTATGTAAGAAATTTAAAGAAAATTTGAACACCTATGAAAGTTTTGAAGAGATTCTTGAATGATTCATTAATTCACTTATTTAAGAAAGCAGTTCAAGGGGGTAAGCTTTATAGAAGTGCTGTAGAAGTAAAACCACATACCAATATACTCACCTCCATCAAAGATAGAAATGAAATTTATGGAATATGAAGAGTAAATTTCAAAGATCAAATTAATAAAAAATAGCGTCGATAGAATAGACGAGCTCAAATTTGAGTGCAAGTTTGGCTATCTTGGTAAGCATTTAGTGGTAAGCTATGATTCCAAAAATAGTTAAAGATGGTGTCAATTCGCATAATATTCAAGGGTTAAAAGCTGAAATTTAAATTAAAGCTTTACTCCAATATGTTTGGGCAGAGATAGAGCACAAGGCTAGATGCAAAGCAGAAGAGCAACTTTCTCATAATAAATAACGCTTTGTGATCGCTTAGCAGCTTTGATTGAAGTGGCTAATAATTTATTAAAGGTCTCATTGAATAAAGCGAAATAATGAAAAAAGAGGCAGCATTGTGCAAATAGAGCAAGAGCAAAACCAAAATAATAACACTGATACAATAAATCTGTTGAAGTTGATAGTGAATATGCCATTATATTTTGAGCATGAAAAAGTTAAAGAAAAATTTAAAAAATTATAAAATAATAATTTAAAGATACTCATTAATGAGAAATTCGATTTTATAAGCAACGATTTTATCACACTTTTACATTGTGTTAATCTTAAATATACTAAAGATATTAATATGCTTTTGAATAATGATAATATTATTAAAATCCTACATACATATGAGAGCCATATGTTACAAAAAAACACTAATATGAACATAAATGACATAGAGATAGATTCCACTCTTGAAAACAATGGCAAACAGACAGGCTTTTTTGTTAAAGAGGAAGAGATTTTATAGCAATAACTCCAAGCCAAAGAGCAAGAATTAAAAGAACTCAGAGCACAAAGCAATATTGCACTTTATGAGTATTATAAAACCCTGTCTGAAGATTTTAGAACAAAGTATGAGTATTAAGAGTGTGATGCTACAAGTAATGCTCGTGATGTTTTAAAAAAGCTCTATGAATTTATCAAAAAAAGATCAACAAGATTATAGAGTTGAGTTTTTTTGATAAACTTTTTGTTCATCATAGCACAATTTATAATTTAGTGCATTTATAAACAAAGATTTCAGATAACCTCAAAAGCAAAGAACATATATATCATTAATTCTCAAGGACAAAGCATTATTAAAAAGTTTTTTGCAAGCTTTAAAAATGGAAATTCTCTTTATCTCTCTTTAATTCAATTAAAAAAAACAAGGATTATCACAATTGATACCATGGTAGAAGGCGGAATATCGTGTTAAATTTTTAGCTTATTTTTATACTAGCGTATAAATGAGATTTGGGTAAGCTTTAAGTATATGCACTAGAAATATGATTTGAAAATACCCTAATGAGAAATATTTATTGAGATTTTTATAAATATTTAATTTAGAATCTGTTACAATTAAGCATAGGGGTGCTATGGCATCTTTGTAAAACGCTAAGGAGATGGTGTATGGGGCATGTGAGAGTGGGCATTGTGTGTGCTATATACGAAGCACAAAAGAGAGCGGATATTCAGAGTATGGGCAAGGTGTATTCCTTTGATTGTGATGCGATCATGGTGGGGAGTTTTGAAGATATCTTTGAAGGCATTCAGGTTGCTTTTGAGTTGCAAAATAACAAAGCTGTGAAGGTAATGCTCAATCTAGACCAGGAAAAGCCCGAATATCTAGAATACCTCAAGATCACAAAAGATGTACATGCTTGTGTATCTGATTATTTTCAGCCTTTTGAAGAGTTTTTGCAATCTCATCCTTATACACCTTCTGATATACCACAGACTGATTTTGTGCAGCTTAAACGATTTATAATTACAGCCTATAATAGCATACGCCACATAGATGGGAGTATTATTGATAAGGATATTCTTGCATCAAAAAATGAGTTGATTAAAATCATCAAACACCATTCTGATTTCAGATCCAAGAGCAACCAAGATATGGATGTTGCTTACGCAAGAGTGTTTCTGAAACAACAAGAAAATTATGGTGCCTTAATGCGTAGAATCTCGCGTACTCAGAGAGAATTAAAAGAAGCTCATGCACAACAAAAACCATTAGAGAATAATATTAAAAAAAGGGAGAGAGATTTAGGCAACCATAATAATCCAAGAGGACATTCGTTTCTTGTTCTCCAAAAAAACTTAAAGAATATGCATAGACGATACACGGAGCTTAAACGTTTTATTAATAAACAAAAAAAGCTTCTCTCTGGACTTGTACGCGTGAAAGACATTCTTTCCAAACGATATTTTGAGGTTTTTCAGGGGGTCTATGAGAGTACTGCCAAAGACATTGATACGAGACTCACACATATGCTTAATGCAAAGATACTTCAAATTGATTCAATGCTTTGGGAGAGAGCTAAGAAAAGTTCTTTGGTGCGGGATTTTTTTATTAATTCAGGTATTATTGGTACTTATAGCACCAAAACTTTTTTAAAGTACCACCTACGCCATATCGATAAGAAAAAAGCGAATGAAGAAGTCAAGAAACTTTTTGTGTTTTTAAAATATCTGGAAAATGTGGGTGCAAAGAATATTTTTATGATAAAGAAAGACCCTAATGCGATAAAACATCATCGAAAAATATTAGAAGATTTTAACCAAGGATCACACATCTATATTGTGCATGATCTTGAAGAAATTTTGCAAATATCTATTAAATCTTCCCATGCAAATGTGGCACTCATTGACATTGAAGCATTAGGAAAAAATGCCTTTATTTCTATAGAAAATTTTCTCAAAGAAATGAAAAAGGCACATAAATCCATCACTCTTTGTCTTTTTGTGCATACAATGGCGAGCACTGCTCTTGCACAAAAACTTGGCATTACACATTTTATTAAAACTCCTTGTCGCGATGATGTGTTCATTGATAAAATGAGAGAGCTTCTATAGCAATCTCAACCATTCCACCGATATTTGCGGCAATGAGAACGCAACAGAGGGGGCAAACTACCAAAGACATGGTATAGTCTGTTGTAGCTCATATAAATAAGCGATAGCTTATCCTTTCTTGTTTATATGGTAGAGGAGGATGCCATTTTATATTTTTATTTGCGTCCTCTAGCCATCTGCAAACTTGTTGCACTAAGGGATCATCATAAATGCTTAGGAGTTGTAAAGCAAGCCCATGGGCTTTTTTGTGCTCTCCATTTAAAATTCCCCTTAGTATATAGTTGAGGGCATAAGAGATTCTAATATGATGAGGATCAATAATATGCTCTCCTACAATAAAAAAGTTTCTATTTCTTATTCTTTGATTCCATTCTTTTCCATAAATTTCTTGTAAATGTTGCTCTGTGGGAGATGGAATCATAAAACTTGCTCCCAAAAACTTGATAGTATCAAATGCAAATTTGGAACATTGAAGTTGTATCACTTTATCTCCTCGCGTAAAACCCATTAAGAGATGATCTGATTCAGGTTTAAGAAAGCTGAATTCGACTGCGTGCATACTAGTGTATTCAGGAGGCGTACGAAAATTTGCTGTCCATTGCCAAGAAATATCATCATAGTGCCCACTTTTATATCCCCTCTCCTTGAAGTTTTTTTCTAGCCATTTCCTATCCACACTCCAAGGGAGATACAAATCAATATCATCAGTAGCAGAAAGTAAATCCCCATCACGATAGATTCCAAGCAAAGTGCCATGCCCCAAGCAAAAAGGAATGCGTAGCTCATCTAGCGTTCTTTTTGTGTATAAAATTGCCTTGTGGGTTTCTGTTTTATCCATAATTTTTTGTTCGTGTCGGGGGGGGGGGCAAGATTGCTCTAAAAGCAATTGTAAGCCTTTTCTGAGATGTTTAATCGCAGAAATAATATTCCCTGTTGATTCTATGGATGTGCCGACTTGATTAAGTATATTAGGGGTTTGATTGGTTTTGTGTAATATTTTTGGCACTAAAGCTAAAATATGTTCTTTATCTCCTGTAGCTGTGTGATACGATAAGCAAATTTCTAAGAATAGGGTATTATCTTGATATTTTTTATAAAGTTTTTCAAGAATCTCGTGAATGTCTTGAAAAAGATGTAATTTTAATGCTATTAACACATAAAGCTTAAGAACATGTAAATTTTCTGGAGCTAATTGTAAGGCTTTTTGGGCTAAAGGGTATGCTTTTTCATATCTGTTCGCTTCATATAGCATACCAGCGACACCTGCTAATGCCCCTAAGTCATCAGGGTAATATGTGAGATAATGAGAAAATAATTCTAAAGATTTTTTATATTCTCCTTGCTCGAAAAGCTTTAAAGCCTGCTGCAAATATCCTTTTGAAGTTTGGTGGCTGGGGGTGTTTGTTGGCATGTAAAAACCTTTATTTTAATGCAGAGATTATAGCAAAAATAACTGATTTTGTGGAATTCATTTTGCTTGTGGCTTAAAAAATATAAGGAAAAATATGCACCATTTGTTTGTAAAGTTTATTATAGGTTGTGGTGCTGCTTGTGTGTATACCAAAGAAATCACTCTCATCCAAAGACCTTTTGAAAATGTAATAATGACTTGGGATGAATTTTTTTTGCACATGGAGAAAAAAGCACTTCGTGAAGATTTTATGCTTTTAAAGAAAATGATCACACACAAAGCCTATCACCGCATACATGCTAACAAAGAGAAAGCCTTAAGAAAGGAATGGCTACCAAAGGCATGGCATAGTCATGTTATTGTAGATCATACAAACAAGCGATAGCTTATCCTTTTTTGTTTGTATGCTAGACCATTTAAAATTCCCTCTAGTATGTGGTTGAGGCTATAAGAGTTTCTAGTATTATGAGGATCAATAATATGTTCTCCTATAATAAAAAAGTTTCTATTTCTTATTCTTTGATTCCTTCTTTTCCATAAATTTTTTGTAAGCGTTACTTTGTGGAAGATAGAATTATATTTTTTTACCATATACACTTTTTAACTGATTGGATATATCATATTCTAAGCTCTTAATGTATTTTGGTATAATAGATGTATCTTTAATACTTTTAAGTATTACATGTTATATATAACTCTTTAAAGTGAATGTCATATTCAATCTATGCTTGTATATGAGATATATTTGCTGATATGTATCTATAATAGTTATGTATGCCTAATATATAAGCATTCATTAAATCTATTGTAATAGCTCCTTTTTGTAGCATTCTCACTTTCTTACTCACATTTAGCACAATGCTTTTAAAGGCTTTATTGCCTATATAGCTATGTGCTACATATTTATGATTATTTTTGCTATCCTTACCTTTCTTTCTTGCTTTGATTTTAAATCCTAAAAATTCGCTGTATTGCTTTCTTAGGTTTGTGATTTAGGATTTTTCCTCACTGATTTCTAATCCTAACCGCTCTTTTAACCATAGCTTGATGGCTATGAATAACTTTTTAGCTTCGTTGTGATGTCTGCAAAATATCTTGAAATCATCTGCGTATCTCACAATAAAACATTCTTTGAGCTTGGTTGTTTTTAATGCTCTGTATTTGTTTAATGTTTTATATTCATGTCTAGTTTTTAAGCTTTCCCATTGATTAGAAATCCACCAATCTAACTCATTTAAAACAATGTTAGATAATAGGGGGGATATAATTCCTCCTTGTGGTGTTCCCTTATTGGATTTGCCTATACCAAACACGTCAGCTTTTAGCATTTTAGATATTATTTTCAATAGGTTTTTATCCCTTATGCCCATACTCCATATTGTTTTAAGAGTTCATGATTTATTATCAAAGAAGCTTTTTATATCTATGTCTATTACAAAGTGTAATTTACCTTTATTTATTAGTGTTTCCGCTCTAGCTTTAGCTTCAAATGTGTTTCTATTGGGTCTAAAACCATAAGAATGTCTATGAAACTTTGCTTCGCATATAGGCTCTAACACTTGTTTTATAGCTTGTTGAATTATTCTATCTCTTATAGTGGGTATTCCTAGTGGTCTAGTTTTATCACTAAAGGGCTTAG
>JARHYY010000081.1 GCA_029258405.1 Helicobacteraceae bacterium | reverse complement strand
CTTATATGGATTGCATAAGCAGTTGGTGGGTTAATCTCTTTGGGCATTGCAATGAATATATTAATAATGCCCTTAAAAATCAAATACAAAAGCTTGAGCATGTTATTTTAGCAGGTTTTACCCATGAGCCAATTATACAGCTCTCTTCTCGTTTGTGCAACCTTCTGCCCTCAAAGCTCAATAAATGCTTTTATGCTGATAATGGCTCATCAGCAATTGAAGTAGCCTTGAAAATGAGTTTTCATTATTTCTTCAACAAAAAACAAACACGAAACCGCTTCCTATCTCTTTGCAATGCCTATCATGGCGAAACACTTGGGGCGTTGAGCGTTGGAGATGTAGCATTATATAAAAATGTATATGCACCCCTATTGCTTGAATGCTTGAAAGTGCCTGTGCCATCTCTGCAAACTGATTATGAAAAAGAGCTTGCATATCTCCAAAAGGTTCTTAAAAATGATGGTAAAAACATTTGTGCTTTCATTCTTGAACCATTAGTCCAATGTGCAGGCAATATGAATATGTATAGCAAAGAATATATTAAACACGCATGTGCATTATGCAAAATGTATGATATCCATATTATATTTGATGAAATTGCTGTTGGCTTTGGGCGAAGCGGTAGCATGTTTGCACTAGAACAATGTGATGTAGTGCCAGATTATCTCTGCTTATCAAAAGGCATCACCGGGGGCTATATGCCCCTTTCTGTTGTTGTTACCACTGATGAGATTTACCAAATGTTCTATGCACCATATCATGAACACAAAGCCTTTTTGCATTCACATAGCTATACAGGGAATACATTAGCATGCAGTGCAGCAAATGCTGTTTTAGATATTTTTGAGCATGAAAATATTATAGAAAAAAACAAAAAATTATCACAGTATATTTTTTCTCAATTCATAAAACTTAAAGAATTTGATTTTCTTGCCAACTTTAGAAGCTGTGGAATGATTTTTGCCTTTGATATTATTGCAAGCAAAAGGGAACGGGCAGGGCTATATGTTTTCTCTGAAGGGCTTAAAAGAGGTTTGCTCTTAAGACCATTGGGCAACACCATTTACTTTATGCCACCATATATTATCAAGGAAGAAGAGATTGATTATGTTACAGAACAACTCAAAGAAATAATGCAATCCTTTTAAGAAACCTTGAAAATATATACAAGATATATTATAATATCTTGTAATAAGAATAATAATTAATTTTTGGAGATACAATGCAATTGCGGGTGTATTATGAATATACTGATTGTGGAGGGATAGTGTATCATTCTCATTATCTCAATTTTTGTGAAAGAGCAAGGAGTGAGCATTTTTTCTCTCAAGGAATAAAGCCAGAATATGATGGATATAGTTTTGTTGTGAAAAAAATCGAAGCAGAATACATTGCCCCAGCAATGTTAGGGGATATGCTAGAAGTAAGCACACAAACACAGAGCATAAACAATGCTTCACTTACAGTATGCCATCAAATTTATAGGGCAGAGCAATTATTATTTAAAGCACTTGTTATTCTTGTATGCGTTAAAGAGAGCAAGGCAGCTAAAATTCCTGCTTATTTTAAAGAAAAATTACATACATGGAATTAAGGAGCACAAATGTCACAACAATTAAAATTAGAATACCCATGCCAATGGAGCTATAAAATCATAGGGTGCGACAAAGAAGAAATGCAAAAAGCAGTATTTGATATTTTTGAGAGAGAATATGAAGTTATTCCTTCAAAAAGTAGCCTCTCTGGCAAATACCATAGCCTAGAAATTAACACAAAAGTACAGAGTGAAGAAGAGCGATACAGACTTTTTTTTAAACTCAAAGATCATAAATCAATCCGTTTTGTCCTATAAGCTCTCAATTATAATACTCATCAAATGAGTATTATAACTTCTAATATTTATTTTTTAATAATCTTTTAATTATCCGCAACAATTTTTACAACTCATATATCAACAGTGCATAATGCGAACTTTTTATACTGCAACAATTCATTAAAAGAGTAAATTATAAAACCTCTTAACCTAAGAGTAGTATAATTATACAATTATCAGAAAGGATTATTATGGATATTGTACAAAGATTTTTATCTTACACTAAAATTAACACAACCACCAATAGAGCAAATGGTGCTGTTGGAATTATGCCATCTACACCTAATCAAATGCAGCTTGCTCAAATACTTGAAGATGAGCTAAAAGAGTTTGGCTTAAAAGATATAAAAAGGCGAAGCAATTCAATCACTTCAGCCATCTTGCCATCAAATACCACAAATGCACCTTCTATCGCATTTTTTGCCCATCTTGATACGAGTATGGAGCAAACAAATGATACTCATGCCCTTATAACAAAATATTGTGGCGATGCAATATGCCTTGATAGAGCAAAAAACATTTATCTTAGTGAATCTGATTTTCCAGAACTTAAAAATTATTTAGGCGATGATATTATACACACAGATGGAAACAGTCTGCTTGGTGCAGATGATAAGGCAGCTATCGCTGCGATTATGGATAGTGTGCAATTTTTTGTTAAAAACCCCGATGTAAAGCATGGCGATATTATAGTTTGTTTCTTACCCGATGAAGAGCAAGGCTTAAGAGGGGCAAAGGCACTTGATATAAATGAAATTAAAGCAGATTTTGGATATTGTTTAGATTGTTGCGGTATAGGAGAATTTATTTATGAAAATTGGAACGCTGGAGATGGGGAGGTTATATTTAATGGAATCTCTGCTCATCCTATGAATGCAAAGGGCAAACTTGTTAATTCCTTAATGCTAGCTCATCAGTTTATCTCTATGCTACCTAGAGGCGAAGCACCAGAATATACAGAAAATAGAGAGGGCTATATTTGGGTAAAAGAAATAGTAGGCAATAGTGCAAAAACAGTGCTCAAGCTAGACATAAGAGAGTTTGACGAAACAAAATATCAAAAACGAATGCAATTCTTACATGATTTATGCAACGCATGCAAGAAATTATGGGGCGAGGAAAGAATACATATCACACTTAATGACCGCTACAAAAATGCTTTTAATGCCTTGAAAACAACAGAATGCAAAGCAATTAAACTTGCATTAAATGCTTATAAGAATCATAATATAACACCAAAAATAATTCCTATGCGTGGTGGTTATGATGGTGCTGTTATCTCACAAAAAGGGATTCCATGCCCCAATCTTTTCACAGGGGCACATAATTTTCACTCTATTTATGAATATTTGCCCGTAAAATCCCTTAAGGCTTCAAGCAGCGTTATACAAGAGATCATTACACTTGCTACAAAAGATTAAATCAATATAAATGCTATTGCTGATACGCTCACAATACAGCCTAAAGCTGTTCTCTTGACAATTTCTAAAGGGGTGGTTTTAGCAAGCCCTGCTACTAAAATGCAAGCCCCAAGCAATGGAGACATATACCTACCCACAACAGCAGACATAGCCACAGTTGCACCAAGTTGAGCTTGATTAAACCCAAGCTCTTCTGCATGTATTGTTATTGCCCCATTAAATGCCATGGCTGTTGCATCACCTGAACCTGTTAAAGCAGCCATAATAAAGGGTATGAATGTACCACCTATCCTTACAAAATGCGTATCATTTTTTAACCATTCTATCACAATATCTATCATGCCACAAGCCTTAAGCCCAGCCACAAACACACTTGCTGCCACAATTATCCCTATAATATTAGCATAGGAATTGCCCATGCCAGAAAAAAATTCTTTACAAATTGCAACTGGATTTGTCCTTGTTGCAACAATCGCAATAATTGCACCAAGAAGCATGGCTTCAGCCACCCCTATATTATGCAACCAATGCAAAAATGTAAATTGTAAAGAAATCGAAGTAGCCCCTATAATAATAAACACTAAAGGCACTAAGGGCATAATCGCATGAAAAAACTTCACTCTCTGTATCTCTGGCTCATCATTCAACAAGGCAACGGTTTCATTTTTTTGATAATCCTTGAGCACAACTGCCATAACCATTAATCCAATTATCATAATTCCTGCACAAACCAAGGCATTTGGTAGCTGTATAGAAATAATTTCAGGTATGCTTTTTTTAGTCATTTCAGCTATAAAAATAGAATGCGATACCCCCGGGCTTAATATCCCCCCTAATGTTCCACTTAAAACACTTGCACCAGCCATAGCAGGGCGAACCCCTGAAGCCATTAAAAGCGGTATCAATGTTGTACCAACAGCAGCACTACAGCCAGCAGCTGATGGTATTGCTATGGAAACAAAAAATGTAATACAATAAGAAAGAGGTATGAGAAAAAAGCCTATATTTTTTAAAGGAGCGGTTAAAAATTTCACTAAATGCCTATCACATTGTGTATATTTCATCACAAAGGCAAAACCCATGCTAGAGCAAATTGCCTTTAATAATGCGGCTTGTGTCATAGCTTCAGTAAATGCACTTAATGCACTCATAGGCTTTAATGAAATAAGGCATAGGATAAAGCCTACTCCAATAAAAACAGTCTTTGTTTCTACCTGTTTAATAAGTAAAACTATCGCTAAAACTATCCCCAATATCGCTACAAAAAATAAAAAACTATCCATCAAAAACCTAAAGCCTATATTTTGTATGAAGTGCTAATTCTTCTATGTGCATATTTTTGCTGATTTTAAGAACATTATGGAATCCAAGAACCTCGCATTCATCATTATAAATTTTCAAAGCCGAACCTTCAGGCAGTGCATAAACAATTTCATGAGGATTTATTATCAAAAACTCCTCAAGTCTCTCTTCTCTGCTCTCGCCATTATGATTTGGAAATTTTCCGCTTATAAAATGGGGGTTTATATGGTGCTTAAAAGCTCCTATGCTCTCTAAGCTCTTTGGCATGATAATTGGCATATCATTGCAAGTCTTAATGCTCTTGCCAGCAATATTTGAACCAGCAGACCAGCCTATATAGCATGTACCGCTATGCACTTTTGCCCTCAGTGCTTCAAGCAAATTAAATTTATAGACAAGAGCTAAGAGCATAAAACTATTCCCCCCGCCTACAATAATCGCTTTTGCATCTTCTATCGCTTTAATTTTATCATTAAAACGATGGATTGATATAACCTTCTTATTTAAGCCATTGCTCACCTTTTGTTCGTATTCCTCATTGCTCCTTCTCACCCCAGCATAAGGTATAAACAAAATTTCATCATTATGGCATTTATTTTCTTCTAAAAAATCATATATAAAGCTCTTTGCATGTGATAAATATTGTGTATCCCTATAAAGAGAAGCACTAAAAAGCAGTAGTTTTGTCATACTATTCCTATTTCTTATATTCTTAGCAATATAACATTTAAATGCTTATACTTCAAATGTGTGCACAATTGCTCATCAACAAATAATCTTATATTACAATAAATATTATAAAATATTATATAACTTAAACAGAAATACCTTCATTTATTGAGATACCTAACCCATCCTTTAAACCTATAAATCTTATAAATAGATACAAATATCTATAAAGAGAATTTCTTTAGCAATACCTAACCCTTTGAAGTTATCTCCAAGTTTTCCCCTTATCTCAAACCGTGCAAGCTTTCAGAGCACACAGCTTGCCATAATTTTAAATAATCATTTTATCTATTCAGATAAACAAAGAA
>JARHYY010000071.1 GCA_029258405.1 Helicobacteraceae bacterium | reverse complement strand
ACAGCTTATTGTGGTGCAAAGAGGTTATCAGGCAAATGCAAAATCTGTAACAACTTCTGATCAGGTACTTAATACACTCCTTGGTTTAAAACAATAATATTCATTCTGCCCTTTTTTGGGGCGGGGTGTTATCTTTTAAGCTCTATTTACCACCGATAACCTACATTCACCGATGCCCTTAGCCCTTCGCCATAATAGCAGTTATAATAACAACTCGCTATATTGCTTATTGGTGAAATTAGTGATATTCATTTGTGCATACCATTCTTTAAAGCGATAATGGAGCAAGGCATCATAAAGACTATAAGAAGGAATGCTGATTTGTGGATTCCCTGCTTCATCGGTTGTTTTGCCAACATGGCGTATGCCTATGCCTGCTTTTAAGGTTTGTTGATGGGGAAGCTTTATTGTATATGTGATTTTGGAAGCAAAAGCCTCTCTTGGTATCACGGGGCTATTGATAATCTGTGCATTTGTGAGAGTCATTGTTGCTTTTGTGTGTGTATAAGCAATGAGCCATTGTAGTGAATCTGATAGTAAGATATGGGCATATGCGTCGATACCTTTGCTTGTTTGTTTGCCGGTTTGGATTGGGAATGCTTTGGTTTTTACAAATCCATTTTTTTCTATTAAATCAAAATAGGATATATTGATTTCTGCATCCATAAAATAGGGTAAATATTTAATACCGGTTTCATATTGCCTTCCTTCATAGGGTTTATACCCCTTAGATTCTCCATCGCTACCAGAAATGGGCAGAAATGATTCTGAATAATTAATAAAAGGCATAAGCCCTATATATTCAAACACATAGAGTGCTCCTGCCTGAAAAGTCGTGTATCCCACATTATAGGTTGCGTATGTGCCAATATTTTGTGAATCGCTTTTGGCTTTGTCGTATCTTATGCCCCCTTGTAAAATAAGGTTTTGAAACAATGTAGCTTTTTCTTGTAGATAAGCTCCTATTTGGCTTTGATGCACAAAATGTTTGGGTATAGCTTCTTGTTTTTGTGGTGTATGCACGGGATTAAAGATGTCAATAGGGTCTATATTATACCCCACACCATAAACCCCTTTTACTCTTATATTTTGATAGTCTATACCCGCAATAATGCGATTTTCTAAAAAATTTGTATTCAATTGATAGACAATGCGATTATCTAATGTGTGTGCTGTGGCTATTCCATCAGCCATTATAGAATTTCTATTAGCTAATCTACCTGAATCTTGAAGGGCAGAAAAATACACAAGAAATTCTTTTCGATCTTCTTTGTTGTATCTGTAGTTTTGCGTGAAAGTGAAGTTAGGGTGGAATTGATGGGTGATTTCATAGCCTAAAGACATTTGCTTTTTTTTGATAAAGTCGCTTTCAGGAGAACCTAAGTTTGCCTTGTTGATTTTTCCATAAGGGGTATTAAGAATAGTGCCATAGACGGGATAAAAGTTTGAAGGGGGTATACCATTGTCGTATTGATAGCTCCCTAGTAGGGTGAGTAGTGTAAAGGGTGTGATTTGTATGCTCAAAGATGGAGCTACATAATAATGTTCTAGCCATGAACCTTTTATGTTTCCATCTCTTTTTTGGTAATTTCCTACTAATCGCATTTTTACTGAATCTGTGATGATTGAATCGCTCATATCAAAAAATGCTCCCCTTTCTTTTTGCGTACCCCCTGTGATTCCTGCTTCGCCTTGAGCTTTTTTGGTGGGTCTTTTGCTCACTAGATTAACCAAGCCCCCGCTTTGTGAAGAGCCATACATTAAGGAATCTGCCCCCTTAAGAATTTCAATTCTTTCTAAACCATACATATCAGGCGTCCATCCCCAGTAGCTCCCTTTGTTGTAGAGGGCTGTTCCATCAAGCATAATGGTGGGGTTAAAGCCCCTAATATTCAAGTAGTTTGTTGTAAGATTAGATCCATAAGGTTGAGCGATAAAACCTGATTCATAGCGTACTGCTTCATCGAGTTGTCTTACGCCTTCTTCTCTGATTCTCTCTTGAGAAATGCTTGTAAGATTGCGTGGGCTGATAGTGTCTATCTCTCCGCCTCCTTTCTCCATAGAACCTACAACAGAAAATGAATCAAGCCTTACTTTTTCAGCGCTATAAAGGGCGCTAAAAGCAAGAGCATTTAAAACTGTAAAAAATATTTTTTTCATTTTTCTCCTTTTTTATACAATACATTAGATTTTTTCAACCGCATTTTTAGCAATTTCCTCTTTGTCTTGACCTATCAATTCTTGAAGCACTCCATCTTTAGCGAGTAAAATGCGATCAGCTACGCTAAAATAAATATCATCATGGCTGATCGCAAAAATCGTGATTCCTTTAGCTTTGAGAAGCGGAATTAATTCTTGATAGAAGAACTTCCTAAACAAAGGATCTTGATCAGCTGCCCATTCATCAAGAATTAAAATACTTTTTTCTTCTAAAAGGGTGATGAGCATTGCGAGTCTTTTTCTTTGTCCTTGTGATAGAGCTGTGGTGGATAATTTGCCATCAATTACATGAACTTTTTGTGAAATATCTAGTTGTTTGAGCCAAAAGTCAATACATTCTTGTTCTGCTTGCTCTCCTTGTGTGAGCGTATGGGGGAATAAAAAGAAATCGCTAAAAATAACGCTGATACCGCTTCTGTATGCGGGTAAATGATGTGTTGTAATATGTGTGTTATCAATATAAATTTCTCCTTGTGTGGGCTTTAAAAGACCTGATAGGAGGAGTGAAAAAGTCGATTTACCGCTACCATTTTTACCCACACAGAAAATCACTTCACCTCTTTTGAATGTGAGATTGATAGGCTTGAGTGCGAATCCTCCGTTTTCATAAGCAAAGCTTACTTCTTTAAAAGAGAGTGTTTGCCAATCCTTAAAAAGGTTTGCATTTGAAATGAGCAAAAAGGATTCTTGATAGTTTTCAAGCTCGAAATGGCTGATTTTTTGCAAAGAAACTTTAGCTAAAACAAGCATAGGAACAGAGGCGATGGCTGTGATTAAAGGTGTTCGCATAAAAAGAATGGCTAAAGATATGGTGATGGCATTTTGTGTATCTCCTAAACCCTTTGTAACCATTAAAAATAAAACAAGCCCGACTAAAGCAAGTGTCATTGCATTTGTCCAATTGCTTGCTATGATATGGAATAAATCTGCTTTGAGCGTGTTTTGGCGTTTATTGATGGCATTAGGGATAAATTCTTGATGATAATAATGTTGAGCTCTGAAGCGATTTAGTGCTAATTCTCTATGCCCTTCAAGCATAGCTTGGTAGTTTTCTTGCAAAGAATCTTCGCATTTTCGAGATTCACGAAAATAATGATACACATTTTTGATAATAAAATGATTCACCACAAAGGTGATACCTATCCATGCAAAAATCAGCAACGATATAGGCACAGACAGATACAGCAAGTAGCACCCAACACAAAGGGCAAGCAATCCCCCTTGTACTAAATCTGGTAATTTCAATAAACCAAAAGAGATATTACGCACATCATGTGTTAAAGAAGCAAGGAGCTGGGCTTTACCTAATCTTTGAATTGTTTGAAATTCAGTATCTAAAATTTGCTTTAAAAGCGTTTTTTGCAGATGAAAAACAAAGTTTTGCCCTAATCGAATCAGCGTGATTTGTGCTATGGAGGTGAGCAGTAAAAAGATGAGAATCAACAAAAAGAAATAAACAATCAAAAGGGAAGTTTGCTTGGTCGTATCTAAGAGATAATGATTAATAAAAGCAAGAGTGATAATGCTCATTAATCCTGATAGAATATTAAGTGTCAAGGAAGCAAAAATGCGTGCTTTTTGTTGTTTGAGTGTTTGCTTTATAAGAGACATTAAAATTTCCTCATTAAAGGGTGGCGATTAATTCTAGGCGGGCAATTATATATGAGATTAATAGTGATTGTCAATGAATAGTAAGTAAATCTTGTATAGCAAACAAAGTGAGTTGGGCATCAAGCTAGCCTATTACATGGCTTTTTAAGAGCGACTTGCTCTTGTGTGTGATTCTGGTTTGAAAATTAGCGTATCATTTTGGGCATGGAGTGGTGCATAAGACTAAAAATATTGTTTAGCATTATACGAAGAATCTATAAGTTTGGATAAATACCCGGACCAAAAGGCAACCCAAAAAACACCCACAATAAAAGCAAAATTGTCCAAATACATAATAAGCCTAGCGATAAAGGTAGCATAATTGACATAAGAGAACCTATGCCTAAATCTTTTTTGTATTGTTGCATATACACAAGAGCAACAGAAAAATAAGGACTCATAGGAGAGATGATATTGGTTGTTGAATCGCCTATTTTATACATTGCTAAGGTAAAAGCGGGATGATAATCAATCAGCATAAACATGGGAACAAAAATTGGAGACATTAAGCTCCATTGAGCTGTTCCTGAAGTCATAAAAACATTTAAAAAGGCTGTCATGAGAATAAAAGCAATCATGAGCATATAGCCCGTAAATTGTGTATTTTCCAAAAATATCGAACCATTAATAGCGATATACTCTCCTAAGTTAGAATACCTGAAGTAAGCAATAAATTGAGAAATTACAAAGAATAATGTCAAGGTTGGGGCAATATCTTTGATTGTTTCTGCCATTAAACTGGGAATATTCTTAAGTTCTTTGATTTTCCCTACGCTATAACCATAGGTAATTCCCATAGTGATAAAAAATAAAAATAAGATAGCCACAAAAGATTGTAAAAATGGAGAAGGCACTAAGCCTCCTTGATCATTTCTTAAAGGGGAGTTTTGAGGATAAAGGATTATAAATAATATTGCCATAAAACAAACAAAAACAATAAAAGTATGCTTGAGCGCATTAATTTCAGTCGGTGTTGGTTTATGGAAGTCAAATTTTTGTATGTCTTTGTCGATATTAAGAGTTTGCTGCAAACGAGGTTCAATGATTTTATCAATTAAGAAAGTTCCCAAAAGGGCTAATACAAAAACAGATGCCACAGCAAAATAATAATTATCAATAGGGCTTACATAAAAATTTGGATTAATAATGCGAGCTGCCTCTGTCGTTAATCCAGCAAAGATTGCATCGCCTGAAGTTACCAACAAACTCACATCATACCCTGCACCTGCTGCAGCGTATGCTGCTGCAGCTCCTGCTATAGGATGTCTTCCTAAGGAATAATATACCATGGCAACCAATGGAATAAACACAATATAATTTGCATCAGAAGTGATACTCCCTGTAATTCCAGCGACAAAAACGACAAAAGTCAAAATTTTCTTAGGTACTTTAGTTACACCACTATAAATTAACATAGGCAAAAGCCCTGCTCTATTCGCTAATCCTACACCAAACATGGTTACAAGGACTAAACCAACAGGGGGGAAGTCCATATAATTTTTAACAACACTTGTAAAAATAAATTGCACACCTTCTCTTGAAAGTAGGCTGTTTATGAAAATTTCTTCCCCTGTTTTTGGGTTAGTCGAGGAAATATCAAAAAAGCTCAAAATAGATGTTAAGATAATAATAAAAATACTCAAAAGACAAAATAGCATAAATGGATGAGGCAACTTATTCCCGATACGCTCAACAATATTAAGTATTTTATTCATTTTATGCCTTCAAAAACAATAATGCTTTGCAATCCCAACAAAAACACTCGCTGCAGTGTGTAAAATCTCATCATTAAAGTTATAGTCATCATTGTGCAAATAAGAGCTTTGCCCATTTCCAACGAAAAAAAAGCATCCATCAATCTGATTGAGGTAAAAAGCAAAATCTTCCCCACCCATTGTGGGCAAATAATCAATTTTTTCGATTCTGTGATGAGGTAAAACAACCCTAGCAGCTTTTAAAACAATATCAACAAACTGCGGTTTATTCACAAGTGCGGGAATAGAATATTTATGCTCAATTGTATAATCTGCACCAAAAGGCAAACAACAACCTTTGATTAAATTTTCTAAATTACTGATAAGGTCGCTACGACATTCAGGAGAATCGCTCCTTATGCTTAGAGTAAAAGTTGCTTCTGCTGGAATCACATTATCTGCTGTTCCTGCTTGAAATTGTGTGATTGTTATCACTCCTGCATGCAATGGTGATTTGAGTTTTCCCACAATCCCTTGAGTTTGTTGGATAATGCAAGCAGCAATATAGATGGGATCAATAGCCCTATTTGGCATAGAAGAATGCCCTGATTTTCCTTTGATGGTGATAATATAGGTATCATTACCGCACATTGCACTATTTGTTTTAGCAAACACCATTTTTTCTTCATATCCCGGGCGGTTATGGTAACCAAAAATGGCATCTACCTTTGGATTGTCCAAAACACCTTCTTCAATCATCAATGCCGCTCCATTTCCTCCCTCTTCTGCAGGTTGGAATATAAGCTTGATTGTTCCCTTTAAATGCTCTTTATTCTTTGCAATCCATGAAGCCGCTAAAAGCAAAGTCGCTGTATGCCCATCATGTCCGCATGCATGCATTTTTCCCTTTATTTGAGATTGATAAGAGAGATTTGTTCTCTCCACAATAGGCAATGCGTCCATATCTGCTCTAAAGGCAATTACGGGACCCTTCTCTTTTCCTTGTAATAATCCAACTACCCCTGTTTTTGCAATGCCTGTCTGCACATCATACCCTAGCCGTTTTAATTCTTCTGCCACCAAAGAAGCTGTTTTGTGTTCTTCATATTTAATTTCTGGATTTTCATGGATATGATGTCTTATGCGAATCGCCCTTGCGATGTCTTCTTGTGCAAACATGTTTAAACTCCTCAATACTCCTCAATAAATGCACTCTAGCATAAATGGGCTTAGAATTGTTGAAACTCACTCTATTAAGACAAGTATTACTTTTCATGCTTAAGATTTTTATTTAGTGATAGAACAAACTGAAGCAAGAATGAATAGTAGTCTTTGTATAAGCTTATTGGTGGAGTCGTGGGGAATTGAACCCCAGTCCGAAAATCTGACCAGATGGACTTCTACATGTTTAGAAAAGATTGAATTTCTTTCTTGTTGGTATTCAATCTCTCAAAAATATTCAACAAGGCAGCCAAACTGTCTTAGTCTTTGTTTTTGGCGGACAAAGACGCACCTAGCAAAAATGACGCAATAACAAGATAGCTAGAATCTCTTGCTATCACGACTCCGAAAATAAGATAAACTTACGCTACTCTTGCGTAAGCTGGAGCATAATTAGAATTGTTTGCATTTATTGTGCAAGGGCTTTTAAGGATTTGCCCATATCCACATGCTATCCAAAATACCAAACTCCCGTCGAAATCCACTTCGACCCCATTAGTTAATGGCTTCTTTTATAGAAGAAGCAAGATGACATATTTTAGCAATTTTTTGGGCATTTGTCAAATCTTGTTGTAGTAAAATGCGTATGAATGCAGTGCCTACAATTACACCATCGACATGCTGTGATTTTTCTTTAGCGTTATTCTGCTCAACGCCAAAGCCAATATATATGGGGGTGTTGGTTTGTTTTCTTAGGTTTTGTATGTTTGAAGTGAGGTTTTGCTGCTTTAAAGAACCTGTAATTCCAGAATAGGCGATAAAATAGATAAATGGGCTTGTGTTTTGTATGAGTAAAGACATTCTTTGAGGTAATGTGGTTGGTGCTATAAAGGGAATGAATGAAAGGTGGTAGGCTTTTGCGGCTTGGATATATGGAGAGCTCTCTTCGTATGGAATATCGGGTATGATAACGCCTTTGATACCATTGTTTTTGAAGTCATTAAAGACTTTTTGAATGCCTATGCGATAGAATGGGTTGATATAGCCCATTATGTAAGTTTCGATTTTATGGCTTACATGGTGTGCTATGTCTAGTATATGGTGATATGTAAAACCATTTTTTAAAGATTGTAAATGAGAGTGGGCAATTACAGCACCATCTGCCATGGGGTCTGAAAAAGGGTAACCTAATTCTATTTTATCAACACCATGTTGAGACATTGCTAAAATGAGTTCTTTGGTGAAGGTAATATGAGGAAAGCCTGCGGTGATGTAGGCTACTAAATGTTTCATGGTGTGCTCCTGCTTAGAGTGGTAATTTCGTTTATAATTTGATCTCTTGTTTGGTTAGCATTTATGATGTGGTGAGCTGCTTTTATGTAAATTGGTTTGCGATAATTATAAAGGGTATATGCTTTATTTATGTCGCTTAGCAATGGTCGTTTAGCGGTTTGTGCGGCGTTTAATCGTTGTTTGATAATCTCAAAATCAACATCAAGAAAAAATACCGTGCCTATGTTTTTTAAGCTATGGCATAACAAAGGCATGCCCCCGCCTGTGGCAATGACAGAGCTTTTTATATTACCTATGAGCCATTGTTGTAGCTTGAGCTCTAGGTTTCTAAAGTGTTTTTCGCCATAATGCTTGAAAATATCTGTGATGCTTGAATTGTATGTTTGCTCAATGAGTGTATCACAATCAAGCAAAAAGCAATGGAGCTCTTGTGCAAGGTGGCTGCCTATATATGTTTTACCACTTCCCATAAAACCTATAAGGACTATATTATTGCAATAAAACCCAAAATCCATCTTTTTCTGGACTAATTTCGTATTGATATTTTCCATCAAGTACTAAAGTGATGCGATAGAAATCTTCATGTGTTTTGATATCTACAAACTTAAAATATGGAAGTGCTGTTTGAAAATCTTTGTTGAAATATGTGCCAAGCTCATCTTTGATGAAATCAAGAACAATTTTAGGTGGGTTACCTAAAGGAATATCTCGGCGAATAAGAAAAGGGGTTTGCACAAAAAGTTTTTTACCTGTGAATTTGAATATGAATTCATGATATGGTTCAAAGCGCTCTACGCCGGGCGTTGGGTCTGGTCTTTTGATGACTTCTTTAGCGTGAAAGTCTTGAATGTCTTGTACAAGTCGCAAAGGAAAATGCCAATCAACATCGCCATCAAGTACAATATTTTTTTCTGCCATAGAGCCATCTACATTTTGATAGCCAATGACTACCTTGTTAATTCGTCTTGCTGTTGTTGGGAGTGTAATATTTTGTTCTTTAAAATAATTAGGTTTATAGGTTGGGGTAACGATGATGGAATCTTTTGGTACAAGCATAGGCTGGAATGGATCTCTATCGCCACCAACTAGGGGCGGTGTTATTGTTTGCAAATTTTGCATCTGTGTGGAAGAAGATGGGGGAGGGGAGGGAAGGGGATCTGGTGCAGCATTTAGTATTGCCACAAACAAAAAGGATAAAAAAAGGATTTTTCGTGTATTCATTGTTTTGCTCCTTATGGCTCTAAGCCTTTTAATTCAAAATATTCTTTTTGTAGTTGTGCATTCTCGCTACGCAGTTGCTCGACTTTATAGTTAAGCTCGTTTTCTTTTTTGCGTAAATCAAGGAGCACTTCTAAAGAATTTGTACCAAAAAAAAGTGTTCCTATATAAATGCCTAAAACAAGTACGGCTAATAAAAGTACAAGCCAAAATGCAAAAAGAGATGTATATTGCTCTTTTGCTGGCTGTTCTTTATCGTTGTGCATTTGTGCCCTTGAATAAAGACTTGCCTAAGTATGTTCCATGTTTTAACTCTCGTTCAATAGTGAGAAGGCGGTTGTACTTAGCAATTCGTTCGCTTCTTGCTGTTGAGCCTGTTTTAATCTCGCCTGTGTTTAATGCTACGGCAAAGTCTGCTATAAAGGTATCTTCGCTTTCTCCACTGCGATGGCTCATTATGCAACGATAATTGTTCCTTTGTGCTAAATGGACTGCTTGTATTGTTTGAGAGATAGTGCCAATTTGGTTTGGTTTAATTAAGATGGCATTAGCTATTTGCTCATTTATGCCATTTTGCAAGATATTTGCATTTGTTACAAATAAATCATCACCTACAAGCTGCACTTTGTCTCCAAGTTTTTGTGTTAAAGATATCCAGCCATTCCAATCATCTTCGCTAAGCCCATCTTCGATAGAGATTATGGGATATTGTGCGACTATTTTTTCATAGTAGGTTATCATCTCTGCACTCTCTAAAGAGCGGTTTTCACCTTTGAGATGATATTTACCGTTTTTAAAAAATTCACTACTTGCTATATCTAAAGCAATAGCTATTTCTGTTCCAGCTTTATAGTGTGCTTTTTCAATGGCTTGCAATATGAGCTCTATGGGTTCTGTGTTGTTAGATAGGTTTGGTGCAAAGCCGCCTTCATCGCCTATGCTAGTAATGTGATTAAGGCTTTTGAGGATATTTTTAAGACTATGATATACCTCTGTGCTTGCTCTTAAGGCTTCAGCAAAGCTCTCAAAACCAATTGGTGCAATCATGTATTCTTGAAAATCTATGGAGTTATCTGCATGACTACCACCATTGATAATGTTTAATAAGGGAATGGGTAGGGTGAGAGCGTTTATCCCACCTATGTATCGGTAAAGGGGGATATTTAAACTCTTTGCTGCTGCTTGAGCTAGCGCCATAGAAACGGCTAAGGAGGCATTTGCACCTAAATGAGAAAAATTATCTGTGCCATCAAGCTCTATAAGGAGATTATCTATATTGCTTTGCTCAAAAGGGGATAGCCCTTTAAGGTGGTTGTGTATAATGGTATTTACTGATGAACATGCTTTGAGCACCCCTTTGCCACCATAGCGGTTTTGATCGTTGTCGCGTAACTCTAGGGCTTCTTTTTTGCCTGTGCTTGCACCGCTTGGAACAATGGCTTGTGCATGTGTTTCATCACTCAATATAACATGGGCTTGGAGCGTTGGGTTGCCTCTGCTGTCTAGGACTTCGTTTGCTGTAATGTTTTTGATGGTTACCATTATGTATTCCTTGCTTATTCGTTTTCTTGATTGTCTTGAATATTATCGCTTAAAGAAATGCTAGCGGAACTTTTGAGGGATTGAATATTTTGTATAATTTTTTCTTGAATTTCTGATGCGATGTTAGTATTTTCTTTTAAAAAAAGTCGTACATTTTCCCTACCTTGCCCTAACTTTGTATCACCATAGCTATACCATGAGCCACTTTTGTCGATAATGTCAAATTTAACCCCATAATCTACAATTTCTCCAAAACTGCTGATACCCTCACCAAATATAACATCAAATTCAGCTTCTCTAAAAGGCGGGGCTACTTTGTTTTTTACTACTTTTGCCTTTACTCTATTGCCTACACTTTGGTCGCCTTGTTTTAGGGTTGCTATGCGTCGCACATCGATTCTTACACTTGCATAGAATTTTAAAGCATTGCCCCCTGTGGTAGTTTCTGGGCTGCCATAGCCTATTTGTCCGATTTTCATACGAATTTGGTTGATAAAAACTGTGGTCGCTCGCATTTTATGGGAAATGCCTGTGATTTTTCGTAGTGCTTGGCTCATAAGCCTTGCTTGTAGCCCAACAAAGAGATCGCCCATGTCAGCTTCTATTTCACTTTTGGGCGTGAGAGCAGCAACGGAATCTATAACTATTAAATCAATAGCACCGCTTCGGGCTAGTACTTCTAGTACTTCTAATGCTTGTTCGCCAAAATCTGGTTGGCTGACTAAGAGGTTATCAATATCAATGCCTAAGTTTTTAGCATATCCTACATCTAAGGCATGTTCTGCATCTATAAAGGCACAAACACCGCCATTTTTTTGTGATTGGGCTATCATGTGTAATGCTAGAGTTGTTTTGCCTGAACTCTCTGGTCCATAAATTTCAATGATTCTGCCTTTTGGAATGCCACCAACACCAAGTGCACTATCAAGCCCTAATGACCCTGTGCTTATAGTATCAATGGATTCTATAGGTTTTTCGCCCCATCGTATTAATGTGCCTTTGCCAAAGGCTTTATCAATTTGTTTAATGGCTAAGTCAATGGCTTTTTGTTTTTCATCCACAAGTGCTCCTTTGTTTTTAAACTTTTAAGAGATTCTAGCTAAAATCAGTTAAAATTATGGCTTATAAAGGAGTTTGTGTATGCAAAGGTATTTTAGTGTTGGGCATTCTCCAGATGCTGATGATATTTTTATGTATTATGCCCTTGCTTTTGGTTGGGTGAGCCAAAAGGGTATTTATTTTTGTAATGAAGCTTTGGATATTGAGACACTCAATCAAAGGGCATTAGAATCTTTTTATGATATTAGTGCAATTTCTTTTGCTCTATATCCTCAGATATGCCATGAATATGCACTTTTAAGAACAGGAATAAGCTTTGGGTGTGGATATGGTCCAAAGCTGATAAAGAGCAAAAATAAAATTTTGAAAAAAAATTTTACAGTTGCTTTAAGTGGTTTGCATACTACAAATGCCCTTTTGTTTAAAATAGCCTATCCTCATGCTCGTATTGTTTATAAAAATTTTTTAGATATTGAACAAGCTGTTTTGATGGGCGAAACTGATGCTGGGGTGTTGATACATGAGGCTATTTTAGAATTTGATGATTCATTATGTGTTGAAAGAGAAGTATGGGAAATATGGGAGGAATTAAGCGGCGGTGGGTTGCCTTTGCCTTTGGGAGGAATGGTTATTAGGCGAAGCATACCTTTGCATATTGCCCTTATGCTTGAAGAGATGTTGAGCAAGGCTGTAAGAGTTGCATATAATAATCCTATCTTGTTGAATAAAATGCTCTATGAAAGAAATCTCTTTAGAGTTGGGCAAGAAAAGTTAGAATATTATTTGTCACTTTATGCAAATGCTGATTCTATAAGCTTAAGCCATGTGCAAGAACAAGCACTTGATAAACTCTTTGAGATAGGTTTTAATCATAGGTTTTATGTATATAAGATTTTATGCGAAGATTATATGCTGCCTCAAGAATATCAGCAATATCGTTTTTCATGAATGGGATTGAAAAATAAATTTTTTAATTTTTTGTGTTATTTGTTTTCGTAAAATGCAGGGTATTTATAAAAAATGTTTGTATTGTTTATGAATATAATGTGTTTTTATTCAAAGTTGGAACAACTCTTGCTAGAAGTATAGTGCCTCCATTAAATCCCTTAGTAACTCTTCTTACCTACCATAAAAGGTAGGTAAGAGCGAGTGTTTAGACTTCATGATGAAAAATATTACTTATATCATGATTAAGGGAACACTAAAAAATACTATTTTATTAATAATATAATTAAATAAATTAATAGCATATTGGGCGATTGCAAATAATTGCAACTATATTGAAATTAATCATTAATTTAGCTCGATAAATTATAATGCCATAATGATTTATAGAAATATAATTTACATAAATATAAAATTGCTCTGATACAATTAAAATACTGCCTATGATATAGAATTGTTTTTCATATCCTAAAGTGTAAATGCAGATTAAAATAAAAGAGAAAGGTAATAATTTATTCAATATGCGTTTATATATTGCTGGTTCTCATACTAATGTTGGCAAGACACATGCAAGTGCAGCCCTGTGTTATCATTTTTCTTATTGCTACTTTAAGCTCATTCAAGCAGGTATGCCTACTGATTCTGAATATATCAAGAGCCTAAGCCCTCAAACAGAAGTTTTAAAAGAGGGCTACTGTTTAAAAACAGCAGTTTCGCCCCATATTGCCCAAAAAATTGAAAATGCACATTACAAAGGGCAGGATATTAAGCTACCTAACAATGAAAATATGCTTGTTGAAATTGCTGGGGGATTGTTGAGCCCTCTTGATAATAATATGTGCATGATTGATTATATGAGCTCTTTCAAGCTCCCTGCTATACTTGTAAGCACTTATTATCTTGGTGCTATTAATCATGTACTATTAAGCATTGCTGCTTTGAGGCAGAATGATATTCCTTTGCTCTGTGTGCTTTTTAATGGAGAGCCCCAATATGAAATTGATGATTTTATTTATAGATATAGTAATGTAGATATTGTGCATCTCCCTTTTTTTAATGCCCATACTCTTAAGAGTCATACACAGGCATTCAAGCAAAAAATGCAAAAAGTTTTTAAGGAGTGGCATGAAACTCATGGTTAATCTCAATATTCTCAAGCCCCCTTTAACAGGGGTTGGGCAATATGTTTATAGAATTTTAAAAGAACTTTTAAAAGAGCAAGAAATTACTGAAATATGTGGTTTTAAAGGGTTTCATTGGTTTAAGGATAAAGAAGAGGTTACTCAATATCTTGAGGGACTTAAGGGGTGCAATCTCAATGTGAATTATGATAAAATGGGTAAATACAAGAGGTTTCTTGCTCATTATGCTCTTGTGCGTTTAGCGTATGGATTTGTTAGAGATATTGTATTTTCTTATCATGCTCAAAAAGATTTTATTTATTGGGATGGAGGTTTTACCCCTATTTACTTTAAGGGCAAAATGGTTATTACTGTTCATGATCTCTCATATATTCGCTATGCTGAATTTCACCCAAAAGAGCGTGTGTTATGGATGCAACATATTTTACCAAATGCTATTAAAAGAAGTTGTCATATACTGACTGTTTCAGAATTTTCTAAAAAGGAAATTATTGATATTTTCAAAATAGATGCATGCAAGATTAGTGTTGTACATCCACCTATTTCTGATTCATTTAAAGCTTATAGGCAAGAAGAATGTCAAGAAGTATTACAAAAATATCATTTGCAATGGAAATCATATATCCTTAGTGTAGCAACCCTAGAGCCTCGAAAGAATCTTGAAAGATTGCTTGATGCCTATATGCTTTTTGAGAAAGATATTAAAAAACAATATCCACTTGTTCTTGTGGGTGCTATTGGTTGGCTTGATAATGAGCTTCATAAAAAACTAGAAAAGCTCAAATATAATGGCTATGTAATGTTGCTTGGATATGTGCATGATGATATATTACCATTTTTGTACGCCTCGGCTGCATGCTTTGCTTATGTATCACTTTATGAAGGGTATGGTATGCCTATTGCTGAATCACTTAAGAGCAATACAATTTGCATTGCCTCTTGTAGAGGGGCTATGCTTGAAGCAGGGGGAGAGGGAGCAATTTATGTTGATCCTATGGATATTCATGATATTGCTTTGGGTTTAAAGAAAGGTTTGCAAAAAAACCAAGAGGCTATAATTAAGCATAATAATATTAATAATCCAGCTCAAGCAGCACAAAAACTGCTTGAACTCTTAAAGAAAGTAGAAAGACTATCGCTTTAAGCCAATAGCTTCTCTTATGAGCTCATCTCCTGTGGTAAAAGCCTTTGCATTAAAAGAATAACCTCGTTGATACACAATAAGCTCTGTAAGAGCATTAGCCATATCAACATTGCTTAATTCTATTTTTTTATGTAGCACTGAACCATATTTAAGCCCGGCATTTTCATCATCCCATCCTAAAAGAGGCGGACCGCTTACAAAGCCTGTTTGTCCTCCAGCACTTCGTACATCAAGCTCAAAAAGATTGCTCCCTACTTTTTTAAGCCCTTGATCATTTACAAAAGCGACTATGCCTACTCGCCCCATTGGTTCTTGTTTGCCATTGCTAAAACCAAGATGAATAAAGCCATCTTCTGAAATAACAACTTCTTTAAGAATGCCTGCTTGTACCCCGTTTTGCTGTTCTTCTATAAAGGCTGAAGAATTACCAGCATAACTTGTTGTTATCTTTTCGTCTATACCTGTAAGATTAAGAGCGATAGTGCCATTGAGAAATGGTACATTAATTGGGCTTGTAGGTGCTACTGCCTTACCCTCTTGAAATACAAGCTCAGAGTCAGTATAGCTATCGCTATAAAATGTTTGTCCATCAGCACTGGTGATAGCTGTCCGCACTCTCCATATTTCTGAATCGCCTGCTCCTGCAGATGCTTGCTTGAGATAGAAGGAATTTGTAATAGAATAGCGGTTTCCTTGTTCATCATAAATAGAGTTCGAATAACCATAAGTTGGCACACTTAGCGGTGTACCAAAAATTTTATTTATCTTATTTTGTTCGACATCATCTGATTGAGGGGCAAGGGTAAGATTTTCTGCTCTTAAGCCCAATGCCTCTACTAAACTGCCAGAAAGGGTTAATGCTATGGGTTCTGTCCCAATATTACTTATGCTTAATCCATTGCCCTCAAGTCCATCTCCTGCATCATTGCGCTGTACATCAAGCCCAATGCCCTCAGCAGCTAAGAGATTTTTTAAATCATTTATTGTTTTAAAACCTTGCAAGGTGTTACCATCGCTATCTGTTATGCTTTCTCCATATACATAGCGAATATCTCTTGCACTCATTGTGGGCTGTTGAATATTTGGTTGATTATCTGGACCTTCTGGAAGGTTTGGGTTAAAATCTGGGTTTGGTACTTCTTGGGTTGTTTGTTCATATTTTGTCACTGTGAAATATTTATTTGCTCTTACATCAATGGGTTTTGAATTACCATCCATAAGTGCATCAAAATCTTGCTCAAAGATAGCATCAAAATTTAATACGCCATCAATATTACTAAATGCTTTTGTAAAGCTTGTGCCTAATTCCGTGCGGTTGAGATTGAATGCAAGATTCATTTCTGAAGTAACATTTGGACGATAATATACATTTTTAGGAATTTTTATTGGCGTAAGATTAGAACCAGAGAGTGCTTGTAAATCAGCATCTTTATCTTGAGAAGAATTAAAAACACCATCTTCTCCAATTTTACCAAGATTAATTCCATATAAATAAAAGCCCTCATTATTAACAAGATAGCTCTCTGCATCTTGCATAAATTGCCCATTGCGAGTAAAAAAATTTGTTTGAGAAGCAGAGGTTGGTGGATTGAGAACATCAAAGCTCCCTTCCTTATTTTTCCCTACGCTAAACCATCCTTTGCCCGCATAAGCAATATGAAATTCTCCATCACTGCTTTTATAAGAACCGCTTTTCATATTTGTTGGCGTTGCGGCTACAGCAGTTCCCCAGTTGTAGCCATTGCTTATAGGCGAATTGGCATCCATTGCATATTGAGCTTTACTTAAAAAAGATTTAAATTCAGCTGTATTTCCACGAAAACCTACGGTATTAACATTAGAAATATTATTAGATGTTACATCAAGCCCTACCTGATGGGTTAAAATTCCATGTGCTCCGTTAAATAATGTTGCATTCATATCACCTCCTTATAATTAACTTCTTTGAGCGATTCCACTATTAATAGTTGTCCCCGCTGTAGTGGATTCTTTTGAATAAAATTGAGTAGTGGTTAATAATGAATAATAATTAAGCGGCGATGTTGAAGAGCCAAGCTTTACAAAAGGAACGCCTCCTTCAAATGCAAGCCCCATAACTTCACCTCGTCCTATTTTTGTTACTTTTGGTTGTTTGTCATTCCCGGTATTATATTCTGCGGTAATGGTGTATTCTCCGGGTATAACATTAAGACCACCTTTATCCTTGCCATCCCATGTAAAGCTTATATAGCCCTTTTTGCCATGGGCACTTTGATCTAAGGGAAGCTCTTTTACAATAGCCCCATCTTTATCTTTAATAACTATCTTTGCCTTATCATTCCCGTTAGGATTGCTGGTTGCGTCATAAGGCTGAAGGTTAATTGCCTCATCAAACCATATATCAAAAGTTTGTGGTTGTCCCACATTTTCTTTGGTTATGGGGAGTGTGCTTATAGAAGTTTCAGCTATCTTGCCTACTACACCACTAGAATTATAAGCACCAAGTTGAGCTATGAGGTTACTAATGGCTGTATTTTCACCAATATTTTGGCTAAGATTTGTAAGCACCTCTGACATTTTAGTTTGAAGTTCGGTAAGTTTTGTGCTACTTTCTGACATTTGCTTAATAGAATCTGTCATGGTTTCTAATGTTTGTTTCATTTGTTGTTGTTGTTCAATCTGTGTCATCATGGCTGATTGCTCAAGAATTTGATTTGTTTCCATAGGGGCAGTTGGGTCCTGTGCTTTAAGCTGCTCTAAAAAAAGTTTTAAAAAAGCATCTTTATCCAAAGCATTTGGATCTTTGTTTTGCTGTGCTTGTTGTTGAGACTCAACGCTTGGGTTTTTGTCAAATAAAGGAGGGGTAATAGTGCTATCACCTGATGTACTGCCTCCTGATTGAATGCTATCACCTGATGTACCATTTCCTGTTCCTGGCTGTGTGCTACCTCCTGATTGAATGCTATCACCTGATGTACCATTTCCTGGTTGAGGTTGAATGCTATCACCTGATGTACTACCTCCTGATTGCGGGTTATTTAAAGCATTTCTTAATGTACTATCTCCTGGTTGTGTATTATTTAAAGTATTTCTTGCATGCGATGCTAAATAATTTTGTGCCGCATTATTTATAGGTGAAATTGCCATTTTTGCTCCTTTTATGCATATTTAGGCGTTAAAGTTAATTCTATAAGGCGAATTTGTTGTGCAATGCCCATAGAATTCTTGTAAGCTTGCAAGCCAAAACTATTCCATGTTTTAGAATTTACTTGTTCTTGCTGATGTAATAGCTCTTGCTTAAGCTGCCATTGCTCTATATCTTGAGGGTTTTGCTGATAATTTTCTGCCTCATGCTGTGAATCATGCTCTTGATGATGTTGATTTTCTCGCTCTTGGTTTGAACCATCTCCAAAAAAGTTATTGCCCTCAGAATCTTGAAAGCTCATATCAACATTTTCAAAACCTGCACCAAAGAGCTGTTGTTTAAAGTCTTGAGCATTTGCCATAAAGAGCTGCAGGGCTTGTGGATTTGAATGGATTTGCACAATCAAACTTGCCCCTCTTTGTTTAATGGTTACTTCTACATTGCCCAAGTTTTCAGGCGATAGCTCTAGTGAGAGTTTTGAAATTGGGGGTTTATAGTTATTAATGCCCTCTCTTAAAGAGTGTGTGAAATTCTTTAGAGTTTCTTTAGCAGCAGCACTTTTATACAGAAAATCATTTTTTGAATCCCCATTTAATACAAATGCTTCAGATTGTGGTTCTCTATTTTCTTTCTTGATGTTTTGTGTAAATACATCAAGTATAGATGGGGTTTTCTTGCTTGTTGCTTTGGCAATATTGTTCAATGTTGAATTTTGATGATAATGCTTTGTTTGCTGTTGTTGCTCTATGGTTTTTTTGTGATATTCCATTATTTCAGCTCTTTGCATTTCAGCCTTATGCTCCATTTGACGCTCTAGGTATTGGTGGTTTTTTATCTCATTGTAAGATCCTTTGATATTATGGCTTGCAGTAGGTTCTGCTTTATAGCCAATAGATTGGGCTTTTAAATCTTTTGTCTTTTCAATTTTGCTAGGCTTTTTATTGTGAATCTTTGAATCGTCTAATGCTCTTACTGTGGATTGATTTTGAAGCACAAGAAGTTCATGGAGTGTAATTTTACCTTGTGTGCTGTATTGAAAATCTCCTTTAAGCCCCATAAGATTTGCCATCTGCTCATTCATTTGTGCTAGTTTTGGAGCAAGAGGATGCAAAACTTCTGCCTGCATAGAAGCATAGGGATTTTTAGCTGCATTTCTTATGGGAAGTACAGGGATTGTGGCAATGCTGTATTTTCTTGCTAGGTAATGAAATACATAGTCATTGTTATCTTTATATTGAGTATCATCTCTATAATTAAGAGCAGGGATAATATGAGAATTTTCTTGTGCAAAACGAATATTCTTTAAGTTTAATGAGCCAGCTTGAGAAAGCTTTTCTATATCTTTAAATGTAAAATGAACTTTTTGTTGTCCTATCATTTCTTGTATAAGTGCTAAACTCATACGCGATGTTTTAAAGACTTTTTGTAAAACAGCTAATTCTTTTGATGAGCTTTGTAGCATTTCTTGAAGTGGTGTTGAATGCTGGTTTTTTAAAATCAAAAATTCCTTTTGTGTGAGAGTTGGATTTTTTGCACTCTGTAAAAGAGCTTGTATTAATCTCTCTTTAGCGATTTCTTCTTTTTGTGTAATGAAAAAATCAGCTGTTTGCTGAAGCCTATTGTATAAATTTGTTTTGATACTTTTGATATCCTCTTTTATGCTCTTATTATTTTTATATATATCAAGTGTTTCATCGTCCATTTCCTCTTTTACATTATAGAATTTATGTATTGCTGGTTTTATTGTTTCTTTTATATCTTTGAATGCCTTTTGTGATTCTGTGTTTTTATCTTGTAATAGAG
>JARHYY010000097.1 GCA_029258405.1 Helicobacteraceae bacterium | reverse complement strand
ATTTGCTTTTGTTTATTTGCAATTGCACAATAATGCGTATTGCCACTTTTTGCAAGTTCTATAAAGCCTTGTGGTATGCTTTGCACCTTATCAGCATGGCTCATCCATACAATAGAATCTTGTGCTACATTTTTGAATAGCACTTCATTAATGTCTAGTAATTTTAAATGTGCTTTTCCAAATTCTTGTTCTTCTGCCCTTATAACATGCCCACCAAAAAAATGCGTAATATATTGCATACCATAGCAAATTCCTAAAATAGGAATATTAAGTGTAAAAATTTGAGAATCTGGCTTATGTGCATCTTCTTCATATACGCTTGCAGGTCCGCCGCTCAATACTATGCCCTTGGGATTTTTTGCTTTTATGGAATCTAGCGATTCAAAATAAGGCACAATTTCTGTATAGATTCCATATTCACGCAACCTTCTAGCGATTAGCTGTGTATATTGAGAGCCAAAATCGAGGACTAACATTTGTAGATTTTTCATTTTATTATATCCTTAATTCATTATAAATCAATACTAATTAAGTACCGATTTAAATATTTTATGCTATTATTATACCCTATTAAGAAAAAGGTCTTTTGTCATCGTAATTATATTGTAAAATAGGATTATTTATGAATCATGGTTTTTTTCAATTTTTTCTCATGCTTTCTGCATGGCAAACTTACATAATCATTTTTGTTCTCATCGTTTGTTTTTTTGCTCTTAAAAAGATGGCTCTTGTGGGGCTTAATTTCTCGTGGCGTATGTTTATTGCTCTATGTATCGGTGTGGGCTTAGGTTTTGTGCTACAACATATTGCTGGCTATCCAAATGCTGATGAGGCAAAACAAATCATATGGTTTAATGAAAGCAAGCATTGGCTTGGGTTTTTGAGTGCTATTTTTGTAGGGTTTATCAAAATGCTTGTTATACCTCTTATTAGCATTTGCATAATCAAGGTTATTATGCAAATTGATAAAAATATAAAAATCTCATCATTGTTAGGCATAAGCCTTTTTTGGATTCTTCTAAGCACCATAATTGCAGCCACCATTGGTGTCCTTTTGGCTGCTGGCTTTGGGCTGGGTGAGCATTTTGCTGCGGGAGAACGACAAATCCGTGATATTCAAAATCTTTCAAGCATTTTGCTCAACCTTGTCCCAAGCAACATTATCGTGGCAATGAACAAAGAAAACATTATAGCCATAGTCATTTTTGCATTTTTCATAGGCATTTGTGCTAAAAAAATAAGCAAACAAGAGCAATATAAAAAGGCATTTGATAGCTTTGAGGGTTTTGTGGTGAGCTTTTATGCCATTATGATGAATATGACAGGTATAGTCATTAGCTTCATGCCTTATGCGGTTGTATGTATGTTAGCAAATGTTATATTAAGCCACGGCTTTGAAGCCATTAAAAGTGCTGGGCTTTTTATCGTCCTTATTTATGTAGCTATGCTGCTTATGTTTATAGTACATTTTCTTATGCTCCTATGCATTGGGCTTAATCCGCTCATGTATGCTAAAAAGGCTTTTTCGGTGTGGCTTTTTGCGTTCAGCTCTCGCTCCTCTGTAGGGACATTGCCCTTAACAATTTCAACACTTCAAGAAAAACTTGGCGTAAGCAGTGCTGTAGCCAATTTTGTAGCCTCAATAGGCACAACCACCGGGCTTAATGGTTGTGCGGGGTATTTTCCTGCTATGGCGGCTGTTTTTGTGGCTTATGGGTTGGGCGTAGATATTGATATAAGCTTTGTTCTCATGGTAATAATTGTCGCAGCATTAGGCTCTTTGGGGATAGCTGGTGTGCCCGGTAGTGCTACCATGGCAGCTTCTATAATGCTTGCTGGAATTGGTTTTGGAGATAACTTTGTTATGCTTAGCCTCATTTTGGCTATTGATCCTATTGTAGATATGGCAAGAACAGCAAGCAATGTATCAGGTGCAATGACTTCTGCTCTATGTAGTGCAAAAAATCTCAAAGCATTAGATGAAAAAATGTATAATTCGTAACCATTTCAACACAAAGGCATATTATGAATATAACAAATACAATACAACAATATTCTTCTTCTCATTCCTTGCACAATGATACCCCAAGCACAAATAATAGCTCATTTCAAGAAGTATATAACAAAACTTTTTTATCAATGCAAAACAAAAAAGGCGATTCCGGAGCAGATTTTTTGCTCTTTATGCTCAAGCTCTTGCCCAACCTTACCACAGATCAAATTGTCCAAAAACTCAAAGAAGAGCCGCAATATTTTGAACAAGTTGCAGAAGAATATAAACAGCATTGCAAACAACATAACAAACCCATTGACTTCAATAGCAATATTTTTGCTTTTAACAAATAACTCTATACTTTAAAAAGAGCATATAATATGGTATAATAAAAGCTTAAGTCATTTAAGGAATGCAAATGAAAGCATTATTAAGCGTGAGCGATAAAAGGGGCATAGCCTCTTTTGCAAAAATGCTTACAAACTTGGGATATGAAATACTTTCCACAGGGGGCACATTAAAAGAACTCATAAAAGAAAATATCCCGGCCACAGAAGTGAGTTACTATACACAGTCTCCAGAAATGTTTGATGGACGCATTAAAACCTTGCATCCAAAAATTCATGGGGGCATACTCTATCGCAGAGATAATAATCAAGACAGATTAGATGCACAAAAAAATGGCATTTTACCCATTGATATCGTATGTGTTAATCTCTATCCATTTCAAGAAACAACACAAAAAACAAATGATTTTACCCAAATCAAAGAAAATATTGACATTGGAGGACCAGCACTCTTAAGAGCTGCTGCAAAAAATTTTGAGAGTGTTTTGGTGATTACCTCACCTGATGATTATGAATCCATAATACACGCCCTTATGCACGATGGCAACACCATTGAATTTCGTCAAAAACTCATGATCAAAGCATTTGAACATACAGCTTGGTATGATAGCATGATTGCTAATTATATGAACAATCGTTTTAATGAAGGCTTTGGTGAGCATTGCTTTATAAGCGGAAAAAAAGTAACCATGACAAGCTATGGAGAGAACCCGCACCAAAAAGGGGCTATTTATGAATTTGATCATGCTCTCTCTCAAAATCTCAAAATTATCAAAGGTGCAATAAGCTTTAATAATTGCACCGACATAAATCAAGCACTTAAAATCATAAGCGATTTTGGAGATATGCCTACTGTGTGCATCATAAAACATGGCAACCCTTGCGGATTTGCCATAAAAGAAAATATTTTAGATTCCTATAAAGCAGCTCTTCTTTGTGATCCTGTATCAGCTTATGGAGGTGTGCTAGCAATTAATGGCATACTTGATGCAACTTTAGCACAAGAGGTTTATAAGCACTATATCGAAGTTATCATTGCAGGGCACATAACACAAGAAGCACAAGAAATTTTTGCCACAAAAAAAAGAATCAAGCTTTTTGAGCTAGGAGGAGAAAAAATAAAAATATCACGAGATAGATATAACTTCAAACATATTGAAGGGGGCTTTGTATTCCAAGAGGCAGATTATATACTTGATAATGAAGTGTTTAACGCAAAACAAGTAAGCCACAAAAAAGCCACAAAACAAGAATTCCAAGATTTAAATATTGCCTATCATCTCGCTGCTTTAGTGAAGTCAAATTGTGTTGTTTATGTCAAGGATAATATAATGGTTGCCATAGGCATGGGCATGACAAGTAGAGTTGATGCAGCTAAAGCAGCCATAAATAAAGCAAAAGAGCATAACTTAGCACTACAAGGGGCTGTTTTAGCGTCTGAAGCCTTTTTTCCTTTTAGAGATAGCATTGATGCCGCTGCTTCAGTGGGGATAAGTGCTATCGTGCAACCTGGTGGCTCTATTCGCGATAAGGAAGTAATACAAGCAGCCAATGAGCATAATATAGCCCTTTATTTTAGTGGCAGAAGACATTTTTATCATTAGTACAAAGGATTTTTATGGTATTAGATTGTAGCATTAATGATTTTAACGAGGCTAAGCAAGTTATCGTTGGGGGGGTAAATTCTCCTGTAAGAGCTTTTAGCTCTGTTGGTGGCACCCCGCCTTTTATCCATCATGCTAAGGGTGTGCATTTATATGATGAAGATGGTAACCGCTATATCGACTTTGTACAAAGCTGGGGACCTTTATTGTTTGGGCATTGTGATAGCGAAATTGAAGAAGCAATTATAGAAGCAACCAAAAAAGGCACAAGCTATGGAGCACCAACTATCGCAGAAACACAGCTTGCAAAGCTCATTATATCTATGGTTGATGGCGTAGATAAATTGCGTTTTGTCAATAGCGGAACAGAAGCAACCATGAGTGCAATTCGTTTAGCAAGGGCATACACAAAAAAAGACGATATTATAAAATTTGAAGGTTGCTATCATGGGCATAGCGATTCATTGCTCGTTGCTGCTGGAAGTGGGTTAGCAACTTTTGGCAATCCAAGCTCACCGGGCATACCCCTTTCTGTAAGCAAAAACACGCTTGTTGCCCGCTATAACGATATTGAAAGTGTCAAGCAATGTTTTGAAAAAAGCACAAATATTGCCGCTATTATCATCGAACCTATAGCGGGAAACATGGGGCTTGTACCAGCACAAGGAGAATTTTTAAACGCCATTCAAAAATTATGCGACGAAAAAGGGGCGTTACTCATTATCGATGAAGTTATGAGCGGTTTTCGAGCATCTCAAAGTGGCTCTCAAGCATTTTATGGCATACAAGGCGACATAATAACCTTTGGAAAGGTGATTGGAGGGGGCATGCCTGTTGGAGCATTTGGAGGACGAAAGGAAATAATGAAACTTCTAAGCCCAGAAGGTGCTGTTTATCAAGCAGGTACATTAAGTGGGAATCCAATAGCCATGGCAGCTGGAATAACAGCTTTACGCAAAATCGAACGAGACCCTCGCTTATATGAACGACTAGAAACATTAGCCAATCGTTTAATGGATGGCTTTAAGGAAGCAGCAGCACAATGTGAAATCACTTTGCAAACTGTAGTTCGCGGCAGCATGTTTGGCTTTTTTTTCAGCGATGTTCCTGTTAAAAATTTTGATGATGCCCAAAATGCCAACAAAGAACTCTTTGCAAAATTCCATTATGGATGCCTCAAAAAAGGTATTTACCTAGCATGCTCACCCTTTGAGGCGGGTTTTATATGCACAGCCATGAATGAAGAACATATTGATATGACAATCAATATCGCCTCTGAAGTATTTAAAGAGATCACCTATGGATAAACCGCCAAAATTCAGAGAGCTTGTTGTTGCCTTCAATGAATTAACATTAGGCATTTCAATGGTTGTGGCTGTGTTCATAGGCGTTGGGATAGGCTTGGGGCTAGAAAAGCTCTTTGGTGTTTGGTGGCTTTTTTGGGTAGGCGTTTTTTTTGGCGTCAGTGCTGCTATTTTAAATGTTTATAAAGCATATAAAAGACAAATAAGAGATTTTGAAAAACTTAAAGAAGATCCTAAATACAGCTATAAAAAACATGAAGACAAAAATCAGTAGTGCTTTTATAACACTATTTTTAGCCCTTATGCTTATAGTATGGTATATAAATGGTTCTATATGGAGCTATATAGGTGGCTTTTGGGGAACGCTAGCTATATTGCTTTCAAGTTTATGGCATTCATATAAAAAGGTTCAAAATGCACTCAATCATGAAGAATTAATACAGCTCGCCTATGCAACCACAAAACAATATTATGATGACGAAGAAACCAACACACAAAAACAAAAAAAGCATAAACCTCTTTTTGCTCACCTCAAAAGCGGTTTGCTTCTTTGTGTAGCCCCATTGCGTTTATTAGCCTATATCTTTTTTGTAGTGATTATACTTAGCCTCCTCACCCATCAACAATTTGATATACTATCATTTTTCATTGGCAATTCATTAGCCATTATACAACTAACCTTATTTTTATTGCTTAAAACTCGCGGGACATTTTCTTAAGAGATACTTTCTTAATGCTTCCTCGTAGCCATCTCTTGCAGCTATAGCACAAAAAAATGAAAAAATTCTTGTACGACTAAGCATAAGGCTATCTTTTGGTCGTTCAGCAATAACTATACCCTCAAAATCACCATTCCCATCCCATAATGGCGAACCTATGGTATTTGTTGGAGTGATATGAGAAAGATTTGATACACTATAAACCCCAACAATATTTTTTTCCTTTTTAGCCTTTTGTGCAACAGCTTTAAGCTCACTATTTACATCAATAATCTTAAGTGGCGATGGCTTTCTTTGCTCTGCATAAAACATAAGCTCTGGTGGGACTTTATCATACTCTTTAAGATAGACTTCAAGCTGACTTTTGGTAACTTTTTCCATCGCTACTTTTGTATATGGGTAAAAAAGCATGGTTTTCACCCCTCTTGCTTCATGAGCAAGATAATAAAGCCCTGCTCTTTGCTTTTTTGTCCTCCTTGGTATATCTTCTGCACTCACAAAACTCCCACCAACAGGAATATTCTTATAGCCTTTTTTTCTTTTTGCCGTCCCTTCTTTTGGCACAAAACTCATTCCTCTTGTTTTCAATGTTTCAAAATGAAATCGATTCATATCAACCTGATTCCCATAAGGATCAGTAAAGGCAACTATTTTATAAAGAACAATTTTTTGATCTCTATCAATAGCATAAGGATCAATAATAGCAAAATAAATCATAGGCAACCCAATCGCATCAAGTATTTTAATGCGATTATTCCTCGCCCACGCATTCTCTTTAAATAAAGAGCTATCCGCCCCCAAGACATACCCCCCTTCAATTAAAACGCCATAGCTATATTTAGGCGGTTCGCCATCAAAGTTGCTCTCTATTTGCACCGAATCAAAGAGTCTAAATTGAGGCTCTGCAGAAATCAAGAAAGAACAATAAAATATAAATAACAAAATCTTTTTCATCTTTAACCCTTTTTTAACTTCTTTTTCATTAGATTCTTTTAATCAAATTTTATCACAAAGGAAAAAGAATGAGCTTAGAAAAACTTGCACTTAAAGAATTCAACATCAAAGAAGAAGAGATACATAACTTCAAAGAAGCTCTTATACAAACCATCAAAGGAGATATAAAGCTAAAACTATTCCCAAAAGATGCACCAAATACAGTAGCAAATTTTAGTAGCCTTGCTCAACAGGGTTTTTATAATAATCTTACTTTTCATCGGGTTATACCCGGTTTTGTTGTTCAAGGTGGCTGCCCAAATGGAAGTGGTGCCGGAGGACCTGGTTATCGCATTAAATGCGAAGTAGAACATAATCCTAACAAGCATAAAAGGGGCTCTATTTCTATGGCACATGCAGGGAGAGATACAGGAGGGAGTCAATTTTTTATTTGCCTTGATGAGCAACCACATTTAGATGGCGAACATACTGTATTTGGACGAATCATGCCCAATGAACGCTCTTCTATAAAAGTTCTTGAAAATCTTAAAGAGGGGGATAAAATCCTTACAATTGTTATTAACCCGAAATAAAAAGAGCGATTATAAAAAAGCTATTATAGCTCAAGTTAATACAGGCTTGAGTTATATAATATAAAAGCAAAAAATGCTCTCAATAAACCAAGCTCAATTCATAAATTAAAATATAATTTCATTACAAAACTCAAAGAGTTTTAAGGCTAGAAGTTTTATAAAAATTTCTCAAGACAATTTTCGCCTCTTAAACAAGAAATAAAAAACAATTCTTTAATTAATTGTGCTATAATGGTGCTAGTCATTACATTCGTTTCAATTAAGAATAAGACTCTTAAGGGCGATACGCTAAGGGAAGTAGAAGGGAAAATTCATAATGAGGTCAAAATGAAGGATTTTGCAACAAAAAAAGACATTGATAGTCTTGAAACAAGGCTCAGTGCAAAAATAGACAGATTAGAAACAAAAATAGATAATCTGGAAATAAAAATAGATAATCTGGAAACAAAGCTCAGTGCAAAAATAGATAAAAAGATAGCTGAAATGACATTAATATTTACAATAGTTACTATAACTACATACGCTCTCATGACAGCATTTTTATCTATATTTCTTTCTATAAGCAAATAGCTTTTGCTAAAGCCCTAATTTGGGATATAAAACTGTCCCAATGGGGCTTTTTAGTGTTTTGTATCCTTATTTATCCATAACACAATCAAGGAGAAAAACATGGAAAATACCACAAAAAAAGTTAAGACACCACAGGAATTTTTGAAAGAGCAAAATACAA
>JARHYY010000086.1 GCA_029258405.1 Helicobacteraceae bacterium | reverse complement strand
TCTTTGTTTATTTGGATAGATGAAATGATTATTTAAAATTATGGCAAGCCGTGTGCTCTGAAAGCTTGCATGGTTTGAGATAAGGGGAAAAGCTAGAGATAACTTCAAAGGGTTAGGTATTGCTAATGATACTTATAAAGGCAAAAGAGCATATTGAATGGACTTTGTGCATAAGGCATAGATTGTTGTGTGATGAGATACATACTTGTTAAAGATTTTTTGTATAATGTCGTAATCTTTTGATTTTATCAGCACCTAATTTTAAGGCATCAAAGAAATGTTTGGCTCTGTCTTCTTGTGATATATGGTATGATATTATAAATTGTATGCCTGAAGAATTGCAATAATAATTAACACCAAAACCTTTTTCCATGACTGGTGAAAATAATAAATATTCCATATAATCATTATACCCAATTGATGTTGTAGATAAAAAACTTTCTGAAATTTTTAGATAAGATGTATCACGAAAAAAATTATGAGCTCTTTCTTGATCCTCTATATGATCAAGTTTATTAATCATTAGGGACAATCCATATAAATGTCTATTAACGCCATTGCAAAGCTTACAGATTTTTATTCTATTTTTATGTTCTAATTCCGCTATCTTTAATTGATGATATGTGTCTTGATCATCTTTATTTAAGCTTTTTATAAATGCTAAAGATTCACAAGAAACTGATCTTACACATTCTGTTCTTGCATATTGATATTCTCTAATATCAACAGCTTCATACATGCCCCTAACAACCCCAAAAGCTTTATACTGACCATATTGCAAGAGAAATTGCATTATTGCATCTTTGCTCAAGCCTTTTAAATGGGTATTAAAATAACTCTCATCGAATTCTATAAATATATTTTTGATATTAAAATTATTTATTTTATTACAATAATCTTTTTTGATGCTATCAGCTTCTTTTTTATAATCATCATCAAAATATTCATTGATTTGTATATTGCTTGATTTATCGTCAGAAAAATTGAATCTCCCCTGATACATAAACTCTATAGTTCTTTTTAGGATTTCTAATATTGTACCTGCATCTTGATATGTATGTTCGCAATTAATATACATTTTTTTGTCTTTTAAATTATATATAAAATTCAATGGCTTATATATCCAAGAATTATCAGCTCTTAAATACATATAAAACATATATTCTTCCTCATAGCTTTTTAAATCTTCATGAAATATTGATATGTTAAACAAAGAATTTTCTAAGATATTAAAGAAAGCATTAGAATCATAATATTTTTTTCTAAGCCCATAAGCTCTATTGCTATCAGTAAAACATATTGTTGATAGAGAATATTCTTTATATTCTGTTGTATTTAATATTTCTATAATACTACTGTTTATATCAATAAGCTTATCTTCTGCATTGAGAACTTGTATTTTAAATACATTATTTTTGTAAAATAGAGTTATATAATTTGAAGAATAATTTGATATATTATAAATATCTCTGTCTTTAAATGGCACTCTTGAAGCACCTTTTAATATTTGAAATTGACTAAGGCATATTTCTTTATTTCTGGAGTTATACACCTTTTTAAAAGTGCCTATTTTATATGTTCTGCAAATTTCAGCAAGCGAAGAAACAAAATTTGATATAAATTTTTCATGAGAATACTTATTTAAATATTCTTTGTCAATTTTAATTAAAGATGAAAAATTGCTCCCTATGATAGGTGTAATCCTTCCATCTAAATATGAATTTAACCAAGCATCGCTTATCCAGCTTGTATGTTGATATATTTCTTTTTGTTCTTCTAAGAGCCTTTGTAGTTTTTGAGCAACTCCATTTTTAAACTCATTTATTATTCTTAATGTGTTCTTATGTTCTTTATCTGTTATCAAAGGTTTTACCCACTTTTCATACCTCTTTAAAGTTTCTTCTAAGTTTGGTACAGGAAGTAACATGCTCAACCCCGCTTTGCTCTAGTCAATCAGTATCTTTTTCAAGCATCAATTTTACAACCCAACCTATAAAAACTAATGAAGCAACTATTAATACGGTACTCGTGATATTTTGAGATAAGCTTTGCCCTAAATACATGATACTCTCCTTGTTGATAAAATATATTATTTACTCTTATTTTTATGATCTTTCTTAATCTGTTTTATAAATCCAGATATTTGTAACAGCATAAGAAATACAAATGGGAATCCTGCGAAAGAACCAACAGATTTAATCCCTTCAATTTTTCCTGTAACAATAACCGCAAAACCTATCAAAGTCATGAATATAGACCATATTATAGCTTTATATTTAGATTCTGTTTTGCCATCTTTGCTTGTCATAATACCTAATGATATAGCTGTGCTTGTTACTGTTGTAACAACAAATCCTGTTAATAATATAACAGTAATTATTTTAGTGATATTAGAAGCTGGAAGTAAGTTTAATAAATTATAAATAACTCCTTCATAGGCATCTGAATTAGCTATTTTAGCTAATGTCTTTGTGCCTTCTATGGTATCAAGCAAAGCAAATCCAGAAAATACACAAAACCATACAATCATGAAACCAGAAGGAACAAATATAGACGCAAGTATTACTTCTCTTATAGTCCTTCCTTTAGAAATTTTTGCCAAAAATACACCAATAAATGGCGTCCAAGTAATCCACCATACCCAATAAGATATAGGATACCATATAAACCAACTTCTATCCCTGAATAAATAAAGCTCAAGGCTAAATGGTATGGTCTGTGTTATAATTCTACCAATTGTATTTATGATAACGCTCACAAAATAATGCGTAGGTCCTACTAAAAATATAAATGCTAATAATATCAAGGCTAAATACATTGTATAATCACCTAATATTTTCATTCCTTTTTTTATGGGAAATATAGCAGCACCTGTATATATTATAAATAATAATATTAATATTATTATCTTGTAAAACATGCTATTAAAACTCTTTTCTGTAATTATATTTAAACCAGAGGATATTTGACCTGTAGCCATTGCGATGGAAGATGCCACAGATAATGTAATAGAAATAATTGCAAATGCTAGTATAATGATACTTAAAGTTTTAGACCATTTCTTTTTTTCAAAAGATTTCTCTATAACAGCAGAAGGCGAAAAATCCATATTATGCTGATAAGCAAAATATGCAGTTATAAGCCCTCCAATTGTATATAAAGCCCAAGCAGGAATTCCCCAAACCCATATAGCTAATGCCATAGCATTTTCCATAGCTTCAGGAGGTGTCAAAAACTGATTATTAACGCCTATAGGGGCTTTGAGATAATACCATAAAGCCTCTATAGGTCCATAGAATATAATGCCAACCCCGATGCCTGCTGTAAATAGCATTGACATCCAAGAGTATAACGAATATTCTACTTGTGCATTAGGACCACCAAGCCTTATGTTTCCATATTGAGAAAAAGCAAAATATAAGCCTAGCCCTAAAGCTAATAAGGGTATCCAAACAATAAGCCAATCAAATGTGCTAAAGAGGAATGTTGTTATTTTTATAATACTATTAGTTAATAGATTTGGCTTTATAACGGCTATTATCGCAATAATTGCTACAAATGGAGCTGTTAATAAAAAATAATTTGGTCGTTTTTGCATACCCATCTTTTTATTTAGGGGTTATACAAGTTTGTATATTTTGTGCTATGGCATTTATGAGTCTTTTGCGGCTTGCTACATAACCCCATGCTACATGAGGGCTAAAAAGCACACGATGACTTGGAATATGTTGCGACAAAAGAGGAGATGAGGCAGGCATAGGCTCTTGCTCAAAAACATCAAGAGCTGCATAAATTTCTCGCTTTATAAGCTCTTGTGCAAGATCATTTTCATTAATAATCCCTCCTCGTCCTACATTGATAATAATAGCTTTGTCTTTAAGAATGTTTAATTCTTCTACTTGTATAAGCCCTTTTGTTTGCTCATTAAGCGGAGCATGAATAGATATAATATCTGATTCTTTGAGCAAAGCCTTTAAAGATTGCTGTGGATATGGCTGCATATTTGTACCGCTTGTAGAATAATAGCTCACTGTTGCACCCATGCTTGCAACTATATGGGCTACTTTTCTGCCAATAGCACCCATGCCTATAATGCCCCATTTTTTGCCTTCTATATCGCAAAGTTCATATTGAAGATTAACAAAAATAGGGCTTTTGCTATATTCTTTACTCTTGACATAGGCATCATAAGAGCTTATTTTACCCATTATACCTAATGCCAATGCTATTGTATGCTGTGCAACACTTGCTGTTGAATAACCAGCCACATTTTTAACCGCAATATTTAATTCCTGTGCTGCTTTTAAATCAACATTGTTTGTGCCTGTAGCAGCAATACAAATGAGCTTTAAGCAAGGTAGTTGTTGTAATAGCTCTTTATCTAACACAACTTTATTGGTAATAATAACAATAGCCTCTTTTGCTCGCTTTAAAATATCTTCTCTATGCGTATAAGGGTAGCTTATAAGAGTGCCTAATTTTTCAATACAGCTTAAATCACATTCGCCCAAAGTCATTGCATCTAAAAAAACAATTTTCATAAAAACTCCATATTTATATAAATGTTATAACCCTATTATATCAATTATGCTATCATATAGCAATACAAAGAGCTATAAAAGGAAATTGTTTGAGCAAATATTCTCGCATTGTTTCTATACTGCTTGATTCGCTGCCACATATTAAGCTTTTTAATGGTGCTACTATGGTTATAAAATATGGGGGTGCGGCACAAATTAATCCTGCCCTTAAAGAGCAGTTTGCTATTGATATTGTTATGCTCTATATGCTAGGTATTAAACCTGTAATAGTCCATGGAGGTGGCAATAAAATAAGTCAAATGCTTGATTTATTGCAAATTCCAAGTTGTTTTGAAAATGGTTACAGAAAAACAACATTAGAGGCTATGAAAGTTGTTGAAATGGTTTTAAGTGGGGATATTAACAAAGAACTCACCGCTTTTTTAAACCACCATGGGCTTAAGGCTGTGGGTATCAGCGGAAAAGATTCCCATCTTCTTATAGCATCGCCTAAAAATGATGGTGCTTTGGGATATGTAGGTGAAATAGAGCATGTCAATGCTGATATTATCCACCAGCTTATACAAGGTGGCTTTGTGCCTGTGGTTGCACCCATAGCTGCAAGCAAAGAAGCACATCATCCGGGTTTTAATATCAATGCTGATATTGCCGCAAGCGAAATTGCACACACATTAAAAGCAAAAAAAGTTATTTTTCTCACCGATACAAAAGGTGTGCTTGATTCTGATGGTTCGCTTTTGCATACATTAACCACACAAGATATACAACATTATAAAAAAAATGGCATTATTTCAGGTGGCATGATACCAAAGGTTGATGCCTGCACAAAGGCAGTGGTAAATGGTGTAGAGAAAGCACATATTATTGATGGAAGAATAGAGCATTCTTTGCTTTTAGAGCTTTTTACAAGCGGTGGTGTTGGAACAGAGATTATTGCAAAGCAAATACAATGAATCATGCAAGTGTTTTGCTCTGTGCACTCTCATCCCCTTTGCTCCTTGGGGTTTATCATAAAGAGAGTCTATGCCTTTCTTTGAGCCATAGGGGCAAATGCAGTGATGGATTAGTGCAACTTTGGAAACAGGCTTTAGAGTTTATGCAATCTCATCATTATAATCTTGAAAAGATTATCCTTGCAAGAGGTCCTGGGAGCTGGATGGGCATTAAGCTTTCTTATATCTTTGCACAAAGCATTGCCATAGCACAAAATATAGAAATTGTAGGCATTGATGGCTTTATGCTCAATGATAATAATCCTATCTTTGCATATGGGCAGAGCTATTTTGTGAAAAAAGGTAATGAAATTATTGTGCAAAACAAACAAGCAATTATATCTTCAGAACAAAAACCAACCCTGCCACAAAGTCTGCACCAGCTCTCTTATTCATCACAAACAAGCCCATTATATATATTGCCAGCAATTAAGGAGGACGAATGGTAAGATTTTTAACTGTTATTTTAAGTATTTTTTTGTTTTTTGGTTGCAAAAATCAAGAAAACACAAGCACACACGACGAACCAACAACACAAACCCTTGATAGAGATAAAGATTCTTTTACTCTTCAGCTTGTTGATGGAGGAGTGTTTAAGATAAAAAAAATAAATGAAAATCAATGGAACTTCAATGGATTTGATGAGAGGCTTAAGCTACTCTTTTTCTTTTCATCTCAATGCGAACCTTGCAGAGCAATTATTGCCCATTTAGTAGATATTCAAGAACAATATAGCAATAAGCTAGAAATTATAGGTATTATACTTGATGAGAATAAAACTACACAAGAAATTCAAGATTTTTTACAATCTTATAATGTTAATTTTAAAGTTTCTCATTATGCACAAAACAAAGATTTATTTGAAGCTATAAGCACAGAACAAATATTGCCTTTTTCTGTGCTCTATAATGGAGATGGCGAATATATACTGCACTACACAGGAGCAGTACCTCAAGAAATGATAGAATTTGACATTAAACGAACTCTTGAGCAAGATGGGGAAGATTCAATATCAGAAAAAGGATAGTGCATGTTTAACATATTCAAAAAAAGCTTAGCAAAAACACTTGAAAAACTTAACGAAATTGCCCCAAAACGAGCTACTAAAATTAATAAAAACATCTTAGAAGAGCTCTTAATTGCTAGTGATATAGAATATTCCTTAGTTGAGCAAGTTTTAGAACATTTAGGCGAAGAAGTCAGCAAAAACGAATTAGATGTTGCCCTTAGTAACCTCTTCCGAGGCGAGAGCTATTATGACAGGGTAGAGGCAAAAGAAATTAATGCAAAGCCAACTGTGCGGCTCATAATGGGTGTAAATGGTGCAGGCAAAACCACCACCATAGCTAAGCTCACTCAAAAATTTCAAGAAAACAACAAGAGCGTTCTATTAGGTGCTGGCGATACCTTTAGGGCTGCTGCTATCGAGCAGCTTAAGCTTTGGGCTGATAAACTCCATGTACCCATAGTAGCCACAAATCAAGGGCATGACCCTTCAGCAGTGGCATATGACACCATTCAATCTGGAATAGCAAAGCAAGTTGATGAAATTCTTATTGACACAGCAGGGCGATTGCATAACCAAACTAATCTCAAAAACGAGCTCATTAAAATAGCTCGCATATGTGACAAAGCACTAAAAGGTGCTCCGCACCAAAAAATCCTTGTTATTGATGGCACACAAGGAAGTTCAGCCATTGCACAGGCAAAGGTTTTTCAAGAAGCCTTAGAAATTGATGGCATTATTGTAACAAAACTCGATGGAACAAGCAAGGGAGGTGCATTAATAAGCATTCTTAAAGAACTTAAAATCCCTATTCTCTATATAGGCGTTGGTGAAAGTGCGAATGATTTAGTGCCTTTTGTGCAAGAAGAATATATTGATTCTCTATTAAACATGATTTTTAAAACATAATGGCAAAAGAAAAAGTTTGGTTTGAATGCCAATCATGCGGAATGAGAGTATGCAAATGGAGCGGGAGATGCTCTCAATGCAATTCATGGAATAGCTTTGTTGAGCTTAAACCATCAGAAATAAATCCCAAAAAGCTCACCTCTCCTTCAAATATACCTGTGCCTATTACTTCCATACAAGAAGAAAGCATACAATATTATAGCTCTCATGAAACCGAACTTGATATTGTACTAGGCGGAGGAATTGTTGTTGGTGGGTTTTATCTCATAGGGGGCAACCCGGGCGTTGGTAAATCAACCTTGCTTTTAAAAATGGCAGGGCAGGCTGCAAAACATGGCAAAAAGGTGCTATATGTAAGCGGTGAAGAAAGCCTTACACAAATTCAAGCACGAGCAAAAAGACTTGATTCATGCCATCATAATCTCTATCTCCTTAATGAAATTAAGCTTGAATCTATCAATATACATTTAAACAATAACAATTTTGAACTTCTTATCATTGATTCTATTCAAACAATTTTTAGCGAATCAATAAGCTCTGCACCCGGTTCTGTTTCACAAGTACGAGAAGTTACCTTTGGGCTTATGCGTTTAGCAAAAGAACAAAATATTGCTACATTTATCATCGGGCATATCACTAAAGAAGGCTCTATCGCTGGTCCAAGAATGCTTGAGCACATGGTAGATGTGGTTTTATACTTTGAAGGCAATCCAAGTCGAGAAATACGAATGTTGCGAGGTTTTAAGAACCGTTTTGGCAACACAAGCGAAGTTGGCATTTTTCAAATGAGCCAACAAGGATTAGTAAGTGCTAAAGATGCTCAAAGAACCTTTTTTAAAAACAATATTAAAGCACCAGGCAGTGCTATTACTGTTGTTTTAGAAGGAAGTAGGGCATTAATACTAGAAGTACAAGCATTAGTAAGCGAATGTGCTTTTGGAATGCCTAAAAGAAGTTCCACAGGGTTTGATATTAACCGCCTTAACATGCTCTTAGCACTTTTAGAAAAAAAGCTTGAAATACCGCTTAACCGTTATGATGTTTTTATTAATATTGCAGGGGGCATCAAAATCACCGAACCCAACGCCGATTTAGCTGTTATTGCTGCTATTATTTCAAGCTTTAAAAATCGCCCATTAAATGCGAACACTATTTTTCTTGGTGAAGTTAGTCTCATTGGCGATATTAGAGAATCGCATAATCTTGATATAAGGCTTAAAGAAGCTCTATCTCAAGGTTTTAAAACAGCTATTTTACCTAAAAAACCAAATACTCCACTACCTATTCGCTGTTTTGAAGCTGCCGAAGTAACAAAAATTATTGAATGGATGTAGAGCTTATTTAAATCAATAGCACGATTCCAAAAACTAATAAATTATTAAACTTGGTATTGCAATATTCCTCGCTTATGTTTGTATAGGCTTTATTGTGGTATAAATTTTT
>JARHYY010000084.1 GCA_029258405.1 Helicobacteraceae bacterium | reverse complement strand
TTTAAATTAAAAAAATCTCTTTTAAAACGCATAGAAATCTATCTAAAATCAAAAAACTAGCATTAACTAATACCAAAGTATTAATTTTCAAAAAAATTGCTCAAAATCGATTAAAATGATTTTTAAACTACTCTATACTAAAATTCAGAGGATTTTAGTTTTAGTTCCTTTTAAGCTACTCTATACTAAAAATCCACATTCTAAGGAGTTAGTTATGGCAAAGGTTTTAGATGTCGCTAAATATTTTTTATTGCTCAATCAAAGGTTAAACGATAGCATTAAAAAAGAAGATGATAACGAAGAGGAAAACTTTTTTAAAACTACACCAGATCCCATTACACATCTTAAAATGCAAAAACTAGTATATTATGCACAAGGTTTGCATCTAACTTATTTTAATAGAGTTTTGTTTGAGGAAGAAATACAAGCTTGGCCACATGGTCCCGTGGTAAAAGAACTTTATAATATATTAAACAACCAATTAAAAAATCATGAAAGTAGCGATTTAATGCTATGTTTTGAAAATATTAAAGAAGATGATTTATCTCTTAACGAAGAAGAAAGAGAAATCATAAAAATTACATTTAATGAATATGGACAATACAGTGCTTCAGCATTAAGGAACAAAACACATAAGGAAAGTCCATGGTTAAATGCTTTTGAAAAAAAGAAAAGTAACCCAATTGAAATTAAAGATATAAAGGATTTTTTCGATAAACAGAGGATTGAAGAGCTTGATAAGCTTTATAAAGAAAGTGAGCAATATCGATGTCTGTTTTCTTAATCACTTTTCTTTTAGACAATTTAATTAAACATTATCAGGTGAATGAAAAAGAAGTTTGGAGCAATAGAAATCATCTTGACAAAGCTTTATCGCAAATATGCAATGAACCTAATGAATATATCGACAAAGAAAAACTTCAAGAATGCATTCAAAATATTGATAAAGACTTCTTCAAGGTTTTTAATGATACGCCAAAAAATGTAAAAGCCTATATTTATACATTAATCCTCAAAAAAATACCCTACTAACTAACTAATATCATCAAATATCATCATATCTCTCTTTAATGATTTGTTTATTAACTCGCCTTACATAACTTTTAAAAAAAATGGCAAGAAATGGCAATAAAGCGAATAATCCCATTATTAAAACTATGGATAAACTTATATGCCTTAAAGAAGGAACGACATATGAATAATAATAAATATAAATCTGTTCTTGAGAAATATTCAGATCACTAAAAATCCAAATCAACCAAGAACTATAATCAGCAAGACCATAGAGAATATTAGGATTTTTCAATGAGTAATCAGCAAACCATTGGAGTAAAAAATAAAACAAAACACCCTTCAATACAAATGCTATGCTCCTACCATTCATTAGAGCAAAAATACAGCGTCTTGTTATATCACCGCTGTAATATTTACCTATGTAAATGACAAACGCTGTTGATAAAACAAGCGGCACATAGGAGAGAGTCTTGAAAAAAAGAATCTCTGATTCAGAAACTTGCTCATTTAAAAAATAATACTTAAAACTAGGATAAATAACCTGTAAAAAAGGCACTAGAGTAAGAAAAATAAGACTCTCAAATAAACCATTTTTAAAACCAACTTTAAAATACTCTACAATTTGCTCCATTGTAAAGTATTCCTTAGGCAACGAATCTGAACGCTCCTCTATTACATAGTATCTCTGTATTTCTGATAGCACAGAAAACATTCCTCTAATCCTTGGAAACTCTCCAAAACTCTCTGTTAATTCTTTAGGGGCATATCCCCCCCATCGATCAGTGCCTTGATTTCTTGTTTCTATACTATCTCTATGATTTGTATCTCTTTGATTGTCCATTATAATCCTTTACAAATTCAACTTTAACATTTTCTCTATATTTACTTGAGAGTTTTTGAATTTTTTGCTTTGGAATTTTTTTTAAGCTTTTTATACTTATCATCTTCCCAAATTCACGCTCAATACTCACAACATTTTCATAATCATTTCCAAAAATCTCTTTAATATCAGCTCTTAAAATATCTAAAAATCCTGTTATTCTTGAAAGAGTAATCATAGGAGAATCTTTTAAGCAATACCTTTTGACCTTAAAAGTTAATTCATGATTTATCCTATAAAGCTTCTTTTTTTCACTCTCCACAAAATCTTTTTCAAAAAAATAGGCTTCAATTCCAAAGCTATTCATAGAAATTAAAAAACCATCATTAATTTTTTTAATAATCCTCCCTTTCACAACTCTATTTTTATTTAGAGAGATTAAAAAATTTTTCACTCGTCTATTTAATGAATAAGCTTCAAGCCTTCTTTTAAATAATTTCAATAATTCATGATTAAATTTTAATTGAATTTTATCTCTTTTTAAATCTTTGAATTTGTTATAAAACTCTTTATAAAAAACTATATTACCCTTTCTATCGAACTCAGATTCAATCTTACCAAAATTATAAATTTCATTAATGCACGATGATAATATATCGAGCACCTCGTTAGGTTCTACATATTTTATATGAGCAAGATACAATAATTCATCAGCATTAATACTTTTCATTTTTTACCTAATCTTGAACTTAAATTTTTGAAAAATACTTAATATTATGAACTATTTTTTGTGATTTATGCAAAAAAAATCAAAGATTTTCTCATAAACGCTTTTTTTAATAGTAAAATAATCAAAGATTTTTACAAAGGATATCAATGATTAAGAGTAGTTTTTTAGACTACCTTATTATACTTGTGCTCTCTACATTAATAAGTATAGGCATATCTTATTTTACTCATCAAAAATCCAAAGAAATGCAAGTATTTATCGTAGATACAGAAAAACTTGAAAAGCAGATTGCAGAATTCACCTTTGCTTTTCAAGAGAAGCAAAAAACCTATGTTAATTTAAGCATTGTGAATGATTTTATGCTTGAAGCCAAAGAAGAATGCGAAAAAATTGCCATTGCAAACAATGGTATTGTTATAAAAAAAGACAATCTCATATCAGCAGGTAATGGAATTGATATTACTAATTATCTTTTTGAAATATACAAAAATAAAAAAGAGTTTCAAAAGTGAAAAAAATTATCTTTATCGTCTTATGCCCCATTGCAATTGTTGGTGCTCATTATTTGTTTGAATATCTTTCTTGGCATTATATATTTGGTATATTTGCTACTGACAGCATTTTGAACAAAAGCTTTATCATCATTGATAAAGATATTCAAAAATATGATTCTCTAAAACATAGAATTGTTGCCTTTAAATTTCCAATGGATACATTTTATTATAAAAAAGATACACCCTTTGCTAAAATCGTTGTATGTGATAGTGGAGATACCTTAAATACTAAAGGTAGAGAGTTTTACTGCAATGGAGTGTTACTTGGTAAGGCAAGAATTTATGATAACAAGGGCAATAAAGTCCCACAGTTTCAATACAACGGTGTTATATCACAGGATTCTTGTTTTGTGATGGGTGATAATCCAATGAGCTTTGATAGCAGGTATTGGGGACTTTTAAAAAAAGATAGAATTAAAGGAGTATCAATATGGGCATTTTAAACAAAAAGACTATGGCATTAATATTTTATAGTAGCTTCATAACAATGGCAAATGCTGATATAAATGAATTCATCAGAAACTCTTTAAATACAGCTGTTTTGAATGAGCAAACAGGCTACTTTAAATCTCAAACAAGTGGATTAGCAACTTTGGGTTCATCACGAATCAGGTGGGGTGGAGGTGATAGCATAACCCCTTTTCATATACAAACACCTTCTTTCAATATCGGTTGTAGCGGTATAGATATGATTTTTGGAGGGTTTTCTTATTTGGGGCTTGATTATATCGTAGAAAAGTTAAAGAAAATACAAACCGCCGCCCCCGCATTTGCCTTTAAGATAGCATTATCAACGCTCTGTAAAGATTGCGATACAATTATGACAGCTTTAGAAGACATATCAAATGCTATCAATTCTATCAATTTTAACACCTGCACCGCTCTCAATAATTGGAGTGGTAAAGTAGGAGAGAAACTAGCTGGTTCATTATCAACAGGCATTGGAGGTGGTGTTAGTGAATCATGGATATCTTCATTTGGAGAAGATGTTTCAAGTTCTGTTAATTCTTTCACAGATTGGATTAATGGAAAAGGTGGAAGTTCTTCTGATGGTGCTAGTCCTAGTGATATTTTATTTGCTCAAGGCTCTTTGTTGAAGTATATGCTTGAAAGTAATAAGCATGCTCTCACACCTTTAAAAGAAAGCATGGATCCTGAAGAATATGAACATTTATTGCGTGCATTGGTTGGTGATATAGTTGGTTATAGCGATGGTAAGACAGCTGATACAGGTCAGGATAATGTTGCTACGGAAGTGAAAATTATCGATCCTTCTATAGCCCCAGATAGGTTTATAGACTTTTTATTTGGTGTTAAAGATAGTGGTGCAAAAGATTCAGAGGATATAAGCATACAAGTGCCTGTGTGGGAAATAAGTAAAGATGGAAAATATTTTAGTGTTCCTAAAAATAAAGATTCTATCGAGATTACATTTAAACCATTCTTCTTTACAGTGAGAGAGCGGTTAATAAAAATTGTTGAATCTATTGCTCATAACCAACCAATTTCACCAGATGATATTAAGTTTATCGAAACCATGACTATGCCTGTGGCTTCTCTTCTCAACTATGCAGCTTCTGAACAGAGAGTTAATCCTGATCCATATATTGAAATGGCAATATTAAAATATTTTGAGGTTGTTATTAATGCAATTGCCGATGAAATTGAAAAGAATTTGATTCTTCCATTAGGGCAACAGTCTTTACAGAAAAATTTAGAAGGTAAGGACACTGGAAAAATATCTGAAAGTATAAAAAGTGTTCGCGAGAAGTTTTTACAACGATTGGGTGAGAAATCTGAAAAATTGAGTAAAGAATTTGATGATGTGAAAAAAATGCAAAAATTACTTGATCAAACTGCTCAAAGTATGAATAATTTGTAAGGAATTACATGAAATTTGTAGTATTTATATTCATTTTTTCAACTATAGCTTTTTGTGCTGATGTTCCTAATAGCAATCTCATTTACACATGGGGCTATGCAAGTATCATGAATGAGATTTTACAAGCGGTAAGGGGTGTTATTCAAGAATCAGGCATGCTCTTTAAATCGGCGTTGTTGATAGGTTATATCTATGGTGTTTTTAAAGTGTTGGCTAATAATAGAACAAATATGACTGTTGAGATTGGGAAAATCTCTATTTTATCATTGCTTATATGGAATCTATTTTTACATGCACCAAATGATAAAACTCATCAGTATATGATATTTGATGAGAGCACCACAGAATCTTATATCGTTTCTGAAGTGCCAATTGGTATTGGACATGTCCTATCTCTTGTTAGTAGAATTGAAAGGGGTATATTATTTGGCATGGAAAAGCATTACTCGACACCTGATTCTATTTCTATGCGGAATGCAGGCGTTGGTTTTAGCTTGACTTCCATGTTGGTTGTCCCTAGAATAGCTCAATCTGTAGTTAATGGAACACCTTATTTGCAGAGAAATATGTTAAGCTTCATTAATGGTTGCTATAAATACAATGTTTTGAAAAATCCAGCCTTAAATTATTTTTTAATGCAAAGTAATAATCTGAAAGAGGATTTACTAGGAACACCAGCACCATTTTGGACAATGAATCAAATTCTTACCCTACATTACAAAAAAGATGCTGATGGCAATCTTGATGGCGAATCTGAACTTATTACATGTCAAGCATTAGGCAATCATATAAAAGAATATATTGCTGATGCAAAAATATCAGAGAATATCATTAACACCCATCTTGCGAGTTTAGGTATTCCTAAAAGCATGGCACAACGATATGAGGATAGAGTTGCTGGAGTAGCTAAGATTTATGCTCAAAATTGGAATAATGCAAGAGAAATGTTTCAGCAAACTCTTTTAATTAATAGCACAAGAGATAGCTTTAAAAGCATAGAGAAATTATATGGCTTAAATGAAGGTTCATTATCATCATCAGCAAGTATTGCTCACTACAATCTTTTTAATCAAATGCAAACACAAGGCATATTAGCCAAAACTTATTTACCTATGGCTAAAGCCTACTTTACAGTAATGATTGTTGGTATTTCGTGGATTTTAGCATTATTTGCTGTCATATTTTCAGATTTCAAACATATAAAGCTTTATATCACTCTACTTTTATGGATTGTGCTTTGGACACCAATACTCTCAATCATTAATTTTTTAAATGATTTAATTATGCAGCATTCTTTTGAAGCTCTACAGAAATCATCAAATATGGGTATCAACTTTTCAAACAATGCGGAATTCTTTTTAAAAATACAAGAGCATGCTAATTATATGAATTATCTTGTTATGCTCACACCAATAGTTGCATTAGCACTTTTAAAAGCTTCTGAAATGGGGTTTGTATCTG
>JARHYY010000079.1 GCA_029258405.1 Helicobacteraceae bacterium | reverse complement strand
TGGTTTGGTTATAAACATAATACTTTCAACACCAAAGGAACATCTTAATGGAATTTTTTAAATATAATCGCATTTATAATTTTGTTACTCTTGGTCGATACACTATTGTATTATCAGTCCTCTTGATATGTGCGAGCATTGCTCTTTTTATCTTCAAAGGTTTTTCATACAGCATTGATTTTAAGGGTGGAACTATTGTGCAAATTCAATATGAAAATAAAGCCCCCATTGCAAAAATTCGCTCCTTGCTTGAAGAACATCAAGAATATAAAGGTTTTTTGGTGAGTGAATTTGGTTCGTCATCAGAAATTATTATCAAATTACCTCAATCTCAAACAACTCTTACAGAAAATATAGGTGTAATTTTAAGCCATATACTCGAACCTACAGGTAAATTTGACATAAGAAGAATTGATATTGTTGGTCCAAAAGTAGGAGATGAGCTACGAACAAAGGGTATATTAGCTTTGATATGTGCTAGTATTGGAATTTTAATATATGTTGCTTTCCGATATGAATGGCGTTTTGCTATTGCTGCATTATTGGCACTTGCACATGATATTATCATTTGCTGTGGGGCGATTATTTTATTTGATATTGATTTTGGGCTTGATATTGTAGCGGCGTTGCTTACGATTCTTGGATACTCTATTAACGATACGATTATTATTTTTGATCGCATACGAGAAAGACTCCAAAAAAGCACAAAAGAAACACTTGCAGAAGTTATGAATGAAGCTGTTTCAAGGACGCTTTCAAGAACTATACTTACTACACTTACCATGCTCTTTACATTGTTTGCCCTATTTTTCTTTGGTGGAGCAATTATTAAAGGTTTTACTTTTTCTATGCTTATAGGAACTTTTGTAGGTACATATAGCTCTATTTTTATTGCCATGCTCTTTGTTATATGGCTTGGTTTTGATATTAAAAAATATAAGCTCGCTCTTTTAGAAAAGGAAAAACAAAAAAAGGAAAAGCAAAAGTTGCGTTCAATGTATGCAAAAGGCACAATATGATTCAACAACAAGGAATGTATTATGGATTGGGGTAAAGTTATTTTTGCATTTTTTAACCTGATGAGTCTTACATCAACAGCGGGCTACCTCTATGAACAAACATCATTAATGCTCTTTATTGCCGCAAGTGTAAATGTAATTTCTACCATACTAAAAATAGGGGTTAAAAACACTTTATCAGCAGAACTTTTGGCAAGCTCCCTTGTGGCAGATTTGCATTTAATTCCAGCATTTATATATGAACAATCTTTTGGTGAATCTCGATATGCCATCGCTCTAGCTATTGGTGCTTTGGTGGCAAATATTTTTTCTGCCATATTAATTATTGTAGGTAGCATGAAAAGCAATGATGCAGATTACTAAGGAGAGCTTATGGAATATAATCCTAAACTTATAGAACCAAAATGGCAAGAAATTTGGAAAAAACAAGCTGATTTTGAGCCAAAACATAACAAAAATCTTAAAAAAAAATATATATTAAGTATGTTTCCTTACCCTAGCGGAAAAATCCACATGGGGCATGTACGCAATTATTGTATTGGTGATGCCATAGCAAGACATTATAGAAAAGAAGGCTATAATGTCTTGCATCCTATTGGATGGGACGCTTTTGGCATGCCAGCAGAAAATGCAGCTATACAGAACAAAACCCACCCAAAAGAATGGACATATAACAATATAGCACAAATGAAAAAAGAGCTCTATGCACTTGGGCTGTCCTTTTCGCAAACACAAGAGTTTGCTACTTGTGATCCATTATATTCTAAATGGGAGCAGTATTTCTTTACACAAATATGGGAAAAAGGCTTAATCTATCGTAAAAAAGGATTTGTAAATTGGTGTCCATTTGATCAAACAGTTTTAGCTAATGAACAAGTGGTTGATGGTAAATGTTGGCGTTGTGATAATATGGTTGTTCAAAAAGAGATGTATCAATACTATGTAAAAATAACAGCCTATGTGCAAGAACTTCTTGAAACACTTAATGAGCTACAAGGTCGTTGGCCAAATCAAGTGCTTACTATGCAAAAAAATTGGATTGGTCAAAGTTTTGGGCTAGAGTTCCATTTTACATTAAGTCAAAAATCATTGCAATTGCTTGATAGTATAGAATATAAAAACATTAATGTTTTTACTACTCGTCCAGATACTATTTTTGGGGTGAGTTATCTTGCTCTTGCTCCTGAACATAGCTTAATAACATTGCTCTTGACTACTGATATTATCTCCCAAGATGATAAAGATTCTATTAAAAGAATGCGTAACACTTCCTTGAGAGAACGCTCAAAAGAAGAGAAGTATGGCATTAAGTTAAACCTTACTGCCCTGCATCCTTTGAATGGGGAGGAAATTGACTTATGGGTAGCTAATTTCGTGCTTATAGAATATGGACATGGGGCAATAATGGCTGTTCCAGCTCATGATGAAAGGGATTATGAATTTGCTTGTAAATATAATTTACCTATTAAACAAGTTATTCAACCTAAACAAGCACATAATCTGCCTTATTGTTTTAAAGATGGAATGCTTATTGATTCTGCTGAATTTAGTAATTTATCTGTACAAGATGCAGCACAAAAGATTATCAAATATTTTGAAGATAATGCACTTGGAAAATCTATTGTTAATTATCGCTTAAGAGATTGGGGTATTTCAAGGCAACGATATTGGGGCACGCCTATACCTCTTATTCATTGCCCTTCATGTGGGATTGTTGCTGAAAGTGCAAAAAATCTTCCCATAACCTTGCCAGATGATATATGTATTGATGGCGAGGGAAACCCTCTTGATAAACATTCAAGCTGGAAATATACCAAATGCCCAAAATGCCATAAAGATGCCCAAAGAGAAACAGATACTATGGATACTTTTATGGAATCAAGCTGGTATTTTCTGCGATATGCCACACCTTCTTATTTGTGGGAAGAGGAAGCTATTAGTAAAGAATTTGGGCAATATTGGATGAGTGTTGATGAATATATAGGCGGGATAGAGCATGCTATCTTGCATCTTTTATATGCCCGATTCTTCACAAAGGCTTTAAGGGATCTTGGTTATATTAACATTGATGAGCCTTTTGCACATTTGCTCACACAAGGAATGGTTTTAAAAGATGGCTCTAAAATGTCTAAAAGTAAAGGTAATATTATTGACCCAGATTTCATTATTAAGCATTATGGAGCTGACACTGCAAGACTTTTTATCCTCTTTGCTGCACCTCCTACAAAAGAGCTTGAGTGGAATGAAAATGCCCTTGAGGGTGCTTTTCGTTTTATTCGTCGCCTTTTTGACAAAGCACAATTAGTGCAAAAAACAGAGCAATGCCCTATTTTTACCAATATTACACTATCCAAAGAAGAAAAATATGCTCGCAAAAAAGTTTATGAAGCTGCACTAAAAGCACAAGAGGTTTATAGTCGGAAAAATGATTATGCTTTCAATACACTTATTGCAGCTTGTATGGAATCGCTTAATGCTTTAAATAATCAAAACAATACACTTATATGGACTGAAGGTTATTATATTGTATTAAATCTTTTAGAGCCTATAATTCCACATTCAGCCCATGAGTTAAGCAAAATTCTTTTTAATTCTCATAATCTTACACCTGTAAAAATTGATTTTCATGCACTCAAAGAAGAGAGCATTACTATGGCAATTACCATAAATGGAAAAAGACGAGGAGAAATAGAAGTACCTCTTGATGCTAGTAAGGAATTTATCATAGAACAAGCTCAAAACAATGTGCATAAATGGCTTAAAGGACATCAAATACTTAAAAGTATTGTTGTGCCTTATAAGTTGGTTAATTTTGTTATAGCACGAGAATGAGGGGCTTGTATGCTCAAGCAATATAAATTCATTATTTTTTTACTTATGCTTTATGGTTGTGGCTATAGACCATTTTCTGCTTATAGCACATCTCTTTTTGGGGAAAAAATTTATATAGATATTCAAGTAAATTATCGCGACCCAGAAAATAGCGTTCTTGTAAAAGATGCCCTTTTAGATGCTGTTGCAGAAAGACTCAATGCGGTAGTAGCTACATCAGCTGATGAAGCAGATTCATTCATAAAAGTAAGCATACAAAGTGTAAGATTTGCATCGCTAGCAGAAAATAGGGAAGGTTTTACAAATTTTTATCGTGTTTATGTAGTGCTTTTTTTTGAATATCAAGATTTGCATGGCAAAACTGATTCCATGACCACCACAGGGCGCTATACTTTTTCTATTGATATTTCATCTATATTAACAGATTCTAGGAGATTGGATGCCATTAGGAGAGCAAGCGAACAAGCTTTAGATATATTTATAGCCAAAATAGCTACTATATAAAAATGAATCATCTCATTAAAAGGATAAAATATGTCATCGCTTAAAGAAGTGGTTAAGAGAGCCTTATTGAGAATACAAAAAAATGGACAGATTGCAACACCAGATCTTTATAAAAAAGTTTTTTGTGATGAAGCAAAAAATCTTAATATTACTTTTGATGACTGTAAAGATCATTGGAGAGATTCTTTTTTTAAAAAACTTGACCCAAAGATAAAAAACCAAATGCAAAATGTACCTATTAAAACCCAAGAAGATTTTATTGCCTGCCTTAATAGCATTGCATTGCGTTCAGCTAATGTGCAATCCCAAAAAGAACAATTGCTTATTTATCGTGATATACTATCTATATTTTTGCACCATTATATAAGCAGTAATCCAGACAATAGTAAATACCTTAATCTCATACGAGAAACAAAAGAGTTTATAGAAGGTAATACACAAATAAATGCACAGCAGCTCAAAGAAAAATGGTCAAATGTTTTTAAACAAAAAAGGCAGGAAACTCCTCTTGGCAAAGAGGAGCGAGAAGAGACATTAAGTTTTATTGCTCCTCTTTTGCGTCCATCGCTCATAGAGCACCCAAAAAAACAAGAGGCTATAGATAAAGCAAGCCAAATGCTTAAGAGTGATTTAAGCAAAATCATCAAAGAGCAACTTATTCTTGTTCTCACAAAAGCATTGCAGGAAAGAATACATATTGATAAAGCGCTCCTTAATGCCACTATAAGACAGCATGCTAAAGAAATAGAAAAAATTGCAGAAGTGGTTATGGCAAAGGTTTCTTCTATGCAAATTGCTGGGGCTATGATTGTTGATGAAATTACACAAAGTAATAAGCAGCTCACCAATTTGAACCCAGAAGAAAAAAAACTCTTGAACTTTAAAGAAAATATGCTTGCTTTGCTTGCTCATTCCCAAAAACGCTTTAAGCATATTAAAGAAGCTATAGACAATACAAAAAACGGACTTGAAAAAATATCTACTAAAATAGGGGTAGAAAAACCAAAAAAAATAGAAGCTCAACCACATTCTTTAGATACACTCACAGGGGTATATACTCTGCCTGGTGCAAAAGAACTCATACAATATCAAGAAGATCTTTTTGTAGAATACCATCAAAGCTATTCTTTATTTTTTATTGATATTGATCATTTTAAAGAAATTAATGAAAAATATGGTGAAGGTCCGGGCGATAAAATATTAGCCACTTTTGGAAAACTTCTTAAAAGTATTGTACGCGAAAATGATTATGTTATACGCTTTGATGGAGAAGAGTTTTTAGTGCTTCTCTCGGGAATGGATCATTTTGATTCATCATATATTGCTGAAAAAATACGAACCCAAATTGAAGAGAGCACATTTGTATATGGAGAATATCAAATGAAAATTACTGTTACAATTGGTGTTGCCGATAGAAACGAAGGTGAAGGTTTTGACTCTATTACCCATATTGCACAACAACGCATGAGAGCAGGTAAAGAGCAGGGCTATAACAGAGTTTCATGTTAGGAGATGTTATGGCGTTACAAATTATAGAAGATTATCTTGCCCAAAAAGAACAAGAATATAAAGCATTTAACCCCCAGCGTTTTAAAGACATATTTAGCATTCTTCAAACAAGGATCACACAAACATTAGGAAAACCAAGCCCTTCTTTTATTCATATTGTTGGTACAAATGGTAAAGGTAGTACAGGAAGATTTCTTGCCTTAATGCTACTTGCAGCACAAAAAAGTGTAGGGCATTTTACATCGCCTCATTTACTTTCTTTTTGTGATAGGTTTTGGATTAATGGGGGTATTGTATCAGCAGGAAAGCTACTTGAAGTGCATAATATTTTGTTGAGCTTTAAAGATGAAGAAAATAAACCTTATATTGATAGAGTAAGTTATTTTGAATATGCCACATTACTAGCCTATATGCTGTTTTATCATTTGGAATATGCTATTATGGAATCTGGGCTTGGAGGGGAGTTTGATTCTACAAACTCTTTACCCCATCAGCTTTCACTTATTACGCCCATAGCATTTGATCATCAAAGAATACTTGGCAATAGCATTGAATGTATCGCTGCCACTAAACTTAGGAGCATTACCCACCAAGCTATAATAGGCTATCAACCTTTTTTGCATATTATCCAACAAGTCATCAAACAGCTTACAGAAACAAAAAATATTATTGTTGAATTTATAGATTCTAAAGAATTTATATTATCTGCACAAGAACAAGAATATAGCAACAAAAATAATCTTGCAGCATATCAAGTGCAAAACTTTACCCTTGCGAAAAAAGCGGCTCAAAAACTTTGTATTGATTATAATATGAACAATCTTTTACCCTTTGATTTGCCTGCTCGTTGTCAAAAATGGAAAGATAATGTCTTTATTGATGTTGGGCATAACACGCATGCTGCAAACGCCATTTATGAAATTTTTAAAGGTCAAAAAATTGATTTAATCTATAATTCATATAAAGATAAAGATTTTGTAGAGATTCTTCATATTTTCAAACCTATTTTAAGCACTATTCATATACTAAAGCTACCAAATAATGATAGAATTATATCTTTAGAGAAGATTGTACAGGCTATCAAGTCCTTAAAAATATCTTATGATTTTAATATTTTTCCTTTAAAGCAACAAGTAATATATGTTGTTTTTGGTTCATTCAGTGTTGCTGAATCGTTTATTTTACAATATAAGGATTTTTATGCAAAATAAGTTTATCATTACTATTACTGATGTTAAAGGCTCAAAGCAATACAATATCCATCAATTTGTAAAACATATTTTACTTTATATTGCATTACTAATCCTTGCTATTATTCTTGTAGCATTTACTTCTATTAAGTTGCTTATATCAGAGGTTGCATCCATTGAGAAAAACCGAAATAAATTAGTGGAAGATTATCAGAGAATTGAACAAATCAATAAAAATCTCGATGCAGAAGTTGCACAAAAAAATAATGATATGGAAATTATAAGAGGACGGCTAGGCAGTCTTGAAGGTTTTATTGGAATAACCCAAAATGACAATGAGAATATAACTATGGATGATTCAGGGGGCAATATCAGCTATATTCTTGAGCGAGTTGATCTAGCAAAGGTAACAGCCGAACAAAAAGGCTTGACCATGCGCATGGTACCAAGCGGGAGCCCTGTGGAATATGTGCAAATATCAAGCCCTTTTGGGTATCGTATGCATCCATTATTAAAGAGGCAGGAATATCATTCAGGAATTGATTTGCGTGTTCCTGTTGGCACAAAAATATATGCTACGGCTGATGGTGTAGTATCATTTTCCAAAATGGGGTATAATGGTGGTTATGGTGTAATGGTAAAAATAGACCATGCTTATGGCTTTAGGACTGTTTATGCCCATTTAAGCAAACCAAATGTAAATGAGGGAGATTTTGTGAAAAAAGGGCAAGTCATTGCATATTCTGGTAATTCTGGTTTAAGCACTGGTCCGCATTTGCATTATGAAATTTTATTCTTACAAGAACGAATTAACCCTAAGCCTTTCTTGGATTGGACAATGAAAGATTATAATGAAATATTTGAAAAAGAAAAAAGCATTAAATGGCAATCATTGCTTAATGTAGTGAGTGCCATTAGGGAAATTGTCCCTAATGTAAAAAAAGAAAACCCCTAATTCACTTTAATATAAAGGGAGGAAAATGGCAATTTTTAAAGGAAATAATAAAACTAAGGTATCGCTTCTTGGGGTTAATGATACAGGAGTAAGTATTATTACAAGAGGCACAGTTATTAAAGGCAAAATTACAGCCCAATCAGAAATTCATATAGAAGGAAATTTTGAAGGGCAGATACAATCTGAATCAGTTATTGTTATCAACAATGGTGGTACAGGCAAAGGAAATATTAAAGCAAATAAAATGATTATTAATGGTTTATTTGAAGGGGAGAGCAAATGTGATTGTATCGAGATACATTCTCAAGGAAAATATAGGGGGGATATATTTACAGATGACCTTTTGATTGAAAGGGGGGGGTCATTCATTGGCTCAAGCCACACTAAAAATGATATAAAAAATAATTAAAGGAGAATGATGACACAAGAAACAACTATTATAGCAATGGGAACAAGCATTGAAGGGGAAATAGTTGCAGAATCAAACCTCCATATTGATGGAAGTTTTGAAGGAAAGCTTATTTCAAAAAATACCATTTCCATTGGTCAGAGTGGCTTAGCAAGCGGTGAAATAGTTGCAGAAAAGCTTATTGTTAGTGGTAAATTTAATGGCACAGCTAATTGTAATATTATCGAAATAATGCCGCATGGAAGAATTGATGGAAATATTATTGTTAATGAATTGGTTATTGAAAGAGAAGGATTTTTTGTTGGTGAAAGTCGCATAAAAAATGAACGAAGCAAAAAACCTTTAGAGGAGATAAAAGAAGAAAAAGCACAAGAAAAAGAAAAGAAATCGTGATACAATCGCTTATTTATAGTGCATGTAAAATTTACAAAAATATAGAGCTCCTTATTGTTGCTGACCAAGCAGAGGCAGAAGAAGCAGGAGAAGTTATGCTTTTTGCCAAAAAAAGTCCTTTCTTGCTTTCTGATTTTCGCGCTAAAATGGGCGATGACTTACGACCATATTACCATGAATTACTGATTTTATTAGCCCATTTAAGAAATTATTATAAAAGTCAATCACCATCAAAAATATTGATTGCTCCTTTTAATGCTTTGCTCTACCCACTTCCTCAACAAAAAAATTTAGAAGGCTTTTCGCTTACCTACCAAAAAATAACCATAAAAGACATTCAAGAAAGGCTCTACCATTATGGCTACACTTTTGTTGATATGATTGAAATGCAAGGAGAGGCATCTTTAAGGGGGGATATTTTAGATATTTATCCCCCACTTTCAGAAAAACCTTTGCGCATTTCTTTCTTTGATGATGAAATTGAAGATATACGATATTTTGATATTTACACACAACTGTCAGAAAAAGAAAAACTTAACGGAATATATATCCCCCCCGCTCTCTTTGCCTTAAGTGCTGATGAATTTGAAGATATTAACAAGAGTATTATCCAATCATCTTCTGCAAGCTTTTCTCAAGATATGCTTAGTTTAGGGTTTTGGCATCTTAAACCAAGTATGTGTTCTTATATTCATGATTCAAAAATATCTTTTATCACCCCTCAAGCCTACAAAGACATGCAAGAATATATAAGTATTGCTGAAGGAGCTCATGAAGTTGCTATACTTCAACAGTTGGCTAAAATCCCTCAATTAGAAGTTCAAAAAGGATATGCAGATTTTACCTTTAATGCCCATAGATTGAATACCTTTTTGCAACTCCATTCAAAAAAAACAATACATATTATCGCTCGTAATGATGCTATTTTACGCCAAACTACATTGCCACAAATACCTTATAACACTATTTTTGCCCCCTATCATCTCAATTTTATCACACCTGATGAAGTCATTATATCACTGAATAAAAACATTGCCCCTAAGAAGATACATAAAAAAAATATTATACTTGATGAAATACGAGTAGGTGATTATATTGTACATGAAGAATATGGTATTGGCATTTTTCAGGGTATTTCACAAGAAAAGGTTTTAGGTGCTTTAAGGGATTTTATTTTAATTGCATATCAAGGGGAAGATAAACTTTTATTGCCTGTTGAAAATCTTAATTATATTGATAGATATATTGCTGACAGTGGAAGCATACCTGTGATAGACCAGCTTGGAAGCAGTAGTTTTGTAAAGCTTAAAGAAAAAATTAAAAAGAAGCTTTTAGAAATTGCACAGCAAATTGTTCTTTTAGCAGCTCAAAGAAATATAACACCGGGTATTATATTTGATGTACATAATGAAGAAATACCCATTTTTCAATCACGAAGTGGCTTTGAATATACAGATGATCAAAAACAAGCCATTAATAATATTTTTAATGATCTCTCAAGCGGTAAAGTTATGGATAGGCTTTTAAGCGGTGATGTAGGCTTTGGTAAAACAGAAGTTGCTATGAATGCATTATTTGTTGCGTATAAAAGTGGTTTTCAATCAGCTTTGCTTGTGCCTACTACTTTGTTAGCCATGCAACATTTTAAGACGCTCAAAGAGCGCTTTAGCCCTTTTGGAATCAAGATAGTTCAGCTTGATAGATTTGTAAGCAATAAGGAAAAAAAGAGTATCATTAAAAATGTACAAGAAGGGCTTATTGACATTGTCGTAGGGACTCATAGTATTATTAATATGCAATTTCATAAGATAGGCTTAATTATTATTGATGAAGAACATAAATTTGGTGTTAAACAAAAAGAAAGAATAAAACAAATTGCCATTCATCTCCATACACTCACTATGAGTGCCACCCCTATACCAAGAACTCTTAATCAAGTACTTTCAGATATTAAACCTTTGAGCACACTAAGCACCCCACCCCAAAAGAGAAAGCCTATAAGGACTTTTGTAAAAGCATATAGTGATACTTTGATTAAAGAAGTTATTTTGCGTGAAATAAGACGAGGTGGGCAAATTTTTTATATTCATAATAATATTGCGAGCATTAATAATGTTTATACTCATCTTAAAAGCCTTATCCCTCATCTTCATATTGCTATTTTGCATTCCCAAATTGATTCTAAAGAAAGTGAAAATATAATGATAGATTTTTGTTGTAATAAATATCATGTTTTACTTTCAACATCTATTGTAGAATCGGGGATTCATCTCCCTAATGCAAATACCATTATTATTAACTCAAGTGATAAATTTGGCATGGCTGATTTACATCAATTACGCGGAAGAGTAGGCAGAGGGGAGAAGGAAGGCTTTTGCTATTTTCTTATCAATGATCATGAAACGCTAACCCCTGAAGCAAAAAAACGACTTTTAGCACTAGAAACACATTCTGAATTAGGCAGTGGTTCAATTTTAGCTTTTCATGACTTAGAGATACGAGGCGGGGGCAATCTTTTAGGTGAGGCACAAAGTGGGCATATTAAAAATATTGGCTATGGGCTTTATCTTAAAATGCTTGAAGATTCTATTTGCTCATTAAGCACACAAACACAAAATGTGAATCAAGAGGTTGATATAAAGCTCTCCATTAATGCTTTTCTCTCCCCGCAATATATTAGCTCTGAGCGAATACGCATCAATCTTTATAGACGACTTGCACTATGTAAAAGTATAGATGAAATCAATCATCTTGAAATTGAAATGAATGATCGCTTTGGAAAAGCAGACCATTATACAAAACAATTTTTTGCTCTTATCACTATTAAAGTTTTAGCACAACAACTTCATATCCAAAAAATTACTAATTACCAACAAAAAATAAGTATTTGCTCTCAAGCAGAAACTATTAAGCTTGAAGCATATAGTAAAGATGATGACGATATTTTAGATGCACTTTTGAAATATTTACATAAGCAATCCCAAAAACAAAAAGAGCACATATGAGAATAGGATTTATAGGCGATATTATAGGCAAGCCCGGAAGAACAATCATCAAAGAAAGGCTTCAAGAAATAAAACTCGCAGAGAAACTTGATGTAGTTATTGCCAATGGGGAAAATGCAAGCCATGGCTTTGGACTTACTAAAAATTGTGCTCAAGAGCTCTTAAATGCCGGGGTTGATATTATTACTAGTGGCAATCATATATGGGATAAAAAAGAGATACTTGCTATCATTGATGATTGTCCTCACATTTTACGACCACATAATATGCCAAAAGCAGCACCAGGCAGTGGTGTTGGCATATACAATTTTAATCAAGAAACCTTAGCAGTCATTAATCTCATGGGGCATTATGGAATGCCTCAAACTAATAATGTCTTTGAAATTGCTTTGCAAACCACGCAAGAACTTAAGGCACAAAATATTAAACATATTTTTATCGATTTTCATGCTGAAGCTACAAGCGAAAAAAGAGGACTTTTTTGGCTCTTAAGTGGTAAAGTTTCAGCTGTTATTGGCACACATACTCATGTAGGCACTGATGATCTTGAAATTGCAAACGGAACATTAGGGTTAAGCGATGCTGGTGGATGTGGTTGCATGGATGGTATTCTAGGCTTAGAGGCTAAGGGCATTTGTAAGCGATTTTTGAGTGGTATTCCTTGTGCTTTTGAAATTCCTGATAAATGTGTACGCATTTTGCCAATTATTATTTTTGAAACAAATAGTGAAGGAGAATGTATTTTAGGTTATAAAATTCGTGCTATCGATTCGTTACAACCACAAAAAATGTTTGAAGCATTTTCCTATCAAGGCTCTATCAATGTCCCAGTATAAACCTTACCTTATCTATGCCTTTTTTCTTGCCATGCTCATTGTATTATTTATCCTCCCTCTTAAGCCTAATGATAATCATAAAAATATATGGCTTATAAACTCTATAGAACAGCAAAGTACTGATTATTATAATAACACCTTAACTAAACTTGGGATAGCGTGGGCAAGCGTTAAGCTTGCAAGCAAGCTTACAGCCATGATACAAAGAGGAGAAATTTCATTTCATTTTGGAGTTGGGGTAACTGTTGCACCCGGTGAATTGCTTGCTGCCATTAGTGATAATTTAGAGCGAATATCTTCCCTGCTATTTGCACTTATTGTGCTTGCTCTATTGCAAAAAATATCTATAGGGCTAGTTACATTTTTGGTTTTTAAATGTCTTTTTCCCTTAGCCTTTATTTGTTTGTTTTTTTATAATATATTTTTTTATCATTTAAAACTCAATATCTTGGGTCTTAAAAATATAGGATTTTTTTTACTTAAAATTTCTTTTTTAATATGGCTATTCTTCCCTCTTACTGCTACTATGAATACTTATATATACGATTTCTATCTTAATGAAGAGTTTGAAACAAATATGCACAACATTCATGACCAACAAGAAACCTTGGAGGAAACATTAAATAATAACTTCTTAGGGCATAGGGAACAAAATGGCACTACTAATGATGAAGTATTGCAAAGCCATTCATGGATGCAGGAACAATGGGGAAATGTCAAAGGCTTTTTTGACAATATGCAAAAAGCTCCAAAAAAACTTGGTGAAATAAAAAATAATATTTTTGAAAATATCAATTCAGCCATGAACTATTTAGATGAAATGGTTGAAAGATTTATGAAAGTTATTGCCCTATTTATTCTTACAGAAATTGTTATTCCTGTGGGTTCATTTTTCATATTTCTTGCTATCCTCAAAAGAATATTCTCAATAATCACGCCCCCTATTGCTTCAAGTTAAATAGCCTTTCACCCCAATAACTATTTTTATATGAGCGATTATTTTGGAATTGGATAGGGTGGATAGGGGTGAGGTTTTCCTGGGTATGGTGGATAATAGGGAGGATAATAAGGTGGGTATCTTCCATATTCATAACCATCTCTAAAGCCATCTTCATAGCTATCGGCATCACCACAATAGGCATCATTATACCATTGAAGCCCGAAACGCTCCCTAAAAATTTCAATATCTTTTGCAATTTGTTTTGCGTATTCTTTATTTCCGTAACGCTCTTCTCTATCCTGTGCCCTTACCATCGCACAAAGCCTATCTTCTGGATAATAATCATAATTACGGGCAAAAGCAGGACAAACCATTAAAGCACAAAAAAATAGCCTTTTCATGAATTCCCTCTTGTGAATATTATTTTAAGCACTCAAATTATTATTACAAAAATAACTAAATATGTCAAACAAAACTATTCCTCCTAAAAAGTGAATCACACTTTCTAGAGTAATTCCTTCTCATTAAAACTCATTAAAACTCATTAAACTTTGCTCATTACCCATCAATGTTTTATTGTAATCGAACCTATAATGTTGCCCCCAAACCACACAAACATTTCTATACATAAAAACTTGACACAGCTTACCATAATTTAAATTATCATTTCATTCAATAAGATAAACAAAGAATCTTTTATATATAGAGATTAATTACTTACATTATTGCATTCTTTATTCATAAAATCTACTAGCTCTTTTTAAGGTTTTTTAATATGCACTCTTATAATAATCTTTTATTTCTTTGAATAAACTACTAAGATTAATTAAAGCACTCAAAGGCTATT
>JARHYY010000070.1 GCA_029258405.1 Helicobacteraceae bacterium | reverse complement strand
ACTCCAAAATATTAGTAAGGACAATATCAACCTTGTGCTTGAGTTTGTTTTTACAATGAGCTTATAATATAACTTTATATAGTGGAGTTAAGTAAATTCTTTAAGGTTTATTCTGTTATTTGAATTTGTAGGTTTATAGTGAGATATGGTATAATTTACTTAATCTCGTTATTTCATGCTTATAGGTATTTTAGGGGAACAAGTTGCTCATTACTTAACTCCGTACTACAAGTAAATAAAAATAACTATAAAATTAAGTTATTAAAAACTTATATGGTGCAAACCACAAATATCATAAAAACTACAATAAGAACAATGAGGTGATTTTTGAGGATTAAAACAGATACTCTTTCCTTTGAAGCACTCAAGAGTGTCAAAAAGTTTTGCTCTGGCTTTGAGCAATAATTCTTCATTAATTATAATTCGCGAACCATTATATAAATCATAAATACAGGCAATAATTGTTTTATTTTTACAATCCATAATATTTTTCATCGCTTCAATATAAATTGCAAATTGAATACATGCCTCTTCTTGCTCTTTTTGTTGTATAATATTTTTCTTAAGTTTATAATCTATAAGTATAATATCTCCATTATTCTTTTGGCTAATTCTATCGATAAAACCATGGAATGTAAAGCCATTAATATCACAGGTAAATTTTTTTTCAAGATATAAAATTTCTTCTTCCATAAAAAATTTTTCTTCTTCCATAAAAAATTTTTTCATATATTTTCCAACAAGTTGTAATTGTAAAAAATCAGTTTGTTTTTCTTGGGGTGTTTTTAGCTTATGATAAAAAGTGTCATAAACTTCTTTGAATGTTTTTGTGTTTTGATAGCTTTCTTGTAAGAATTTATGTATTAAGATGCCTATCAGTGCATTACGCTGGTATTCTTCTTTTTCTTCTTTAAGTTTTTGTATGTATAGATAATAAAATGCACAAGGGCATTGCAAAAAAAGCTTCATTTTAGTATAGGAAAATACAAAATCATCAGGCAGCGGAGCAATAATATTTACTGGGGTGATTTGATGTTGCTTAGGAGGGACAAAAAGGCTATGGCAGTAAAGTTCTTCGCCATCATGATTAGTAATATGGATTTGCTTATCAAACTCTTGTTCTAAGATAAGATGTGAGAGGCGTTTTTCCTCATCACAAACCCAACCAATAACCGCTTCAGAGGATGATTGTAGTGCTGATAGATAATAATGCTTCTGCATATCTTCTCTTATCTTATATGTAGGAAGGCTTACTTTTTTTCGTATAAATGAATTAAGAAAAAGGTCTTTTTCATTTGCCTTAGGCACTAATCCTTCATTCATGTTAAGGATAATAACTTTATCAAGCACAAAATTTTTTACTTGTTTGATTCCTAAAACTTTTATTTTACCATTATTGCTACTATATTCTGTTTTCCAATGTTCTGTTATGATCGCTAATGCAATATCAAGCATGGTTTTAAGGGAATGCCTTTTGAGAATATCTGCAATCATATTTAATGGTATTAAAATATCATCTAAGAGCACACAGGCTTCGTAGTATCTCTCCCTTAAAATCTCGCTTAGCTCCTCAAGAGCTGGAACACCATTTGTTTGAATATCTAAAATTTTTATAAAGTATGGATCTTTTGAATAGTATTTATCTTCTTCTAAAAAGTTACAAATTTTTTTAAGTTGTTTATAATGTTCTGTATCCTGTATCGACCATCCTATTATGTAGTCAAAGTTATTATATTCATCAAATAAATGGAGAGCTTCTCTAAAGCTCTCATCAGGTAAAATAACAGCAATATTGTTTGCATCTACTCCTTGTGCAATCCATTCTTTAATTTTATCAAAACAAAGTGCTACTTGATTAATAGCATGAGTAAATTTATAGGCATGGACATAAATATTTTTTGAATATTGCTCTTTATGTATAATAGTTTTATTTTTAAAATCAATAATATAGTATTTTCCTTCATCAAGAGTGCATTTCATAATATTTTCAAATATATTTTTATTATATCTATCAACATGAATATGTATATAAAGAGGCTTGCAAGTTGCTATCTCATGCAATACATCGCATTCAAATGGCGTAAGTAAATCATCAAGAAAAAATTCCACACATTCATAAGAATGAATTTTTTGTTTTAAAAAAGCTCCTTTTTGAATAATGCTATCGCAAAAATTATATTGTTCAAGCAAAAGAAAGTAGGCATCTTTGAGTTTTTGAATGACATTGAGATGCTCCCCATATTCATCATAGGTATCTGCTATTTGAAGATCTTTTATGCTAAAAGTAGTATAAGAAAGCTCCTCTAAAAAAGGAAAGATAAATTGACTGTTTTGAAGAAAGTCTAAAAAATTTGCCTCAAAACCCAAAGGTGCAATATCCACCTGTTGAGCTGCTTCAGCAAGTAAAACTTTTCTTAAAAAATGAGGGATATTTTTTCTCTCTCCATAAAAAAAATATTTTCTTAAAAAATCATTCCATAAAATCGCATCAGGAATATGCCCCGAGCAATCTTTAAAAAAAATATCAAAATCTTTTTTATGCGAGAAAATATATAAATACTCCTTATTCATACTTATTAAATATTAATATAATGTAAGAATCTTTTGTGCAATACATTCTGCATCAAATCCAAAATGCTTAAAAAGTACTTCGCCGGGGGCTGATTCTCCAAAGCTTTCCATGGCAAAAAGTATATCCACAAATGCATACCATTCTAAACCTCTTGAAGCCTCAATAGCTATTTTAAGAGAATCTTCAGGGAATAAAAGATTTCTATATTCTGCATCTTGCTCTAAGAGCAAATCAAAACAAGGCACACTGACTACTTGCACACGAATTCCATTATCTTCAAGTATAGATGCGACTTCTATGCTTAATGCCACTTCAGAACCGCTAGAGGCTATGATTATTTGTGGTTCGATGCTACCCCTAATAACATATGCTCCTTTTTCCATGTCTTCTACAAGGCATTTATCATATATAGGTAAATTTTGGCGACTAAGCACAAAAGCAACAGGAGCATGAATATGAAAGGCAACACGCCAAGCAGCAATATTTTCATGAGCATCTGCTGGACGAAAGGTATAGAGATTAGGCAATGAACGAAAATGGCTTAATTGTTCAACAGGTTGATGGGTAGCACCATCTTCACCAACACCAATAGAATCATGAGTAAATATATAAAAACATTGTGTTTTCATTAAAGCAGCAAGCCTAATAGCTGGAAGCATATAATCACTAAAAACAAAAAAGGTTGCACAATAGGGTAAAAACAGCCCATAATGAGCAAATGCATTCATGATAGCACCCATAGCATGCTCTCTAATACCAAAATGAATATTCCTTCCTTGAGGAAAGTTTTGTTCATCTTTGAGTATAGTATTATTTGATGGTGCTAAATCAGCACTCCCTCCTAAAAATCCGGGTAGTGCCTTTGCTATCGCATTTAATATTGCTCCATTGCTTGCACGAGTGGCAAGCATTGCCCCTACCTGAAAGCTAGGAAATTGCACTGTACTAAAAGGCGGTGCGATAAGATTTTGTATGAGTTCTTTTTTTTCTTCACTAATATTTCTTAAGAGCATATTCCATTGATACTCTAATGCACTGCCCATATCAAAAAGTGTGCGAAATTTATGCTTTACATCATCTGGTATATAAAATACATCTTCTGCTTTACAAAACCCGCTCATTTCCTTAGAAATAGCAATTTCATCAGCCCCTAATGGTGCTCCATGTGTTTTTGCTGAACCACTAAAGTTTTTTGAGCCTTGTGCAATTTTTGTATGCGCAATGATTAATGAGGGCTGTAACGAATCTTTTGCCCTGTTTAAAGCTTCATTAATACTTATTGGGTTATGTCCATCGCATTCAAACACACTCCAATCTTGTGCAAGAAATCGTTTTGTAATGTTTTCACTCCATGCAAGATTTACATTGCCCTCGATAGTAATATTATTACAGTCATATAAGAGTATCAAAGAAGAAAGCTTTAAATGTCCAGCTAATGAACATGCTTCATAGCTAATTCCTTCTTGCAGATCTCCATCACCACAGAGGCAAAAAACATTATGATCAATAAGGGTTATAGTATCATTCAACAATGATGCAGCATACTGCCTAGCCATAGCAAAGCCAACAGCATTTGCTACACCCTGTCCTAAAGGACCAGTAGTAATTTCTATGCCATCAGTTAGCCCATATTCTGGATGCCCCGGAGTAATGGAATCAAGCTGTCTAAAAGACTGTAGATCATCAAGCTTGACATTAAAACCCCATAAATGAAGTAATGAATATATTAAAGCCGATGTATGTCCCCCACTAAAAACAAGCCTATCACGATTAAGCCATTGAGGATTCTTAGGCGAAAGACGAAGATGAAAAGTCAAAACACTAACTACTTCTGCTAGCCCCATTGCTGCACCGGGATGTCCGCTATTAGCTTTTTGTACAACATCTGCACTCAAAAAACGAACACAATCTGCCATACGCTTTAAGGTAGGTATATCTTCTTCTGTAATAGAAACTGCTAATGACATTACAACTCCTTAATAGATAAATAGAAAAAGAAAAATTTATGTATTATACACTGACTCTACATCAAAAAGGCTTTATTGCTTGAAATTATATTTTTAAATATGTAATACAATTGTAACCATAAAAACTACAAATTACTCAATATCAAAAACACATAGAATACCCCCATGTGTTTTATGCTTAATCTAAATGAAAAACTTCCTCCATATCAAGCCATTTTTGACCAGCATAACCTAAAGAAATTTGACAAGGATCGGTAACTTTCCACCATTCTTGAGTGTTTTTGTCCTCTGCCATTTTTTTCATATCTTCTTGAAAATCTGTTCCTACATATTCAAAATAAGCAAATAAATATTCCCCAAAAAGATAAATGGAATAATTTTGTATATTACAAGCCTTAATCATTGCACAAACACCATCATAAGGATTTGCATGAAGCTCTTTATACTCCTTAATTTTTTCAGGTTTAATTTTAATAATCTGTCCATATCTTTGCATTTTTAATTCCTTGTATATAGATTAAGAGCGTTTTTATAAAGAATAGCATCTAAATTTTCAAAAACTTCACTTTGTATAATGAGCTTTGCCCACTCATTTGGAGCTAATTTCGCCACAGGAAAATTAGAGCCAAATAAAAGTCTTTCTTCTCCAAAACAAACCTTTAGAAAAGCAAAAATTTCAAAAAGAAAATCTTTTGGAGTTTCTTGTGAGAAATTATCAGGAGCTGAAAGTTTTATAAAAAATTGCGGATAATGAGAAAATTTTTCTAAAGTTTTTTTATATTGATCTAAATACTCCTTAGAAGGTGTTCCAAAATGATTAAGACAAATTTTTAATTTAGGATAAGCTTTAAGGGTAGATTCTAGCATATGAAGTTCTTCATTTTTCATACAGGCTTCAAAAACCAGATGAGAATATTCAAGCTCTTTTAATATTTGTTTAAAATCCTTATCAAAAAATCTCTTAGCCCCCTTAATGCTTGCATGCAAAACTTCTCTAAAGGCACAAATTCTTTCTTTGTGCTTCAAATCAGCTAAACAGAGTTTAAAGCCATAAGTTTGTTGTAGATTAAGGGCAAAATCTGCCTCTGTATCTACGCTATCGCTATTAAGCTCAACATACATTGCCCCTAAAATTTCAAAATCTGTTAATTTTTCTCTATAATCATTAAATGTAAAATTTCTCTGTAGATTCTTATGATCATTAAGCCAAGGAATGCTTACTTGCTCTAAATCCCAAAGATGAAGATGTGCATCAAAAATTTTTTGCATTTTAAACCCTTATTTTAGAACCAAAAAAACCATACCAAGCCACATACAAAAATAAAGGACTCATAGCTAAATAGCCCATACTAGTGCCAAAATGATCATTTATAGCTCCTACAATTAAAGGACTAATAGCACCTCCTACTATACTCATAACTAAAAGCGAACCTGCTAATTTAACCTGATTAAAAGGTAAATTTTTTGTAGAAACAGCAAAAATAGTAGGAAAAGAAATACTCATAAAGAAAAACAATGCGATTAATAAAATAACACTGAATAAAGCACTACTCAAATAAAGTCCTACGCATAAAAGAACATTGATTAAAGAATAAATTCCCAACATACTCTCTCCTTTAATTTTTTTCATTAAAGGTGTGGAAAAAATACGCCCAAGCATGAAAGCTACCAAAGCTAGAGAAAAATAATATGCTGCTTTTTCATCACTAAGCCCCTCATAATGTTCTGTAGCATAATTAATAAAAAATGCTCCTGCAGCAACTTGATTAGCCACATAAAGAAATTGTGCTATAAGTCCAAAATTAAAATGACTATGTTTGAAAACTCCAAAAGCTTTGCTTGTATCTTCTTTAGCATAATCACTACTTACTTGCGCACCTTCTGGAATTTTATTTAAAGCAAAAAGTATTAAAATTAAAAGTACTATAGTAGCAATACCCACATAAACAAGCCCAACATTACTCATATTTGCTATAAGTGCTTGCTCTATTTGCTCAGCGTTTGCTCCTTCTTCTTGTTTTGTTATGGATAAAAACAAAGCTCCGCCAATGATTGGTCCTACAAATTGCCCCAAGCCATTAAAGCTTTGTGCTGCATTGATTCTAAAACTTGCATTTTTTTCATCACCAAGTTTTACCATATAAGGATTTGCACTTGTTTCTAAAGAGCCTATACCGCAAGCTAAAATAAAAAATGCAAATAAAAAAAGATGAAAGCTTGCTATATTTGTAGCTGGTATAATCAGCAAACAACCAATGGCATATAAAGCTAAGCCAAAGATAATGCCCATTTTATAAGAAAAACGATTTGCTATATAGCCTGCAGGTAAAGCAATAATAAAATATGCCCCAAAATAAGCAAATTGTAAAAATCCGCTCTCATGTTGCGTAATATGAAGATGGTTTTGAAAATTTTTATTCATTACATCAATGAGCCCATAACTCACGCCCCATAAAAAGAAAAGTGAAGTAACTAAAACGATAGCGATTTTAATATTCTTTGAATTCGCATTCATATTGACTCCTCATAGTATTTGTATTGAAATTCAATCCCAATTTAATGCTCTATCCAAATGGATATACCCACCATCTACCATTAAAATTTGTCCTGTAGTATGTGAAGCAAGGGGGCTTAGGGTAAAAACAGCAGTATTTGCAATTTCTTCTATAGTTGTAAAGCGATGCCCTAAAGGAATAGCCTTAGCAATTTTTTTATATTGTTCTTTTGGGTTAGGAAAATTTAAAAGCCATTTTTCATAAAGGGGTGTCATCACTTCAGCTGGTGCTAGGGCATTTACACGCACATTATCTTTGGCAAAAGCACAAGCCCATTCCCTAGTAAAGCCCATTTGTGCAGCCTTTGCTGAAGCATAAGCTGAAGTTCTGCCCTGTCCTGTAATGCCTGTTTTACTAACTATATTTAAAATGCTGCCCTGTTCTTTTTTAATATAAGGTAGGCATTCTTTTGTCATGGCGTAATAATGAAATAAATTATTTTCATAAGACTTGATTAAATCTTGTGTGGTGCTATTTTCAATATGTAAATTATCATTAGCTCCTGCATTATTAACAAGAGCATAAATGCTCCCATATTTTTGTGCAACCTCTTTAACTAAATTGGGTATTTGTTCATAATTTTTCAAATCTATTTTATAAAAGCTAAAATTTTTACACAAAAGCTCTAATTCTTGTTTGAGCTCTTCGCTCATGCTAGATCGAGAAAAAATTACAGGAATTCCACCTTCACTAGCCCAAAGCTTTGTAATGCCTAAACCTATGCCCTTAGCACCACCTGTGATAATGCAAACCTTATTCTTAATCTTTAAATCCATTGTATTGTCCTTTATCTAATTTTAAAGTCATTTTTACATGTATCAGCATTAAAACACCAAGCAAAGCTATAAGAGCCAAAACAATTAAACCAAGCTGTGTGCCATAGAGTTTTTCTATATAAGCTTTTAAATTAGGTGCTACAAAGCCACCTAAATTTCCTAAAGAACCAATTAGCCCAATAGCTGTAGCTGCTGATTTGCCTTTTAAAACTTGGGTGGGGAGATTCCAAAATATAGGCTGAATCACAATAAAACCAATTGCTGCTAAACTCATAAAAAACAAAAATAAAGCTAAATTACTTACAAAAGCAGAAGCTATCATACTTACACTAGCTAAAAGCAATAAGAAAATGGCATATAAATTCCATGAACGCATTTTATCTGCTAAAGAAGTTAGTAATGGTAGGGCAAAAAATACAAAAATCCAAGGGAGTGCATTTAAAAGCCCTACCTTAAAACCCACATTAAGCTGTAAAATCTCAGCAATTTTACTTGGAAGATAAAATAAAACCCCATAAACACTAAGTTGTATGCAAAAATATACAAATACAAATTTCCATACTACTAATTTTACAAATGTTTCTTTGATAGAATAATCTTGTACTTTATGATTATCAAACTCTAAATGCGATAGCAATATTTGTTTCTCATTCACATTAAGCCACTTAGCATTTTTTGGATGTGAATCAAGATAAACAAAACAAAAAATCCCCACTATGATAGTAAAACCACCTTGGATAATGAACATCCATTGCCAATTTTTAAAATATATTTCAGGCATATAGTCTAAAATCGCTCCACTCACAATAGAGCCAAATACAAGGGCGATAGGCACACCCATCTGATAAATCCCATAAGCTTTAGAGCGATATATTGCTGGAAAAAAATAGCTAAGATATAAAATAACCCCGGGGCTAAAGCCTGCCTCTGCAACGCCTAATAAGAATCTTAGAATATAAAAACTTTGCTCTCCTTGTATAAAAATCATTGCCATAGTAACTAAACCCCAAGAAATCATTATGCGAGAGAGCCAAAGCTTAGCACCTAACTTATGCAAGAGCAAGTTTGAAGGTATCTCAAACAAAGCATAGCCTATGAAAAATATCCCAGCACCTAAAGCATAAGCTGTAGCACTAATACCAGCATCAATTTCTATATGGGTTTTAACAAAACTAATATTTGTTCTATCAAGCATAGAAAGGCAAAACATTAATACAATTAAAGGTAGGATACGCCAAGAAATTTTTTTACAAATTAATTGCAATTCCTTTGTTTGTAAAGCCTCCATATTAATCCTTCAGCAAGTTGTAGCAAGTCTCCACACAGAAAAATCATTTTGCTCATTAATTTCTGCTTTGACTAATTGTCCCTGTGAAACTTTTACAATCAAATCAATAAGCTCATCTCTTACTTCTTCTTTGCTCTTTAATCCATCAATAATACTGCCTGCATTAATATCAATACAATCATACATATTTTCATAGCAAAAAGTATTAGAGCTCATCTTAATTGTGGGTACGATAGCTGAACCTGTGGGAGTACCCCTACCTGTAGTAAAAACACAAATATTTGCACCCCCTGCAACCATAGCACTTAATTGCTCTATATCATTACCCGGTGTGTTCATGAATGTAAGCCCCTTAGAAAGCACAGGCTTAGCATAATCAATCACATCCATTAAGGTTCTAGTGCCTGCTTTATAAACACAGCCTAAGGATTTTTCTTCTATAGTGCTCAAACCCCCTGCTATATTGCCCGGGCTTGGGTTTGCCCCCCTAATATCAGCATGAAAGGATTTCACTAGATTTTCATAACCTAAAATCTTATCATAAACCTTTTTTGCTACCTCCTCATTCTTAGCCCTTCTTGCTAAAATTTCTTCACAGCCTATAAGTTCTGTTGTTTCAGCTAAAATCACAGCTCCACCCTCATCAATCACAAAATTACTTAAACTCCCTAAAGCAGGATTTGCACTAAGTCCGCTATAACTATCGCTTCCTCCACATTCTGTACCTAAAATCAAATCAGAAAAATCGCCCTGTACTTTTTGTGTTTTTAAAGCCTCATCTAACATAGCTTGGACAATTTGCACACCTTTTTTAATAGTGTTTTGCATGCCACCACATTCTTGTATTACTAAAAATTCTATCTTTTTATAAGGGGTAGCTTCTTTGATTTTTTCAGCTACTGCCTTAGCCTGTATTACTTCACAACCTAAACCTATTATCAAAACCCCAAAGACATTAGCATTGCTTCCATGTCCTATTAAAACATCTCTAGTTTGTAAGGCATCAAATTCAAGCTGCGAACAGCCATGCTGATGATTGATATATACAGCACCTTGACATTTTCTAGCTATATTTTCACATACTTTATTCGCACAATGCACACTAGGTATAATGATAACTTTGTTTCTTAAGCCAAATTTTCCATCTTCCCTTCTATAGCCCATTATTTTTTTCATATTCACTCCTTATCTCCTCGTCCTCTAATACCTAAAATATTATGAATATGCACCCATGCTCCCGCCTTTATATCACAACTTGCACTACCAATAGCTTCAGCATATTTAATAACTAATTCTTGTGCCTTAATATCTTTAAGTGCGAATTTATGCCCACTTTGTATATCTTCTTGCAAAACCACCCCTGCAATACTTTGCCCCTTTTGAAAATTTTGCAAAGCTGTAGCTACATTATCCTTTTCACTTACTATAATAAAACCTTTCATAGCTTTATTCCTGCTTCATTTTCTAAATTCTTAATAATATCTCTAGCTTCATCTAAGCGTTCTCTCAAAGCTTTTTGTGTAATTTGTGAAAGAGGATGCGGGGTAAAATCAGCAAACTTAAAACCTCGAGCCTTCAAAAGCAAGGCAAAACCCATAGGAAAAGCTATATCCATGCCAAATCTTATAGCCCTTAACAAGCTCTTTTGAATGCTTAAAGCTCTAGCATATTTTTTTTCATTCATAGCCCTATAAATTTCACTCATAAGCTCAGGAAAAACAGCTCCTGTGCTTGTCATAGAGCCTTTAGCTCCTGCAAATAAAGCCCCCGCATAAAACTCCTCTCTGCCTACAAAAACATCAAAACCTTGAGGCACTACATCTAATATATGGTTTAACAATAGAGCATCTCCGCTGCTATCCTTAATACCTACTATATTATCAATCTTAGAAAGTTTTTCAATTAAAGAGAGTGAAAGTGGAGGAGCAAAGAGTGGTATATTATAAATATATAAAGGTAGTTTTACCGTCATTGCAAGATTCTTAACATATTCAAAAAGTGTATGTTCATCAAACTTATAATAATAGGGCATAGCGAGCAAAAGTGCATCTAAACCTAATTCATAAGCTTGTTGAGCTAAAAAAGCTGTATGTTCATAAACACTTGAAGTAATGCCTGTGATAATAGGAATCTGCCCTTTTGAAACCTCTTTACTCAATTTCATGAGTTTAACTTGCTTTTCAACACTTAATGCTTGAGAATCTCCTGCACTACCATTACAAAAAAGCCCATTTAAACCTTTAGAAATGCCAAACTCACAATAATTTATAAATTCTCTCTCATTAATGCTTCCATCTTTACAATAAGGTGTTAGCAAAGCTGGAAATGTTCCTCTCAAAATTCCCATTTGTAATCCTTTAATAATTTTTGTATATACAAAAACTTTTTTATATACAAATTATAGCAAAAAAATCCCAATTTTCAAAGCAAGATAATATATAATATTAAAAACAATATCTTGAATCATTTAAATATTTTTCTAAGGGTTTGCCACCACAATAAAATATGATACAATTTTACAATAAGGAGTAGAGATATGCACCAGCCCACTCTAAGAGTGCTAAGAATTTTGGAATTATTAGCCCATTCTAAAGAAGGCTTAACACTTAGTTTGATTGCTAAAAAACTTTGTATTCCTGTAGGCACACTTTCTCCTATACTTAAAACTTTGCAAGATAAAAATTATATAAGTTGTAAGAATAGAAATTATTACCTTGATACAAAAATCTTAGAATTAAGCCTAAGTGTAAAAAATAAAAATAGTGCTTTAGAATTGTTAAGAAAATATATGAAAGAAATTAGAGATTTAAGTGGGCAAACTTGCCAAATGGGAATTTTGAAAGGAGGAGATGTTTTATATCTTGAAAAATTTGATGCACATAATGAAGTTCAATTAAAATCCTTTGTGGGCACAACCTATCCCGCCTATGCAACCTCTTTAGGCAAAGCTTTATTAGAAAAAAAGAGTAAGAAAGAGCTACAAAGCATTTACCCTAAAGCTTTTGAAAAAATTACACCTCATACACTTGATAATATAGAACAACTTTACAAGGAACTCCAAAAAATCAAAAAAGATAAAATTGCCTTAGAGAGTGGAGAAATGAATCCTTAAATTGAATGTATGGCTATAGGTATAGAACACAAGAATAAAATCATTGCTGCAATTAGTATTTCTTATCTTGTTTTTTATTCTAATGAAGCTTTTAGAGCAAAGAACAAAAAGATTCTATTAGAGCAAAAGAGTAAAATCGAAGAAGCTCTTTATCTTAGCTTCCCCGATTTGGAAAGAATTTATTGATATT
>JARHYY010000059.1 GCA_029258405.1 Helicobacteraceae bacterium | reverse complement strand
AAAAGATTCTTTGTTTATTGTATTGAATAAAATGATATATCTTATGAGATACATGAATATTACATATGGCAAGCTCTGTTAAGTGCTTATGTATTAAAATGGTTATGTGGTTTTTTTTGGGGGGGGGGGGAAAGCTTGGAGATAACTTCAAAGGGTTAGGTATTGCTAACATATAACTTATTGCATAATGAGTTATATTATTCCTTTAAGATTTACCCTATTATTTAAATTTTTAGAATTATAGTGAGATATAGTATATTTTACTTAAACTCACTGTTTTATGCTTGTAAATATTTGTAGGGGAACAAGTTGCACATTTCCTTAATGCTCTTTTGTATGGTATATATAATTCTAGATGTTTTTACTCTTTAGCTTTTACAATAAGCATATAATGAATGTTTTCAAATTCCCATTAATCATAAAGTTTCTTGAACTCCAAAATATTAGTAAGGACAATATCAACCTTGTGCTTGAGTTTGTTTTTACAATGAGCTTATAATATAACTTTATATAGTGAAGTTAAGTAAATTCTTTAAGGTTTATTCTGTTATTTGAATTTGTAGGTTTATAGTGAGATATGGTTTATTTTACTTAAACTCACTGTTTCATATTTATAGATATTTATAGGTGAAGTAAGTCGCACAGTTTTTAGGTTTATGGTTGGATAGTTTTTACATTTTTATGCTTATATAATTACATATAGCTTAATGGAGTATGAGTAAATTTTTAAAGTTTATATTTTTGTTTAAATTATAGTTGGGTTTAGTGATTGTCTAAATTTTGATATTGTTATGTGGCTCTTTGGGGAGTATGTTATTCCTGTAAATTAATTGTTCTTTTTTGTGTAATAATTGTATTTTGAACTTTATTTATGTGAATTATAAATCATTTTAAAATTTGCTATAAGTTACTGTTATGTTGCTTCATAATAGTTGATGTCTTTTTTTCTAAATCATAAAGGCGATAGCGGATTTTTTTAAAATCTTCTGACTTTTGGATGTGAGAAAGTTTAAATATCTCCTCGAGTACTCGAGAGCTTTCTTGTGCTCTCTTGAAATTTGCTGTAATAACTGATTGCATACCATCTCTACTCCACTCTTGTGGCAAACTCTCTTGAAGAATATCATGAGCAACATCTCTTGCATCTAAAATACCTTCATAGAATTCTTGAGAACATATATGGCGTAATTCTTTAAGCTCAACAGAAATTTCTTTGTTATTTAAAAAAAAACGAGTTATATCTTCAATAACTCGTATGCCTTCACGCAACCGATTTAAATTAGCATCTATAATTCGTTTTGCACTATCAGAAAGTGTATTATGGCATTTTCTATTTGACATTTTCCATTGACCACCAAGCTTCACAACCTTTTGTGTCCCCTAATTGACATGATTTTCCATAGAATGCTTTAGCGACAGAATCATCGCCTTTAACTCCTTGTCCAATTTTATATAAAGTGGCTAATTTAAAACATGACGATGCAAGATTTCTTTCGCAAGCTTTCAGATAATAAGAAGCGGCCTGTGCATAATCTTGTTTTGCCATAATCTGTTTATTTGGGCTGGCATAAAAATTTGCTAGGGCATCACAACCATCAGCATCATTAAGTTCGCATGCACGAGCAAAAAAACCTCTAGCAGAGCTATAGCTTTGTTGCACACCATAGCCATTAACATGATAAACACCTAAATAAAAACATGCTTCAGCAATATTGCCTTCGCAAGCTTTATAATATGCATGAGCGGCGTAATTCAAGTTCCTCTTGCTCTGTAACTCTTCAATATCGCTAGAATAGAGATTACCCAAAGCACCACAAGCCTCATAATTTCCAGCATCACAAGCTTGTGTGGCATACATAAAGGCTTCATTATAATTGCGGCTACGATAAGCTTCCCCTATTTTTTTGAGTAATTCATCAGAATCTATCTGTTCTTGAGCCATAAGCCATATGCAATTTAACAGTAATATAAAAATATATCTCATTATCCTTTCCTTATTCCTTTTAGAGCATCTTGTACGCTTACTTGATGAATAATTGCATTCGCATTGTTACTAAAACTCTCAATTTCTTTAATGATATCCTCTGTGCTTGCCCATTCAACATCTTGATCAACATGAATACTCCCAAAAGAAAAATCACGCAAAAGGCTTTGGAGATTAATCATTTTAGGAGCATGCTTTACAACTAAATACTTTGATCGTACAAGTGCATGTACTTTTATTTCGGTTGTCAATTCAATATTGCTTGAGACAATAAGCATGTATTTTCGTGTAGCTTTTTGTATTTTTTCACAATAGGTATAAAGCTCTTGATCATTAGCATGGAGCATATTTTTATTAAGACGACTTAGGTATTGCAATGCAAAATTAATGGCACAGAAATTTTCTTCTGCACCATTTTTAAAGTGGTAGTTTTTAAGAGCGGTAGAGTTTGCAGACAATCTCCATATTTGGTCATCAAGCAAAGAACCGCAATGATCCAATCCTTCCTTAATCTTTTTAAAAAAGCGGTTAAAGGTGCTTTGAAATACTACAGAAAATGCATTAAAGTGTTTTTGGTAAAAATCTTTTTTTATATTCTCAAGCCTGTTAAGATTTTCTTCAACTTTTTCATATTCTATAACAATGTTTGAAAGAGAATCTTGAGCTTTTTTAAGTTTTTCCTTGTTTTTTTCTATATCGCCCCTGTTAGTTTCTATTCTGCCCAAAAATATTCTTACATCATTTTTGAAGCCCTGTTGTTGTCTTTTGAGCAAATTTAACTTTTCTTTATGGCTTTGTATCGATGCTATAAAAGCCTGATAATGAAACTGAAATTTTAAAAAGGTGTCTTCAAATACATTTTCTATATTTATTTTTTGATATTTCAACATTGTTTCATAGGAATTTTCTAAACGAGTAAGAATGCCAAGATATTCAGAAAATTTATCACGAGCTATTGTTTTATCAGAAAAGAGCAAGCTATCTAACGCTTTTGTTATAAACCTCCTTAATTGTATATAATTCAAAACAATCATATGATCATCATGAGCGAGATTGTCAGTTGCCTCAACAGCAGTATTTTCTGCAAAAAAATAGTTTTTTGTTGCATCAGCGACTGAAAGTACTGATTGTATTTCTTCGATGGTTGTGTAGTTTGTTGAAGAAAAAATTTTTTGTATATGAGCAAAGCGAAGTTTTTCTTCTAATGTTTCAAGCTCTTCATCATCTTCGGTATACCAAAAATCATTTTCTGTTATCACAGTTCTTTCATCAAAAACTTGAAATTTTGAAGCATGAGCATCGCTTACATATTTGCTTTCTCCTCGAAATTCAACATACATTCCTACCGTTGGTATCATTCTTTTATCATGCCATGTTTTTTTATTAAATTCAAAAAGGGTTTTTGAAACAGTAATAATTACTCCTCTGCCTGTCGCACTTTGATAACTCACAATTTTGCCATGCATTCTTATCCTTTAGCAATAAAATTATATTATTGTAACAAAACAATTTTTAAAAACAAAACTTTAATGCTTAAACTATAATATTAACATTTTTTAGTGCTTTTGAAACAATTTTTACTTCTGTTTTTGTATTTTTTTTAGAATCTTTTACTTCTTGAATAATTTGTTCCGCTTTTGCCCAGCTGATATTTTCATCAAAATAAATTTTTTCAAAAGTTATAGTATTTATGAGCGTTTGTAAAGCTATAAGTTTATGGATATGCTTTACAACATAATATTTATTAAGTGCAAGAATTTTTACTTTCATATCAGTAGCAAAATCAGTATCACTTGTGATAATTAAAAAATACCGTCTCATGTGATTGCTGATTTTCTCACAATATTTACACAAAGCTTCTTCAGTATCTCGTAATAAATATTTATCAAGATGGCTTAGGTAGAACAGAGCAAAGTTAATGCTACATACATTTTCCTCTGCCCCGCCTTTAAAATGCTGTGCTTTAAGAGATGATGAATGTGATGACATTTCCCATATTTGATCATCAAGCAAACTACCGCAAAAATTTAAGCCTTCTTTAATTTTTTTTGTGATTCTATTAAATGTAGTTGTGAATACGATATTAAAAGTGTCAAAATGTCGTTTGTAAAAATCATCACGTATTGCCTCAAGTTTTTTAAGGTTTTCTGCAAAGCTATGGTGGTCTTTTTTATGTTTTTTTAGGTTTTCTTGGAGATTTTCTATTTGCTTATAATCATCATGAATAGTTGGCGTTGGCTTATGGTTGTCTTTATTTTGTCGCTGTACTTCTATACGCTTTTGCACAAGTGAAATTTGTTTAGAGAGAGATTGTTCATGCTTATTAGTAAGGTTCAAGCTGTCTTTTATATCGCTAATAGCCACATTAAGAGCCTGATAATATATTTGATGTCGTAAAAAATATTCATCAAATAGAGCAGGAATATTAACATTGCTATAACGAGTCATACCCTTATAGGAATTTTCCAAACGAGCAATAATGCCTGTATATTGAGCAAAACGATCCTTAAGAATACTTTTATCCAAAAAAAGCAAGGTATCTAAAGCTTTAAGAATAAATCGTTTCATAAGCGAGTAATCAAGAATAAATGTTTTATGATTATGAGAAATTTCTTGTATCATATCAATAGTTGTATTTTCCATGACAAAGTAATTTTTAATCGCTTGAGCTACAGTAATAGTTATATCAATATCTTCAAGCTTTGCATAATCCGTATTTCGTGAAATTGTTTGTATGGCTGCTACTCGTTTTTTTTCTTCGATGCTCTCAAGCTCATCATCTGTTTCTGTTTTCCAAAAATCATGCTCATTTACCAACACAGAAGAATCAAAAACTTGAAATTTAGATGCATGCACATCTGTGGCTCTGTTGCCATCGATTCTACATTCTACAAGCAAACCAGAAGCAGGAAACACTTTTGGATCATGCCATGTCTCTTTATTGAAATCAAACAAGCTTTTTGCAATATTAATAACTACTCCCCTGCCTGTTGAATCTTGATAGCTTACAATTTTGCCATGCATTTATTTTCCTTGCCTAAAATATTATTATTGCATAAAAGCACAATAAGGATCTTTCTTTAATTTTATCATATTGTATTATTAAAATATTAAACCATTAGAGATTCTAGAGCTTGAATACTTTGTTTAAAACCCCATTGCTCTTCTATGCCCTGTTTTAAAAAATTTTCCATTGCTTCTTTTTTGTCAATAGCTTCATCAAGCTCTTTATCTCTACCTTTTTGATATGCCCCAATGCGAATGAGCACTTCATTTTCACGCAATAACGAATAAAGCCTTCTAAACTTTCTTGCTGCTAAAATTTGCTCTTGCGGGCAAATATCATTCATTAAACGAGAAGCAGAGCCTAAAATATCAATAGGAGGATAAATACCAAAATCTGTCAATTCTCTACTAAGCACAATATGCCCATCTAAGATACTGCGACTTTGGTCGCTTATGGGGTCGCTCAAGTCATCGCCTTCTACAAGGACGGTAAAAAAAGCTGTTATAGACCCTCTGCCCTCTTCTTTGCCAGCCCTTTCCATGAGCTGTGGCAAAAGAGCAAGCACAGAAGGGGGGTATCCCTTGCTTGTTGGTGGTTCGCCTAATGCTAAGCCTATCTCTCTTTGTGCCATGGCAAATCTTGTAACAGAATCCATCATAAAAAGGACATCTTGCCCCCTATCTTTAAAATATTCAGCGATACTCATTGCAGCAAATGCACCGTATTTACGCATCAAAGGAGAATCATCGCTAGTGGCTACCACTAATACAGTACCACTAAGATCACCATTAAGATTTTTTTCAATAAATTCTGGCACTTCTCTCCCGCGCTCCCCAACAAGAGCAACGACTTTAATGGGTGCATTCACACCTTTTACAATCATACCCATCAAGGTGCTTTTACCAACGCCACTGCCAGCAAATATACCAAGCTTTTGCCCTTTGCCACATGTAAGTAGGCTATCAATGCTTTTAATGCCTACATTAAAAATCTCATTAATCATTCCCCTTTTCATTGCAATAATAGGAGAGCGAATAATAGGTGCAAATTCATCAGCATAAATTGGACCTTTGCCATCAATTGGCTCTCCTAATGGGTTAATCACTCGCCCAAGCAATAAATCACCCACAGGAATTTGTAAGCCTTTATTATTGAGATATATTCTATCGCCAACGCGATTACCTTCAATAAAGGAAAAAGGAGCAACACTAAAAGTTTGAGAATCAACAATAGTAACCATGCCCATGCTCTCAACACCTGTTTCGCTTCTGACAATTTTTACAATATCACCAACGCTTGGTTTGAGCCCAGAAGCAATTATGGACCCAGCAGTAACTTTTGTAACCATTCCAAAAGTCGGAGAAAGGGGGGTGCTCTCTAATTTTTTTCGTAAATTTTGAAGTGCCAAACAATGTTCCTTTATCTTGATATTGAGCTTAATATTTCTGTAAAGAATAGCATTCTTTTGCTTGATTCTCAATAATTTTGTTTTTTGTTTCAATGTATTTGAAAGTTAAAGATTACTTTTGCTAAAATATCATATATTTTTGCTTAAAATACTTTGTATTTTTTAAATTAAAGCTGAATTTTATAAATTAGGGGATTCAATGAATATAACAACCAACAAACAAAATACTGCCAATGCCACAGCAATAGGGCTTATTGCAGAAAGTTTAATACAATCTAAATTCACTCAATTAAGTCATAAAGCAGCCAAAACACTCAAGGTTGATGGCTTTAGAAAAGGTAAAGTACCCCTTAGAATTGTCCAATCTCGTTTTGGCAATCAACTTATGCAAGATACCGAACAAGAGCTTATTAAAGAATTTATTGATAAAGCCATTAAAAATCTTGATATTACAGAACAACAGCTCCTTGGAAAACCTACATTCCTTAAATACAATAAAGAAGATAAGGGAATTGATATTGAAATACGCTTTGCCATGCGTCCAAATATTGATATAAGCCATATTAACCAAAATGTTCCAACTTTTGATATGCCCACCACAAACGATGAAGAGATTGAGCAAAGGCTACAAAACCTAGCAAAAAAATTTGGAACTAACAAAAATGTAACTAGAGTCGTGCAAATGGGCGATATTGTTCTTATAGATTTTGAAGGTTTTATAAGTGGTGTTGCATTTGAAGGAGGAAAAGCACAAGGCTATACCCTTGAAATTGGTAGCAATTCTTTTATATCTGGTTTTGAAGAGCAAATTGTTGGTATGCACAATGGAGCAGAAAAAGATATCCATGTAACATTCCCTCAAGATTATAATGCTCCTCACTTAGCAGGAAAAGATGCTGTTTTTCATATCAAATTGCATCAAGTTCAAGAAAGAGAATCAATTGCCATAGATGATGAGTTAGCAAAAAAAGTTTTAACAGAAGAAGAAAACCCTACGCTTGAGCTACTTAAAGAGCGCATAAAAGACCAAATTATTAATGAAAAAAAATCAAAGCTCTATAATGATGAACTCAAAGAAAAGCTAGCTATAAGCCTTGCTGATGCTCTTTCATTTGATATACCTGAAAATATTATAGAACAAGAAATTGATATGCTTTTTAGAGATGAAGTTAATTCACTAACCCAACAAGAGCTAGAGGCATTAGAAAACAACACCGAAGAAATAAAAAAGAGAAGAGAAAAATATAGAGCAGATGCACAAAAAAGCGTAAAACTTACCCTCATTATTGATGCGATAGCACAAGAAAAAAAGATTTCTATCAGCAACCAAGAATTATGGCAGAGGCTCTATATAGAAGCCCTATCATTGCGACAAGATCCAAAGATTCTTTTAGAATATTATCAAAAAAATGGTATTTTGCCTGCTTTTCAAATGGCAATTCTTGAAGATAAAGTGCTTACTTTTCTCTTAGATGAAAATAATAAAAAGGAAGAAAAATAATGAATTATATCCCTTATGTCATTGAAAAAACAGGAAGAGGAGAAAGAAGTTATGATATATATTCTCGTCTCCTTAAAGATAGAGTAGTAATGCTTAGCGGTGAAATTGATGACAATCTCGCTGCTTCTATTGTTGCTCAATTGCTTTTTTTGGAAGCAGAAGACCCAGAAAAAGATATTTATATTTACATAAACTCCCCTGGTGGTGTTGTAACAAGCGGCATGAGCATTTATGACACCATGAATTACATTAAACCAGATATCTGTACAATATGTATCGGACAAGCAGCAAGCATGGGTGCATTCTTGCTAAGCTCTGGTTCTAAGGGCAAAAGACATTCTTTGCCTAATAGCAGAATTATGATTCACCAGCCATTAGGTGGTGCAAAGGGACAAGCAAGCGATATTGAAATACAGGCAAATGAAATTTTACGCCTTAAAAAGAAGTTGAATGAAATTTTAGCACAAAATACTCTCCAGCCGCTTGAGAAAATCACTGTTGATACCGATAGAGATTTTTATATGGATGCTTATGAGGCAAAAGAGTATGGTTTAGTAGATAGCGTGCTTGAAAGAAGCTCTAAAAAAACACATTAAAAGTTATGTGAGGATAATGAAGTGGAGATTCAAAAATTAAAAAATGAGGAAGAGCAAAACATAAAAGAACCTCAACAAGAAGAAGGCATTAAGGAAGAAACAAAAGAGAATGCCTTTACACAAAAAGATTTAAGTGATTTTTGTTCAGAAGTGCTCGAGAGAATAAAAGATGAAAATATTGTAGCCACGCCTCTTAATTTTCAGATATGTTTTGAAAAACTTTTAGAAGAAAAAGAAAATCTCACCAAAGAGACTATTCGTGAATTGCTTGATGTTGAGTTCAATGCGAGTTATGATAAATTCATTGATATAGAACGCTATATGAGAAAAAGCTTTAAGAACATGAAAAGAATTCTTGAAGTTGTTGCCATTCTTTATAAAAACCAAATTTTATTGCATGAAATATTGGGCAAACGATTAGAAGAGCTTAAACAAGTGGATAATTCAGTAATTGCTCAAAATATTATTCAGGCTCTTTCTTCTGAAATATCTCGCCTGCTTGATATGACAAAGAAACAAAGCATCATTCTTAAAGAGCTCTATCAAGAAAATGCCAATGTTATTAACCGTGCTAGTAGCGATACTATTTTTGATTCTCAATTTGGAATTTATAATAATCAATTTATAGCCGATCAACTTCAAAAAGAAATCAAAAGCCTAGAAAAAACTCAACGCAATTCAACACTTTTAACCACCACGCTTGCTCAAGGTGTTGCAAAACAGATTAAATCCCCACAGACTTTATTTCTTTTACAAAAAAGCATTGCCGATATTTTTTTAGAAACATCTAGGAGGAGCGATATTGTAGCTCATTATAATAATGGGGTGTTCATGATTTTACTTCGGCATTCTGATGCAAAAAATTCTGAAAGTGTATGCAAGCGACTTTTTGAACTCGTAAAATCAAATAATGCTTTTATAGAAAATAAAAAAATTACATTAGAAATTAATATTGTAATAGCACCACTTAAAAGTAATCATACTATAGATTTTATCTTTGATTCTTCTACAAAAATGCTTCAAAGTTTTGAAGAATCTCAAAAATCTGTTTTTAAAACTTTAGAAGGATAATTTATGCTTAAGGTTATTCGATATCCAGACCCTTTTTTGCGAAAAAAATCAATAGAAGTTAATCAATTCAACAAAGACACTCATGATTTTCTTGATGCCATGCAACAAACAATGTTTGCTCACAATGGCGTAGGTTTAGCAGCTATACAAGTTGGAAAAGCATTAAGGATATTAATTATTAATATTCCAGATGAAAATGGAGAGCAACATAGAGAAAACATGCTTGAAATTATCAATCCAAATATCACAGAACAATCAGGAGAGATTCTCTTTAATGAAGGTTGCCTTAGTGTGCCTGATTTCTATGCAGAAGTACTACGATATGAAAACATTACCCTTGAATATCAAGATCGCTTTGGAGCAAACAAAAAATTACAAGCACAAAACTATCTCGCTGTTGCCTTGCAACATGAAATAGATCATCTGAATGGAATCTTATTTGTTGATAGACTTCCATTACTTAAACGCAAAAAATTTGAGAAACTCCTTAAAAAACAACAACGCTAAACAGCTAGAGCGTTTATGATAAAAAAAATAGAATGTGCTACTATGCAAGGAATTCAAGCAAAAATAGTAGAGCTTGAAATTGCCTTCATAAAGGGCTTGCCTGCTTTCAATATCACAGGTCTTGCTAATCAAACCGTACAAGAGGCTAAACATCGTTCCTCTGCCGCCCTTGCTGCCGCTGGTTTTCTTTTTCCACCACTTAAAGTAAATATTAACCTTTCTCCATCAGACTTACCAAAACATGGAAGCCATTTTGATTTTCCTATTGCTCTATTAATAGCACTATATAGAAAAAACATATCTCCCCATTTACAAAAGGAATATTTTGCTATTGGCGAACTTGGGCTTGATGGTAAGATAAAATCAACAGAATCTATTTATCCTATTTTGCTTGATTTAAGCACACAGCATTATGAAGGTATTATCCTTGCCCCCAAAGATCAAATCGAAATTTACAAAAAAATTCCCTATTTAAAACTTATAGGCATACAAACAATCCAAGAAGCTATTACGCTCTTTGATTCTAAAGAAGCATTCAATATTGACATGACATCTCACGAATTGCATTTTGATTCTATTCAAATATTTGGAGAAGAGTATTATTTTACACAAGATTTTAAAGATGATTTTAAAGATATTGAAGGACAACAAAATGCTAAGCGAGCAGCTTTGATAGCAGCAAGTGGTTTTCATAGCATTTTATTTGAAGGAAATCCTGGTTGTGGCAAAAGCATGATAGCCAAAAGAATGCAATATATCTTGCCCCCATTATCTCGCATTGAAATTCTCAAAAACGCTAAAATGCGTTTGTATTTAGGCGAAAAAATTGTATATTCCCCTTCTCGTCCTTTTCGCTCTCCTCATGCTTCTTGTTCCAAAGCAGCATTATTAGGGAGTAGCATAGGCAATGAAGCAAAACCCGGAGAAATTACTCTTGCCTCTTCTGGTATTTTATTCTTAGATGAATTACCATATTTTCCATTGCAGCATTTAGAATCTTTGCGTGAATCACTTGAGAACCGTTCTTTTACACTTTCTCGTGCTCAAACAAAGATAGAGTATGAGGCAGCTTTTATGCTTGTATGCGCACAAAATCCATGCCCATGTGGCAATCTCATGAGCAAAATACATGAATGCCGCTGTAGCGATTCTGCTATCATGAAATACAAAAACAGACTTTCAGAACCTTTTTTAGATAGAATAGATTTATATGTAAGCATGGAGGAAGAAACAAAAAAAGACATAGTGCATTCAAAAGAACTTTTTGAAAAAATGCTTATAGCTTTCAAGCAGCAAAAACAACGAAAGCAAAAAAACCTCAATGGGCATTTAAATGATTCAGATATTGAAACAGTATGCATACTCACAGAGGAAAGCCAATCTCTCCTGAAGCAAGCTTCTCAAAGATTTGGCTTTTCTTATCGCTCTATTAACAAAGTTAAAAAAGTAGCAAGAACAATTGCAGATTTAGAGGAAAGTACAGAAATCAAAAAAGAACATATCTTAGAAGCTCTCTCATATCGTCGCATGCAATAAAACAAGCTTGTTTCCAAAAATTGGATTTAAATCAATATATTTGCCTTTGCTAGATTTTATATTAATATTCTTATATAAATTCAAAAATTTGCATTGAGTTTTACATTATTTATAATGTTTTTTTATTATATTTTTAAATCATAAAATTCCAACACAGAGTCAAGCACTGAGATGAGTATTTTGAGATAGCTTTCATAAAATATCTTGATTACAACCCTTGGCAATACATTAAATAGGCTACTCATATGTAATGCTAAAAACTTTCATACAAAGATTCTTAAATTTATAGAAGTTTAAACTTGTATATATTATAATAAAAGTAATAATTATTAACATTATTAACATTATTAACATTATTAACATTATTAACATTATTAACATTATTAACATTATTAACATATAACATAAAGGAATATATGTGTCGAACCCAAATATAAGTCAGTGTACGCATATGCCAATGATAGACTATTCTGACTTTAACCAAACATTAGATTGTATCGAGAATCATAAAGGAATCCTCATCTTAAACACGCAAGATACAGAAAATGCAGAAAACTTTAATACGCGAGATGCCCTATATGGCAACATATTTAAAAAAATTGATGCTTATATAGAATTACCAAAAGAAAACAATATATTAATGGATTACAAGGTTGTTTTAATAGGTGGTGGAATTGATCAAATTTTGCTCTATAAATATAAACATAAAATATTAGAATTTTTACAAAAAGGGGGCATTGTATTAAACTTTGCTCCTATGTATTTAGAGTGGATGCCTGTCGAATCTCTTTATATTGCTAGCAAATCCCCCATTAAAGATAGAATAATATGCGCACAGGAGCATTTTATCATGCGCGGAGTGAGAGATTATGACATAACATACAGAAGGGGTGTTTGTGGATTTTTTAGCAGGGGGTATATTCTTGCCCCAAAACATGCAGAAATATTTTTAAAAGATAGTGATGAGAGATGTATCGGATATATTGATACGCACACAACAAATGGTATTATTATTAACACAGCAGGGGCAGATTTATTAGGCTATGGACTTTTTGAGCAAAGCACTGCAAAAAGAATGGGGTTAAACCTTTTACAGTGGATAGCAGATATGCTCAAGCAAAGGTGTCTTTAATGCAAAAAGCTATTATTACAGGAGGTGCATTCTATAATCAAAATTTCTTTAAAGTTTGCAATAATAAATTTGGAAAAATCTTTTCCCATAGAATTTATTTACCAGAATTGCAAGATACAAATATTATGAATTTTGATTATATTGTTATTGCATCAAGACTTAATGCAGATATTTTACATAAAAATGCTAAGAAATTTGAAGAATATCTTAAACATGGGGGGAATATTGTAAGTTTTGGTGATGTTACAAAGCCTTATTTACCAAACATAAACTTTACAAGCTCTCAAGTTAATTTTTGGTGGTGGATTAATCAGGGGGCTGATTTGCCCATGTATGCTTATGATACATCACATAACATTTGGAATTTCTTAGCAATTCATGAATGCAAATGGCATTACCATGGTACATATTCTGTTGGGGCAACATGCGAAAAGATTCTTGTTGATGAGATTGGACGAAGCATTTTATATAAAGATGCAAACAGCTTTAAAGGAACACTCTATGTAACTTCTCTTGATCCAGATTTTCATATTGGGCAAGGTTTTATGCCAGTTACTATCCCATTTTTAGAGAAATTTCTCACATGGGTTGAAGTAGATATTAAGGACAAATTATGAAAAAAATTCTATTAATATTAATGCCTCATATCTTTACAGACACACAAGTAAGAGAAGCTTTTAAAAAGCAGTTTTCAGACTTTTATGCTATCGATTTAGAAGAATCCCAAGTTGATTTAATTTTAAATCCGCAAGCTCAAGCCAGAATTACAAAATAGGATATTCTATGAACATTATAAAACTTTTCTTAATAGTTAGCTTAATAGCAAATATTGCTTACACAAAAACAGTAGCAATTATAGGGATTTGGCCCCTCCCTTCTTTAATGAGCTTTTGGACAGATGCAACGCTTGTATATATTCCTAAGGCATCTTATAATGCAATGGAGCATTCCTTAGTGCATAAATATCGCCCAGCTTATAAAAATGCAAAAGTTGGCAATGGCGAAAACTTAGAGGAACTTTTGGCATTAAATGCCGATGTATATATTTGCGGTGTTTCAAATATGAAAATCTGCAATGGATTAAAAAGAGCGGGTGTTAATGTTATCGAGCTTACCACAAATATCAACCAGCATAATTCTAAAAAAACATTAGAGCATTGGCTCTTTGCACTATCCAAAGATTTTTCATTACAAGAAAAAAATCAACAACTCTTAGATTACATCACACAAATAGAAACATTGATTGCCAAACAAACAAAAAACCTACCTAAACCAAAGGCAATGATCATTCACAGAATTGATAAAGATAATATTACTTCAGGTATATTTAACCACTATTTAATCACAAGCAGTGGCGCAGAAAATCCTTGGGGCTATCAACAAACAATGCGTATAAGCTTAGAAGAGATTTATAAAAATGATCCTGATATTATTTATATATCTAATTTTACACCCACAATGCCACAGGATTTATTAGAATCAAAGGAATGGCAGAACATCAATGCTGTAAAAAATAAGCGTGTATATAAACTTCCGCTTGCAACTTATCGCCCTTTTGCTCCCAGCCTTGATTTAGGTGTTACGCTTTTATTTATGGCAAAGCACAATCACCCCGATGTGTTTAAAGATATAGATTTAGATAAAGAATACCAACAATATTTTAAAAACTTTTTTGGAATTACATTAGATCATACAGACTTACATAGAATATTCAACCCTTCTGCTAATGCAGGGATATTAAATTAAGGAATTCAATGAAAAAAGTTATAACTTTTATTACAATAACATCTTGCTTTGTATTTGCAAATGAAGATCGGTATATACTAGAAAAAACTGTTGTATCTGGAGATAATTTACAACAACAAAATATTATAAATATATTGAATGATTATCAGCAGGAGTATTTAACAAGAAGTGTAAGCGTGGTAACACAACAAGAAATCTTAAGCTCTGGTGGGAGCGGCGGAGTTCAAGGCTTATTAGAAACTGTCCCGGGAGTAGTATATTCTAGATCTGGAGGAGTTGGCGGACAACTTAGTGTGCGAGGTATGAACTCTAACAACTCTCGTTCTATTATTGCTATTGATGGTGTTAGAGTTACAGGAAGAAGTACATTAGAGCTTAATATGATTGATCCTAATGCTTTAGAAGGAATTGAAATTATTAGAGGGGCTGCTTCTTCGTTGTATGGCTCTAATGCAATTAATGGTGTTGTTAATTTTAAAACAAGGCGGTATAAAGGAAGTATTACAGCCCCTTTTAAGCTTTCTGCAAAGGTGAGGACAATAGAATTTAATAGCGTAAATACTGGTGCTGCAAGTAGGATAGAAATTCTTGGGGGAGGAGATGGATGGGATATTCTAGTAGGGGCACATGGAAGAAAAGGGAGAGATTTCAAAAGCCCAGAAGGCATTATTGAAAAATCTCAATACCAATCTTATGGCACAGATTTTAATATTGGATACACAAGCGGGGATATTCGTTACTACACACAAGGAAAATTCCAAAAAGCCAATACATATAATGCAGGTGGAATCCACGCAAAGCCGGGTAGTTACTTTGGTATCATTCGTAATGAAGATCCTATGTATGAATATTATCTAAGAACTGGAGCTGAAATATGGGGGCAAAGATTTGCCGATAAAATTGATGTGTATGCATATTGGCGGCGTTATGATACAGATTTATGGATTGATAGAAGTAGCATTAAGGGAGCAAAAACGCATAATGAGGTTCATAACACCAATCAAGTTGGTGCAAATTTAGAATTTTATAATGCCATTTCAGATCATTATATCAATTATGGCATAAGTGCCTTAAGCCAAATTGCTCCAACTCCAACTAAAATTATTAATAGCAATACAGGCACAGCAAGCACAAGCTCAAGACCAACAACAAATACCGAGCTAGCCGCCTATGCAAAAGACGATTATAAATTAATGAAATACTTAACACTCTCAGGCTCACTCCGTTATGACTATATGATCATGCAAATTGGTAGCAAAAAATTCACAGGAGAAACAGCAGAAATAACGCAATTTTTAGATTCCAACAAAACAAAAACAACAGGTGCTTTAACAGGAAGCGCAGGAGCTCTATTAGAAATTAATCCTACATTCGCTCTTACAACAAATTTATCGCGTAATTTCAAAAGCCCCGGCACAAGCGGTTTATTCCCAAGTAGCACCACAGAAGCAAACCATGATTTAAAATCAGAATATGCACAATCCTACGAAGTAGGTGCAAGATTTCATGATGACAATAACTATGCAACACTTGTATTCTTTAGAACAGATTATACAAATATGATTCAAAATATTGCAAATGCTGGCAAGATAAAACCTATAAATATCGGAAAAGCATACATACAAGGTATAGAGCTAGAGAGCCACCATCAGTATGATGCATGGTTTATACAATTTGTTGCTGCACTAACCTATGGACAAGATGAAACAAAAAACATTCCTTTGGCTTATATCGCACCATTGTATGGCAATATTTCAGTGGGCTACAACTTTGGATTAGGGCAAGTACAATGGATGCAAAAAGCTTATTTAGGAAAGCATAGAATTGACTCTACACAAGAACGAGAAACAGATTCCTACACTATGAGCGATGTATATGTTAGTCTTAATCTTGAGCATTTTAATAAGAGCTGGAAAGAAATGTGGCTTACCTTAGGAATTGAAAATCTCTTTAACACAAAGGGCAAAAACCCCACAACAGCAGAAGATATTAACTACCCTATTGCAAGCACTAATCCTTTATCAGAGCCCGGTATCAACGCATTTATTAAATTTGCATATCGATATTAGGGAGCATATGTGCGCTATTTAATGAGTTTTTTAATATTGATTGCAGTTAGTTTGTATATGTTAGGGGTTGGGAGGTATGAAATTTCTTATAATGAAATTCTAAGTACTCTATTTTCATTTGGGAATAATATAAATATTGATGATAGAGTGCCTTACATTATCTTGGAGGTTCGTCTGCCACGAGTTATTTTAGCAATTTTTGTTGGTGCCACCTTAGGAATTGCTGGGGCATCTTTTCAGGCAATTTTTAGAAACCCTTTAGCAAGCCCCGAAATTTTGGGCGTTGCAAGCGGGGCTGGTTTTGGTGCGGCTCTTGCCTTATTGTTAGGATTAAATATTTATTTTTTAACAATATTTGCTTTTGTTTTTGGAATCTTAACATTAATTCTAACGCTAATCATCGCTAGAGATATGGAAAATCGCATTATGATTATTTTAGGCGGCATTATTATTTCAGCACTTTTTCAAAGTTTAATTGCATTGCTAAAATATATTGCAGACCCTCAAGACACATTACCAGCCATTACCTATTGGCTCTTAGGCTCTTTAAGTGTTAGCGATTTTGGGCAATTACTATTTTGTTGCACAGGAATGCTAGCAGGCGGAATTATTATTGTTTTATATAAATGGAAGCATAATCTCCTAATGCTTGATGATAATGAAGCAAAAAGCTTAGGATTAAATATTACTAAACTTAGAATCCTTTTAATTTTTGCATCTACGCTCATTGTTTCTTGCATTGTGAGCATTTGCGGGATTATTGGTTGGGTAGGCTTAATTATTCCACACATTGCAAGAATCATTAGTGGAAGCAATACAGCAACTGTGATTCCATTCAGCTTATTCATAGGTGCGATTTTTATGGTTATCATTGACACCTTAAGCCGCTCTTTAAGTGCAGAAGAATTACCAATTTCTATCTTGAGTGCAATTATTGGTGCATTATTTTTTATTGTAATTTTATACCGCTCAAAAGGAATAATGAAATTATGAGTTTATTTAAAGTAGAAAATGGCACATTTTATAGGGGCTCTAAAAAGATTTTTGAACATTTAGATTTTGAGGTAAATGCAGGAGAAACACTTGCTATTCTTGGTTGCAACGGAGCTGGAAAAACAACATTAATCCAATGCTGTATGGGACTTTTATCATGGAAAAATGGCGATAGCTATTTGCAAGATAAACCTGTACGCACAATCCAGCATAAGGATTTGTTTTCAAAAATAGCCTATATCCCCCAAGCAAAAAATCTCAACATTGCTCTAAAAGTTATAGATATGGTTTTATTAGGTTGTAATACCTCCATTCACTTTACACCAAAAAAAGAGCATAAATACAGAGCAGAACATACTTTAGATTCCATAGGCATTTCGCATTTAAAAGACAAAACTTGCGATTCTCTAAGCGGAGGGGAATTACAAATGGTTATCTTTGCTAGAGCATTGGTGAATAACCCACTCTTAGTAATTTTAGATGAACCCGAATCTAATTTAGATTTTAAAAATCAACACAAGGTTTTAATAACTTTAGAAAAGCTAAAAGATGATGGCAAGGGAATTATCATTAATACACATTACCCACAGAATGCAAAACGCTTAGCCGATAAAATCCTAATTTTACACAAAGAAAGTAAGCATATCTTAGGGGATAAAAGCCTTGTTAATAAAAAGCAACTTGGTAAAAGTTTTGATGTGGAATATAGTTTTTTTGACTATTTAGCAGATTTAAACTAGCAGATTCTCAAGAATATATTTTAAGTTGATTTATCATAAATCACTTAATATCTCTATAGTTTGAATGCTTTATTAAGTTGCAAATAATGCTAATAAATATTTTAAAAACGCTTACTATTTATAAAATTGTGCTATAATAAGAGCATTTAACATAAGGAATCTCATGAACGATGAACAATATAGCGATAGAGCAAAACTAGATTTAATAATATCCATCCTTCAATCTTCCCCAGATAATGATAAACAAGCCCCGCTAAGCCTATTTAATAATCTTGTAGCACATGAATATACAGAGTTTGCCAACTCTGTAAGCCTTAAAGAAGAAGTTGAAGCATTCACAAAATTGCAATCCTTGCAAAATGAATTAGCAAGGCTCTATTCATTACGAGATATTGCTAATAAATCAGTTGTTGCAATTGGTGGTGGCTTTAGTGCGGGTAAATCGCAATTTGTTAGTAGCTTTTTTGAATATAATACTATTGAACTACCCATTGGTATCAATCCTGTAACCGCTATTTCTACATATATCATACATGGTGATAAGCATTTAATTAAAGGCTACACCTATAAAGGTGGTGTTGCTGATATTCCTATAGAACTTTATAAAAAATTCTCACATGATTTTTTAAAAGCATTAGGTTTTAATCTCAAAGACATTTTACCCATGGTAGCTATGGAGACTAGCATACCAGAATTTACCCATATTTGCTTTGTAGATACCCCCGGATACAATCCATCAAACATAGGCACAACAAGCAAAGATAGCAACACAGCAAAAGAAGCATTAGAAAATGCAAATGCGCTGATATGGCTTGTAGGGCTTGATACAAATGGGACTATCCCTAAATCTGATTTAGAGTTTTTAGATTCACTTGAATTAGATGATAAGAAGCTTTATATTGTTGCGAATAAAGCAGATTTAAAACCAAAAACTGAAATAGAATCTATACTTGATCATTTTGAAGAAGTGCTTGATGAAAGAGGACTAGACTATGAGGGCATAAGTGCCTATAACTCACGCAAAAAAGAAGAAATTACTTTTAGGCATAAAAACTTAAAAGATTTTATCCACTCTGTTGATAAAGATATAGTCTCTAAAGACAAAATAGCACAAGATTTATATGAAATTTTTCGTATGTATGAAAAAACACTTATAGCACAGAAAAACGAGAAAGACAAGACAGATACATTGCTCCATTCTTTAGAGCTTGATATTATGAAACAAAACATTACAGCAAATGATAGCATACTCGATAAGATTGCACAACTTCGCAGCACAACACATACAAAAGATATTGAATCATCATTACAATCATTAAAGAATCTAAGAGATTCTATGTTTGAAGCATTAAATGCCATTTTTCGCGATATATTTAAGAGCATATTTAATGCAAACACCCTAAAAACTCAAGAGCTTATAGACAAAGGCTATAGAGCATATGATAATAAAGACTATAAAAAGGCAGCACAATATTTTGAAGAGGCATTAAAGCTTGGGGTTAATGATAATAGTGATATATATTCTAAAATAGGACATTCTTATTACAATATCAAAGACTACACCAAAGCAACAGAGCTCTACGAAAAAGCTTGCGAGCTTGGGCTTAATGATGGCAATATCTATAATAATCTTGGAGTTATATATCTTGAAGGCTTAGGCATTAAACAAGATTATATTAAAGCAATAGAATATTTTGAAAAAGCATGCGAGCTTGGCAATGGAGATGCACACTATTTTCTTGGAATCATGTACCATATTGGAGAAGGCGTACAACAAGACTACACCAAAGCAACAGAGCTCTACGAAAAAGCTTGCAAGCTTGGGGTTAATAATACCAATATCTATAACAACCTTGGAGCGCTCTATTATCATGGCTTAGGCACACAGCAAGATTATACTAAGGCAATAGAATATTTTGAAAAAGGTTGCGAGCTTGATAATGGAAAGGCATACTATAATCTTGGTTTTATGTATTATAATGGAGAAGGTGTACAACAAGATTATACTAAGGCAATAGAATATTTTGAAAAAGCTTACGAACTTGGGGTTAATAATACCAATATCTACAACAACCTTGGAGTGCTCTATTATCATGGCTTAGGCACACAGAAAGATTACACTAAGGCAGCACAATATTTTAAAAAAGCTTGCAAACTTGGCAATGGAGATGCATGCAATTTTCTTGGATTTATGTATCATAATGCACAAGGTGTACAGCAAGATTATATTAAGGCAATAGAATATTTTGAAAAAGGTTGCGAGCTTGGTAATGGAGATGCGCACTATAATCTTGGATCCATGTATCATAATGCACAAGGCATACAGCAAGATTACACTAAAGCAAAAGAACTGTATGAAAAAGCATTAGAGCTTGGGGTTGATAATGGCAATATTTATAATAATCTTGGAGTTCTATATCTTAAAGGCTTAGGCACACAGAAAGATTATACCAAAGCAAAAGAGTATTTTGAAAAAGCATGCGAGCTTGGTAATGGAGATGCGCACTATTTTCTTGGTGCTATGTATGCCACAGGCAATGGTGTCAAAGAAGATGAAGTTAAATCAATAAAATATCTTGAAGAAGCTTGCGAGCTTGGTGTTGGTAATAGTGATGCATACCTACTTCTTTCAGGTATATATGCTGAAGACGATGAAGCTAAAGCAATAGAATATCTTGAAAAAGCTTGCGAGCTTAGTATTGGTAATAGCTTTGCATACTTTATGCTTATGGATTATGCTAAAGAGAATGATTATATTGAGTATATTGAGGCAAACAAGCTCTTTAAAGAAGCTTGTGATCTTGGTAATGGTGGTGCATGCCTTGCTCTTAGTGTAATGTATGATGAAGGTATAGGCGTCGAAGAAGATGAAGTTAAAGCAGAAAAATATCTGTTTCAAGCAAAAAAGCTCCTTGAAAAAGATTGTGAGCTTGGTGATGGAAATGCATGCCTTGCTCTTAGTGTAATGTATGATGATGGCATAGGTGTCGAAGAAGATGAAGTTAAAGCAAAAAAATATCTGTTTCAAGCAAAAAAGCTCTTTAAAAAAGATTGTAAGTTGTTCATGCTAATCTTCATAGAAATCATGGAATCTTCTTGAAAATAAATGAAATCATAAAGCAAAAAAATATTTTAAAAAAGCACAATCACTACAATGATATAAATAGAGCACAAAAGGATTAATATGTTACATACACAAAAAGAATACATTGAATTTTTAAAACTTTGCCAAAATGCAATAGAAAAGACACATATAGAATTGCAAAAGGATAACAAAGATGAGCATAAGTTGTTTTGAAGATATACAGCAAGAAAGCAAAGATTCTAAACAAGAGCTAGAATCTATAAGCTTTCATGAATGGCTTACAATGCTTAGTGATAGCATTAGGGAAACAAGCCTTATTGTGCCTGTTATTGGTGCATTTAGTGCAGGGAAGAGCTCACTTTTAAACTTATTTTTAGGCAAGAAATACTTAAGCGAGGGCATAGCCCCAGAGACAGCCCTAGCTACAGAATTGCATTATAGCCATGATGAATACATAGAGGGAGTAAGAGAAAATGGCACATTACAAAGATTTGGTATCCATGATACAGAGATAATAAAACAAAGATCAAGTGAATTTTCATACCTTAGATTCTATATCAATACAGAAAAGCTCAAGGCAATAGAACCGCTTGTGCTTGTTGATATGCCCGGTTTTGAATCTCCGCTTGATGTGCATAATAGGGCGATATTTCAATATGTGCAAAAAGGTGTGTATTTCATAGCATTACAGAGCATAGAAGATGGCAATATTACAAAAACTATGCTCAGAAAACTAGAAGAGATTGAGAGATTTGAGCGTAAATTCTCATTTTTCTTAAGCAAGACAAATTTAAAACCACAAAGCGAAGTGCAAAAGGTAAAAGATTATGCACAAGAGCAGCTTGATGCATATTTTGATTCTATAAAAGTTATGTTACTTGATGATAAAAATAATGAGAATCTCAAACGCGTATTAGATTGCATTAATGCAGAAAAATTAATATATGAGCTTTTTGCCCCTACACTACAAAGCATAGCCTTTGATATAGAAAAAACCATAGAGATAAAAATTGCTTCATATAAAAGGAGCAAGGAGGATAATGCAGCAATTTTGCAATATAAAACACAAGAGTTAGCAAAAATAGAGCAAGAACAAGCAATATACATAACAGAGGCACAAGATAAATACTCTCATGGCAGTGTTAATCGTATTGTGAATAATACGATTATGAATCTAAGTAGAAATGCTGATGAAATAGCACAAGCCTATAAAAGCAGGGGGCAAGAAGGGGCTACAGCAATGCTTAATGATTTAATACGCAGTGCATTAACTGATGAACTTAAAGATTCTATGAATGATATTATAAGAGATATTATACATAATTTCAACCAAAGTCTAGAATCTTTGCAGGCATCATCTCAAGATATAGTGCAAAATCTTAATTTACCAGAGCGTATTTTTGTTGATGCAGATATTTTAAGCAAAGGGATTCAGAGCATGATAGCACAAGGTGTTAAAGTATTAATTAATGCTGGTGGCATAGCAGCAGGTATTGGCGGTGCGTTGAAGTTTGTATTACCTGTGTTAAATCCACTTGTCAATATATTGATTACATTTGTGCCTAGCATTCTTGCTAATCTTTTTGGCAATCGCAATGCACAAGAAGAATTGCAACAAAAAATAGTTGAAATAATCCGCTCAAGCATTATCCCAGAAATACAAGAAGAGTTGCGTAAGCAGATACCAGAAATTTTT
>JARHYY010000051.1 GCA_029258405.1 Helicobacteraceae bacterium | reverse complement strand
TCATGGGTAAAACCTGCTAAAATAACATGCTCAAGCTTTTGTATTTGATTTTTAAGGGCATTATTAATATATTCATTGCAATGCCCAAAGAGATTAACCCACCAACTGCTTATGCAATCCATATAAGCCTTATCATCAAAATCATATAGGTATAAACCATGGGCACGTTTAATGGGGATAAGGGGTAGTTGCTCATGGTCTTTCATTTGTGTGCAAGGATGCCAAATATGTTTTAAATCATGTTGAATAAGTGTTTGCATGACTAAATTCCTTAAAAGTAGAATATTATTTTTAATTTTACAATACAATAGCATATATTATTATCATAGAGGTATTATGAAAGTTTTAGATATACTTGCACAGTTGCAAGAGGATAATAATTTAAGAGCATTGCATAAGCTGAAACATGATGGTTTGTTCATATGGAAAGAAAACAAAAAATTATTAAATTTTGCTTCTAATGATTATTTGTATTTATCACAATATAATATGTATCAAGAGTTTTTGCAGCAGCTTGGTGCTAGAGATTTATTTTTTTCAAGCTCTTCTTCTCGAAGTTTAAGCGGTAATTTTGAAATTTATGAGGAGCTTGAGGCATATATAGCAAGCTTGTTTGTGCATAAATCGTGCCTTTTGTTTAATAGCGGCTATCATCTTAATATTTCTTGCATTCAGGCTTTAAGCCTTTTGCCAAATACCTTGTTTGTGGCTGATAAAGCTGTGCATGCAAGCCTTATTGATGGGTTAAGGCTTGGGGGGGCGAGGTTTAAGCGGTATCGCCATAATAATATGCAAGAATTACAAGCAATAATAGATAAAAATCATAAACTATTCTCAACTATTATCATTATTAGCGAAGGGCTCTTTAGCATGGATGGAGATTTTGCACAAGTTCAAGAGCTTGTTCATATCAAAAAAAGCTATCCGCATATACTTTTGTATCTTGATGAAGCACATAGCGTTGGTGCAATTGGGCAAGATGGCTTAGGCTTAGCACGGTATCTTGGATATGATTTGGATATTGATTTTCTTGTTTTTACCTTTGGGAAGGCTCTTTGCTCTGTTGGGGCATGTATATTATGCACACAAGAGTATAAGGATTTTTTTATCAATAAATCTCGAGGGCTGATTTACTCAACCGCATTGCCACCTATTAATATTGCGTTTAGTTCATTTATATTCCATAAGCTCCCTTTGTTGAACGAACGCCGAGCGATGCTGCATGATATATGCGATATATTTAAAAAAGGTTTGCATGCAAAAGGCTTGCATTATGTAGGAGATGCTCATATTGTTTCGCTCATACTTGGTTCAAATAAAAAAGCTGTTGAATATGCACAAAAATTGCAATCTCAAGGCTTTTTTGCACCCGCTATCAAAGAGCCAACTGTTCCAAAAGGGAGTGCAAGAATCCGTTTTTCACTCAATAGCGGTATTCATGAAGAATATATTATAAAACTCATAGATATTTTATGACTCTACCTTCAAATTATTTTTTAAAAGCAAAAAAAACATATAGTGCCCATACGCCTGTTCAAAAATATATGAGGCATATCTTATGCAATATGCTTGATAAAAATACATTTGAATATATTTTTGAATTTGGTTGTGGGCAGGGGGAGCTTACAAAAATGCTCATTAAGCAGCTTATGTTTAAGCATTATATTTGTAATGATATTAATGATTATGGATTATGCTTTGATGATGCAAGGATTAGGGTTGCAATTTTTGATATGAATACTTTTTATGCACAAAAAATATATCAATATAAATTTGACCTAGTTGCCTCAAATGCTTGTATTCAATGGCTTGATTTTTATAAAACCATACAAAATATTATTCCATCATTAAATAAAAATGCGAGATTGCTCATAGGTACTTTTGGCACGCAAAATCTCAAAGAAGTAAGGGATATTACAGGTTTTGGTTTAGAGTATCTCTGTGCATCAGATATAAAAGAGATTTTAAATGAGCATTTTTATATAATGGCATGGCATGAGGAAATAATTCGCCTAGAGTTTAAAAGCACTATGGAAATTTTTAGACATCTTCAAAAAAGCGGTGTTAATTCTTTGGGTGCAACTTATCTCAAAAAGCAATGGATGCATGATTATTATCATAAATATCATAATTACCTTACCTACCACCCTATTTGCATATATGCTATAAAGCATGGGCAAAACTAGAGCTCAAAGCTTGAATATAGGATAATAAGTTTAAATTATTTCTTAACATAGCTATGTTACAATATATACTTATCAAAGAATAAATCAAAGCAAAAACTCTCTTTAAAAGAGTTCTGAAAGATAGGAATGGCAAAGAAGGCGATAATTACAGGAATTACTGGACAAGATGGTGCTTATTTGGGAGAGTTTTTGCTCCAAAAAGGCTATAAAGTTTATGGGCTTTATCGCCGTGTATCATCACCAAGCTTTTGGCGTCTCAAAGAGTTGCAAATATATAAAAATCCGAATTTATATCTTCTTGAATGCGATATTACTGATTCTATAAGTGTTTTTAACACTATTAAAAAAATTATGCCCGATGAAATTTATAATCTTGCTGCACAGAGCTTTGTGCAAACTTCCTTTGAGCAACCATTAAGCACTATGCAAATAAATTCATTAAGCGTTACTTATATGCTTGAGAGCATTCGCCTTATTAATCCACATATTCGATTCTATCAGGCTTCAACATCAGAAATGTTTGGAAAGACAGATGATGAACCTCAACACGAGCAAACACCATTTGCCCCAAGAAGCCCTTATGGAATTTCAAAGCTGTGCGCACATTGGACAAGCATTAATTATTATGAAAGTTACAATATTTTTGCATGTAGTGGTATATTATTCAACCATGAATCACCCCTAAGGGGCAAAGAGTTTGTTACAAGAAAGATAACTGATGGGGTGGCTAAGATTGCTCTTAATCAGCTTGAATGTATTGAGCTTGGAAATATTTATGCTAAGAGAGATTGGGGCTTTGCTAAAGAATATGTAGAGGGCATGTGGAAAATGCTCCAAACTTCAATGCCAGATACATTTATACTCTCTACAGGTAAGGCATATAGCGTAAAGGAGTTTGTAACACTTGCTTTTGAATATGTTAATATCCCTATTGTTTGGGAAAATGAGGGCTTAAATGAAGTTGCTATAAATACGAAAAATAATCGCATTTGTGTTCGTATTAGCCCAAAATATTACCGCCCAGCAGAAATTGATTCATTAGTAGGTGATTATTCAAAGGCAGAAAAGATTCTTGGCTGGAATCCTTCTTGTTCTTTGCAAGATTTATGCAAACTCATGATGGAAGCAGATTTGCAAAGAAATAGGCATAAATTATAACCTAGGGACTAAAACATATATGATATTAGACAAGAGCTAGGATATTTAAGCTTTAAATGGGCTCAAGAAGGTGTTTATATAAATAACAAAAGAATGTACTACCGTCATATATCGAGCAATTAATAAACTTTCAAGCATTGATTGGTTTAAAATCAGCGAGAGATATCAGAGTTTTTAGGATTGAAGATTGGGGTGATTTTACAGATATTGTAAAAGGAATGAAATATTAACAATATCCCCAATCATAAGAGAGGGGTGTAAATTATTACATACATGAAAGTTCTACAATTTGGTAAATTTTATCCCCCATGTTTTGGTGGCATAGAGCGCGTTATAGAAGAATTTACAGAAGGGCTCAATATGTATGGGGTGAGCAGTGATGTGCTCTGTGCAAATACAGCCTTGAGATCTACGCATGAAATTAAAGAACTTACAAAAAATATAAGCTACCAGATTTTTCGTAGTGCAAGCTTTGGAAAGCTTGCTTCCACAGCCATGAGTCCATCTCTTGTTGTTCTGCTAAAGCGTTTAAGCCAACAATATGATATTATTCACATACATCACCCAGACCCGCTAGCCGCCCTTGCCCTTTACATTGTGCGCCCTAAGGCAAAGGTTGTTTTGCATTGGCATAGTGATATCATACAGCAAAAGCATCTTTTGAAAATGTATCACCCTCTGCTTCTTTGGCTCATTAATCGTTCAGATCTTATCATAGGGGCGACAAATGAGCACTTGCAGCATTCAGATTATAGAGAATTTTTTGGTAGCAAGTCTGTTGTTATCCCCTATGCACTTACGCCAAAGCAAGGAGAAACCATACCTAATTTGCTTGAAAAAGATAAATTTAACATATTTTCAGTTGGGCGATTGGTATATTATAAAGGTTTTGAATACCTTATTGATTGTGCTCATTATCTTGATGAATGCTTTAAAATTTCTATTGGTGGCGATGGGGCTTTAAGGAATGTTTTGCAAAAGAGAATTATAAATGCAAACCTTGAGAAAAAAGTAGTTCTGCTTGGTGGCGTAAGCCAAAATGAGCTATACAGTTATTACCAATCTTGTGATATATTTGTGCTCCCATCAATTTATCGCTCTGAAATGTTTGGGCTTGTACAGCTTGAAGCCATGTCTTTTAAAAAGCCTGTAATTTCTTGCAATGTTGAAAAATCTGGCATTGCCTATGTTAATCAACATCAAAAAAGCGGATTGCTTGTACCACCAAAAGATTCAAAGGCACTTGCCCGTGCTTTTTTGCAGCTCTATAACAATTCTTTTGAATATCATCAGCTCGCACAAGGAGCAGCACAAAGGGTTCAGGAGTTTCTCCCACAGAATATAATACCTAAACTCATTGCAGCATATCAATCTATTTTACAATAACATTTGCATGGCAAAACCTTGAGGCATAACAAAGCATAGGGTTAAGAGAAAAAAATAACATGTAGAGCATAATTAATAATAGGCTCAATTTATTATGGTATAAAGCCTTAGTTTGTAGCGAATATGCTCTATTTAACAAAAAATGTTATATTAATATAATAATTTAAACTTAAGAGGTTTTTATGGAAAGCTATAATCTTTTATGTAAAAACTATACATACAAAGACCTTACTATCATGCATTTTACTGCCTTAAACGAAGCACAAAAAGAAGATGTGCGGCAATGGCGTAATCATTCTTCTATCATAAAGTTTATGTACCAGCAAAACCAAACATCTCCACAAAAGCATGAAACCTTTATTAATTTATTGCGGAATGCTAATGACAAAGGCTATTGGGCAGTTTTTGAAAGCAAAAGAAACTTGGGCTTGGGGGTTATTTCTTTAAGTCGAATCAATCTTTTTCATTCATATGCTTTTTTGGGCATATATGTTGCTCCAAATCAACACCATAAGGGCGTAGGTACAAAATTGCTTGAGGCTTTAGAGTATATAAGCTTTAGTGTATTAAAGCTCCATAGCCTAAGGCTAGAAGTTCTTGAAGAAAACACAAAAGCAATAGATTTTTATAAAAGGAATAATTTTATACAAGAAGGATTCCTTAAAGATTTTGCCTTTATTCAAGGAGCTTTTAGAAATATTATTCTTATGGGAAAAATAAATGAAAAATAATAACTACCCACTTTTGATTGCAGAGCTCTCTGCTAACCATAATCAGAGCTTAGAAACCGCTCTTAAGACTATAAAAGCTGCAAGCGATGCGGGTGCTGATGGAATTAAGCTCCAAACCTACACGCCAGATACATTAACAATAGATTGCGATAAGGAATATTTTCATATAAAAAATGGTACTGTATGGGATGGGAGTACGCTTTATAGTTTATATCAAAAAGCTTATACGCCATGGGAATGGCATAGAGAGCTTTTTTTATATGCACATTCACTTGATTTAATCTGTTTCTCTACACCTTTTGATAATAGTGCTGTAGATTTTTTAGAAACCCTTAATAACCCAATATATAAAATTGCCTCTTTTGAGATTAATGATATTCCTCTTATACGCTATGCCGCACGATGTAAAAAACCAATGATACTTTCCACAGGAATTGCCACCTTAGAAGAGATACAAGAAGCTATTGAAGCTTGCTATCAAGAAAACAATGATGATATTACCATATTAGTATGCACAAGCTCTTATCCTGCACCGCTAGAAGAGGCTAACCTTGCTCGCATACCTGATTTACGAAATAAGTTTAATGTAAAAGTTGGGTTAAGTGATCATACTATGGGCGATAGTGCTGCTGTTGTGGCTTCTGTGCTTGGTGCTTCTATGATAGAAAAGCATTTTATTTTGGACCGTAAGCTAGGCAGTGCTGATAGCTCTTTTAGTATGGAGCCTGATGAATTTAAGCTTATGAAAAAACATATTAAAGAAGCTTGCGATAGCCTTGGTAATGCGAGCTACCAATTAAGCCCAAAAGTTCAGTCATCAACCATATTTAAAAGAAGTCTCTTTGTGTGCAGTGATATAAAAACAGGGGAAATATTCAGCAAAAAAAATATTCGCTCCATTAGACCGGGCTTTGGTTTAGCCCCAAAATACTTTGATAAAGTATTGGGCAAAAAGGCTAAATATGATATACCAAGAGGTGAGCCATTGCAATGGGATATGATAGCTGAAGAATAGCTATATGAGTTCTAGCCCAACGGGGCAGTGATCGCTCCCAAAGATTTCAGGGTAAATAAGGGCATCTTTAAGCTGTGGTGTAAGAGATTGTGAGCATAAAAAATAATCTATCCGCCAACCTGTGTTATTTTCTCTTGCCTTGCCCATATAGCTCCACCAGCTATATGCACCTTCTTTGGTGGGGTAAAAGTGCCTAAAGCTATCCACAAAACCAGATTCTAAAAGTCTGCTCATTTTCTCTCTTTCTTCATCGGTAAAGCCAGCATTTCTATGGTTTGTTTTAGGGTTTTTGAGATCAATTTCTTTATGAGCTACATTTAAATCACCACAGATAATAACAGGTTTTTGCTGTTCGAGTTTTTTTAAAAACATTCTAAAATCATCTTCCCATTGCATGCGGTATTCAAGCCGCTCAAGCTCCCTTTTTGCATTGGGTGTATAAACATTCACTAAATAAAAATGCTCATATTCAGCAACAATAATCCTGCCTTCCATATCATGGCATTCAATGCCCATTCCATAAGATACAGATAAAGGCTGTTGTTTGCTCAAAATCACAACTCCAGAATAGCCTTTTTTTAAAGCAGAATTCCAAAACTCCTTATACCCTTCAAAGGCAAAATCAGCTTGTTCTTTATTCATTTTAGATTCTTGTATGCAAAAAATATCTGCATTGATATGTTTAAAAAAATCCATAAACCCTTTGTTCATGCAAGCTCTTAAACCATTTACATTCCATGAAATAAGTCTCAATTTTTTCCTTTAATAAAATCTCTATTACTAATAGCACTTAAACATTTATCATTAGCAATACCTAACCCTTTGAAGTTATCTCTAGCTTTTCCCCTTATCTCAAACCATGCAAGCTTTCAGAGCACACAGCTTGCCATAATTTTAAATAATCATTTCATCTATCCAAATAAACAAAGAACCTTTTATAAAGGTTTGTTACCCGCTTTTACTCTTAATAGGTTGAGCTTTTTTATTGCTTTACTATCAAGGTTTATTGCATTAAGACATTTAATTATAGCATTATTTTCGGTTGCATGGATTAACTTATGTATAGATTTATCTACCCATATCAAGTTATTATACTCATCATTTCCCCCTAAATGTAAGGGTATTTTATGGTGGCATTCCATGTTGCCTACTTCTAACTTATTACCGCTTATTTCACATTTACTATAACTTGCACATAGCCTACTTATTCTGTTATCGTTATATTCTATGCTCCTATTAGTAATAGGATTATTAAGAACATATTGCAACAATTGGGTATCTACTGCTTTCTGGTTATTGTGTATCTTTGCTCTATCATCAGCTTTATAGATACTAAGCTGTGAAGAACATAAACATAAAGGTATTTTATTCCTAATATAACTTATAGGAATTAAGGGCTTACCATATACACTTCTTAGCTGAATAGATTTATCATATCCTAAGCTTTTGAAGTATTTAGGTATTGTAGATTTATCTTTTATGTTTTTGGGTTTTAACCTGTTTT
>JARHYY010000015.1 GCA_029258405.1 Helicobacteraceae bacterium | reverse complement strand
AAGTAAATTCCTTTGGGACTCACTCCCTCATTTGAATTTGTAGAATTTATAGTGAGATATAGTATATTTTACTTAAACTCACTGTTTTATGCTTGTAAATATTTGTAGGGGAACAAGTTGCACAACTCTTTATTTGAGCTATAATGAGATTTGTTTATGGTCAAATAAATTGTGCTCCATATGAAAATAAAAAAGTCTTGAAATTAGGTTTTTGATGAGGTGGGATTGAACTTTTTTATTGATAGCATTGGCTTATATCACTTTTTTTATATTTATTGAGTTATAAAACTTGACTTTTATACACTCATATTATATAATACTAGAGCAGTTAAAGTTATGAGAACTCATTCCTATTTGTTCAAAAGGCTTTAATGCGATTACGATTTAGGCTTGCTTGCAAAATAAGCATAAATCAAAAAAACCGATAAAGTCAATTAAACTGCAGGAGGTATTATGTGAAATCAGAAACATTACAAGATACAAACGAGTGTTCAGACGGTTTATCGCCTGAATGTGAAAAAGAATCTGAAGAAGACCATACAGAAGAAATTAATATTCAAAAACTTCAAGCTCAAATAAAAGAACTTGAAGAAGCAAATATTCGCACACATGCAGATTTTGAAAACACAAAAAAACGTTTAGAAAAAGAAAAAATGCAAAGCCTAGAGTATGCCTATGAAAGTTTTGCGAAAGAAATTTTACCTGTTATTGATTCTTTAGAAGCAGCAATTAATAGTGTCAATAGCAGTTGTTTGGACGAAGATTTAAAGGCTAAGTTCAAAGAAGGGCTTGATTTAACATTAGAAAATTTTAGAAAAGTTTTAGAGCGATATGGAATTGTAACGATACAGGCACAAGGAGCATTTGATCCTTATTTGCACAATGCAATCTCGCATGAAGAAAGCCAAGAGCATGATGATGGAGAGATTATACAGGTGCTCCAAAAAGGCTATCGTTATAAAGAGAGAATATTGCGTCCAGCACTTGTCAAAATATGTAAAAAATAAAAAGGAGAAAATTATGGCAAAAGTATTAGGAATTGATTTAGGAACAACAAATTCAGCGATGTCTTTTTATGAAGGAAATGAAGGAAAAATTATTGCTAATAAAGAAGGGAAAAATACAACCCCATCAGTAGTAGCTTTTACTGATAAGGGTGAGATTCTTGTAGGCGATCCCGCAAAAAGACAGGCTATTACAAACCCTAAAAAAACTATTTATTCTATAAAAAGAATTATGGGTTTGATGATGAATGAGGATAAGGCAAAAGAAGCACAAAAGAGATTGCCCTATGCTATTGTTGATAGGAATGGGGCATGTGCTGTTGAAATAGTTGATAAAGTTTATACACCTCAAGAAATTTCTGCAAAAATTTTGATAAAACTTAAAGAAGATGCAGAAGCCTATTTGGGAGAAGAAATTACAGAAGCAGTCATTACCGTTCCTGCTTATTTTAATGATGCACAGAGAAAAGCCACCAAAGAAGCTGGAACTATTGCTGGGCTTAATGTTTTGCGTATTATTAATGAACCAACTTCAGCAGCTCTTGCTTATGGGCTTGATAAAAAAAGTGCAGAAAAAATTGTGGTTTATGATTTAGGGGGTGGGACATTTGATGTTACCGTCCTTGAAACAAGCGAGGGCTTGATAGAGGTTTTAGCTACAGGAGGTGATGCGTTTTTAGGAGGCGATGATTTTGATAACCGCATTATTGATTGGGCAGCAAAAGAATTTGAAACAGAAAATGGTATAGATCTCAAAAAAGATGTTATGGCATTACAACGCCTCAAAGATGCAGCAGAAACAGCAAAAAAAGAATTGAGCAGTGCTAATGAAACAGAGATAAATTTACCTTTTATTACCGCTGATGCAAGCGGACCTAAACATTTTGTAAAGAAAATTACTCGTGCTAAGTTTGAAAGTCTTATTGATGATTTAATAGAACAAACTATTGAAAAAATTGACTTCGTTATTAAAGATGCAAAGCTCTCTAAAGATGATATTGCAGAAGTTGTGCTTGTGGGTGGTTCAACTCGTATTCCAAAAGTGCAAGACAGAGTAAAAGAATTTATTGGCAAAGAGCTTAATAAATCAGTTAATCCTGATGAAGTGGTAGCAGTTGGTGCTGCTATACAGGGCGGGGTGCTTAAGGGCGATATAAAAGAAGTGCTCTTGTTAGATGTAACGCCGCTAAGTTTGGGCATTGAAACATTAGGTGGAGTAATGACAAAAATTATTGAAAGAGGCACAACCATTCCCACTAAAAAAGATCAAGTGTTTTCAACAGCTGAAGATAACCAACCAGCTGTAAGTATTAAGGTATTACAAGGTGAGAGGGAATTAGCTCGAGATAATAAATCTTTGGGTAACTTTGAATTAAGCGGCATACCACCTGCTCCACGAGGCATGCCACAAATTCAAGTTGTATTTGATATTGATGCTAATGGTATTTTGACCGTTTCAGCACAAGACAAAGCAACAGGCAAATCGCAAAAGATAACTATCACTGGTTCAAGTGGTTTAAGCGATTCAGAAATTGAAAAAATGGTAAAAGATGCAGAGCTGAATAAAGAGGCAGATAGCAAACGCAAAGAGGTTATTGAAGCAAAAAATAATGCCGAAACATTGATTTACCAAGTTAGAAAAAATCAAGAAGAGCTTAAAGATCAACTTCAAGCAGAGGAAAAAGAAAGAATTGATACAGCTATCAATGAGCTTGAACTCATCATTAAAAAAGATGATGCAAGTAAAGCAGAGATTGAAGAAAAACTTAAAGTGCTCACTGAAGCTGCACATAAAATGGCAGAGCAGCTTTACAAAAAAAATGAAGGTGCACAAAAAACACAAACAGAACAAAAGAAAAAAGATGATGATGTAATTGATGCTGAAGTAGAATAACTGTGTTTGTTACATATTGCCCTTGTGGCAATATGTAACTATTTTATTATGTTTTTGTTTTATTGCTCCTCATATCTTACTTTATTTGTTTTTATATCCTATAATGCCTTTATATTTTAGTAATTTAAGGATTTTGATGGATAAGAGAACAAACCCTTTAGATAGTTCATTTTTTGGACATCCAAAACCATTATTGAGTCTTTCTGCAACAGAGCTGTGGGAAAGATTTTCGTATTATGGCATAAGACCTTTGCTTGTGCTGTTTATGATTGCTGCTATGAATGAAGGAGGCTTAGAGCTTGATAGAGGCACAGCCTCTGCTGTTGTTGGAATTTTTGCAGGTTGTTTATATCTTGCTGCATTGCCCGGGGGCTGGTTAGCTGATAATTGGCTTGGGCAGAAGAATGCCACGCTTATTGGTGCGTTGCTTATTGCCCTTGGGCATTTAAGTATAGGGCTGTCTGTTTTTTCTTCTTTTATGTTCTTTTTAGGGCTTGTGTTCATTGTATTAGGCACTGGGCTTTTTAAAACTTGTGCTTCGGTTATGGTTGGTATGCTCTATAAAGATAATGATACAAGAAGAGATTCTGGTTTTACAATATTTTATATGGGTATTAACATTGGTGGTTTTATCGCCCCTCTTATATGTGGTCTTGTGCAAAAAGAATATGGTTGGCATTGGGGCTTTGGTATTGGCGGTATTGGTATGCTTATTGCCCTTGTTATTTTTTATTTTAAGACTATCCCAGACTTCAATGAATTTGGTGATAAGGTTGGGCTTGATCAATCATGGGTGAGACCAATTGTGCAGAGAAAAGGCGTCGGCATATGGGTTTGCATTGCATTAATTTTGCTTGCTATTTTCATTGTTTTATGTGGTACAGGAGTTATTGCTTTAAATGCTGTGTTTATCGCAAAAAATATGGTTGTGTTTGTTGCTGGCGGTTCTTTGTTGTATTTTATATACCTGCTCTTTTTTGCTGGACTAAATAACTATGAGAAAAAAAATCTTATAGTATTTCTCATTCTTTTTATTGCCTCATCATTTTTTTGGTCGACTTTTGAGCAGCAACCCACCTCATTTAATCTCTTTGCTAAAGACTACACTGATAGAATTATTTTTGGTTGGGAAATTCCAGTTGCTTGGTTTCAGTCTATTAATTCTTTATTTATCATTATTTTTGCTCCTATTGTTGGTGCATTTTGGATTTTTCTCTCAAAAAGAAATTTAGAATGCAGTAGCATTACTAAATTTGCTCTTGGGGTGTTGTTTGCTGGTTTAAGCTTTGGTGTTATGATGATTGCTTCAAAAATTGTTTTAGCTAGTGATGGTGGGCTTGTTTCAGCATCATGGATTATCATAAGCCTTTTATTCCTTACCTTTGGTGAGCTTGCTTTAAGTCCTGTTGGATTGTCTATTATGACACAAATTGCACCAAATGTTATTAGAGGGCAAGTAATGGGGCTTTGGTTTGTTTCTATATCTTTGGGCAATGTTGTTGCTGGGCTCATTGGTGGTGGCGTTGAGGCTGATAAGCTTGAAGCTTTACCAGAATTATTTGGTAATTGTGTTTGGATGCTTTTTGGTATGACAGTGCTGCTGCTCATAATCAGAACGCCCATTAATAAAATGCTTGAAAAAAATACACATACAGAAGGAAAAAAATGAATATTTATACACAAAGAGTGCAAGATTTACGCACAGAAATGAAAAAATATAATATTGATGCCTATCTCATTCTTACATCTGATCCCCATCTATCAGAATATGTACCAGAATTTTGGAAAAATAGGCAATGGATAAGTGGTTTTAGCGGCAGTGCAGGGAGCATTCTTATAACCCAAGAATATGCTGCCCTTTGGGCTGATGGTAGATATTGGCTACAAGCTCAAAAAGAATTAGAAGGCTCTAATATAGAGCTACAAAAACAAGACACGCATAACACTTATATACAATGGCTTAAAGATAATTTTGTAGAAAATAGGGTATTAGCCACAGATTATAAAGTGCTTCCTTTATTTATTAAGAAAGATATAGAATCTCAATTGCAATACAAGAATATTCAATTGCATAATAAAGACTTAATATCACATATATGGACAGAGAGACCATTGCTGCCAACAGACTTGGTTTATGAACACATATTATCGCCACACACAAGGACAGAAAAGCTAGAAGCTATACGCAAGAACATGCAAGAGAATAATGCAAGTTTTCATTTAGTTTCTACCTTAGATGATATTGCTTGGATATGCAATTTACGCGGGAGTGATGTCCCTTATAATCCCGTATTTTTGTCGCATTTGCTTCTTTCTCATAATAAGGCTATTTTATTTGTTGATGAAAAGAAAATTTCTGATGATATTGCCATAAAACTTAAAAATGATGGCTTTAGCATTAAGGCATATGATGATATTGAAAGCAGTTTAAAAGAGCTCACAAATGAAACCATAATGATAGATCCAACAAAAACTACCGCACATTTAGTTGGCATTCTTGAAAGCCAAAATGAAATTATTGAAGACATAAACCCAAGCCATATGCTTAAGGCTTGTAAAAGCGATGCTGAATTAGCACAGATACAAGAAGCTATGATACAAGATGGCGTAGCACTATGCAATTTTTTTGCTTGGTTTGAAGATGCTCTGAAAGACAATAAACAAATAAGTGAATTAGATATTGATATGAAACTTACAGAATTTCGCTCAAAAGATAAGCATTACATATCAGATAGCTTTGCGACAATAGCAGGCTTTAATGGCAATGGTGCTCAACCACATTATCGTGCAACAGAAGAAGGATTTTCTTACATCGACACCGATGGTTTTTTGCTTATTGATTCTGGAGGGCAATACAGCAATGGAACAACAGATATTACTAGAGTAGTGCCTATTGGACAAATAAGCAATGAGCAAAAACGCGATTATACCCTTGTCCTTAAAGCCCATATTGCTCTATCATCAACAATCTTTCCTTGTGATATTGCCATGCCCTTATTAGATGCCATTACCCGTGCACCCCTATGGAAAGAACAAATTGATTATATGCATGGAACAGGTCATGGAGTAGGATATTTTCTCAATGTCCATGAAGGTCCGCAAGTAATTTCATATTTTGCCCCACCACTACCCAAAACAAAAGCAAAAGCAGGCATGATAAGTTCTATAGAGCCCGGAATTTATCGTGCAAAACAATGGGGCGTGAGGCTTGAAAATCTTGTTGTTAATGCTTTGGTGCAACAACCAAAAGAAAAACAATTTGGGACATTTCTTTATTTTGAACCATTAACTCTTTGTCCCTTTGA
>JARHYY010000054.1 GCA_029258405.1 Helicobacteraceae bacterium | reverse complement strand
CTACAAGCCTTATTATGGGTATGGGATTAGGTGAGAGTGTAGCATTAATCACTGATGGACGCTTTAGCGGGGCTACTCGCGGGGCGTGTATAGGGCATGTTAGCCCAGAAGCAGCAGAGGGGGGCATTATAGCCTTGATTGAAGATGGAGATAAAATAGCTATATCTGTATCAAAAGGGACATTAGAATTGCTTGTAGATTCTAAGATTTTAGAATCAAGAAAAGCAAAATGGCAACCTATTAAAAAAGATATAAAAAGCAAATGGTTAAAACGATATTCCTTGTTGGTTAGCAATGCTGCAAATGGTGCTGTGCTAAAGACGGAGCTAGATTGATAGGATAAATATGGCATATAACAAAAACAACAAGCAAGATTTAAAAAACTCTCATTATCTTAATACTATTTTGCAAAAGAGTGAAAAATATTTGTTGCAAGAATGTAGTGCGGGACAATATCAAGCTTTTAAGGCAGATATTAAATATATTTATAAATTATCAAACACAAGAGATATTGTAAGAGAGTTTGAGAAATCTTATTATTTGTTTATAAAAAAACAATATCAAAATACGCACAATTTTAATATTGCTTTAGATGATTTTTTGAATGAAAAAGATTCTAAAAAAGTGATTTGGGGAGATTGTCTAGCGGTTTTAAAGCAAATGAAAAACGAATCTATTGGGTGTATGGTAACAAGCCCACCTTATTATAATGCTAGAAATTACGCACAATGGAGTGATTTAAATGCGTATATGAACGATATGGAAGCAATACTAAAAGAATGTTATAGAGTATTAGATAATCATCGTGTATTTGTGTTTAATGTTGGAGATATTTTTGATAATGACAATCTATTTACTACTTCTACTTGGGGAAAACGGCGACTACCACTGGGTGCATATTTTATAATGCTTTTTGAAAAAGTAGGCTTTACTTTTGTAGATGATATTATATGGGATAAAGGACAAGTGCAAAGTCAAAGGCATAAGAATGGAGATAAGCCCTATCCCTATTATCAATATCCCATGAATTGCTATGAGCATATTTTGGTATTCCATAAACATAGAACTGATGAAACACGATACCCATGTCCTGTTTGTGGTTGCTTACAGGTTAATGGTAATGCCTATACTGAAAGGGGGCTTAGAAGTTGGGAATGTAAAAATCTTGATTGCTTTGAAAGAAGTAAGTCAAATCGCGGAAAACGTTTTAGTGCAAAAACCTATTTTACACAAAATAAAGCTTTTAATAATGGTAATGAAATTGATAAAGACTTTATTTATGCGTGGAGAAGAGATATTAAGGCGATAAACCCCGTAATAAAAATTAATTCTAAAGGGCAAAATCTTTTAGGACATACTGCCCCATTTCCAAAAGAGATTCCAGAATTTGCAGTGAAAATGTTTAGCTATAAAGGTGAGTTAGTGCTAGATCCATTTATGGGACTTGGCACAAGTATAAAAGTGGCGAATGAGTTAGGGAGAGTTGGTATAGGCATTGAGCGGGATTTAAGCCTTAAAGAGAGTGTCTATAAATTTTTGGGCAAGAAAAATCTAGGAGAATATGAACTATGAGCGAACTTGATGCAAATGAAGAAAAGAAAAAACAAGTTATTGGACTTTATGGGGAAATGCAACTTGCTATGAAACTTCATAGCTTAGGGTGGCAGGTACATAGGAGCTATATTGATGAAGGCATTGATTTTGTAATTTCAAAATATTATTGTAAAAATTGTAAAAAACTTAGCAATCAATTTATAAGGCGAGAAACATGGGAGAATAAAAAAGCAAAATGTGTAACAAATTTATGTGAATTTTGCAAACAAGAAAAACTTGATATTATTACAAAATATTTGCAAGTTAAAACAAGTGAAGGTAAGTCTATTATAAAAAAAGGTAAAATTTTAGAATATGAACGCGATTTTAGTTTTCACCCCAAGATACGTTATGATATGGGTTGTAATGTATTTTATGTATGGATTGCAGTATTTGCAGATGAAAAAGCATTAGAATCAAGTAAAATTTTTTATTATATTTTTCATTCTAGCAATATTGCAAGTTTTGATGATATAACATTACCCACTTACCAAATCACAGATAATCAAAAAACAACTTTAAGAATCAATACAAAAGGCGAAGTCTTAAACAAAGGTAAAAAGCATGACTACGATTGTTTTAGCAAATTTTTAAACGATTTTTCTCTTTTTGAATCTAAAATATAAGTTATAATATGAAAATAGACTTAAAGTAAAGGTTGCTATAATGAATATTTTACCAAAAATGCTTAATGACATTGTAGAGTTTTTAAAAGAGAAAAATTTAACATTGAGCCAACAAAGTAGAGATGGGCGGATAAACTCCGCTTTTAATGAAGATGAAATTTTTAATATTTTAGAATCTCATTTTAATATAAATCGTCCAAATATGCGTGATTGGGTAGATTTTAGCTTTGAATATAATAGTATATTTTATCCTGTGAATACAAAAGTAAGCACCACGAAGACAACAGACAACCTAAATTGTAAGCTTGGCATATATTATGCACTTACAGGTAAAATCCCACCCTTTAACAATGGGGTTAGTTGGGATAGGTATTTTAAAAGCTTAAAAGAAAACTTAATAGAAAATGACAGAGATTACTATTTTTTAATTATTAATAAAGATAATCCTATTGATATTTTTGCTACTTCATTAAAAAGTCTAGAATGTGTTTTACCAAATGGGAATAATTTACCTTTTCAAGCAAAATGGGACATCAATAGAAATTTAGTGCAAAGAGATTTTGAGAGTGCAAAACAATTCTTACTTAGTGCTTTTGAAGAATCATTAAAATTAAGAGCGGATGCCTATCTATACTTTAGGACATACTTTTATGAATCTTAATGTTGCAAAATTAGGACAGGTTTTTACGCCACAGCATATTGTAAGCGATATGCTAGGACTGATAAAAAATAATGGTAGATTCTTAGAGCCTAGTTGTGGAAATGGAGCATTTTTTAATCATTTGCCAAACAACAAGGTAGGCATTG
>JARHYY010000147.1 GCA_029258405.1 Helicobacteraceae bacterium | reverse complement strand
AAAATATTAGTAAGGACAATATCAACCTTGTGCTTGAGTTTGTTTTTACAATGAGCTTATAATATAACTTTATATAGTGAAGTTAAGTAAATTCTTTAAGGTTTATTCTGTTATTTGAATTTTTGGATTTATAGTGAGATATGGTTTATCTTACTTAAACTCACTGTTTTATGTCATTAAACATTTGTAGGGGAACAAGTCGCACTTTCAGAGTCCTGTTATTTATTTTGAGTGGTGTAATTAAGTTTTGTCATTAAGTCTTTTTTGTGCATATTGCAAGGCTTCATGTGTAATCTCTGCCCCACTAATCATTCTTGCTACTTCTTGAATTTGTTCATGTTGTTTAAGTAGCATCACCTTGCTTTGTGAAGATTTTTTATGTTCCTTATAAACTAGAAAATGCCTATCAGATAAAATAGGTATATGAGGTTGATGAGAGATAACAAAAACTTGATAGCTTGCAGAAAGCTTCTTTAATATTTTTGCAACTCCTTCAGATTCTTCCCCGCTTAAATTAGCATCTACTTCATCAAGTATGAGTATACCCACTTTGCAATGCAAAGATACCTCCATTGCTAAGAGTGCAAGACGAGTACGGCTTAATTCTCCAGCACTAATATTTTTAAGTGCAGTTGCTTGTAGAGAAAATGTAATTTTGTCTCTACCGTTATTTTGTTCTTCTTGTTCCATAAGTTGAAAAACAGCATTTTGCACATGCAAGCTATTCAGGTAAGCATTAAAATTTGTTTCAAATTCTTTTAAATATTTTATTCTCTCTTTGTGAATAGAATTAGAACTTTGAGATAATTTTTCTTTTATGCCTTGAAGTTTTTTATAAATTTCCTCTTTATTGTGTACAATATTCTCATAGTGTTTAAGCTCTTCTTGTTTTTTGTGCAAATATTCTAAAGCCTCTTTTTCTCCTCCATAGCGTTTATGTAAATCAGCAAGCAGAGAAATGCGCTCTAGCAATATTCCAGCATCAAGCTCAAGTAGCTCTTCTAGTTTTTCTTTTTCTTCATCTATAATTGTTCGTAATTCATGAAGAGCCTCTTCAAAAAAGGCTACATCTTTATCAAGCAAAGAAAGCAACTGAATTGCATAAACACTTTTTTCATAAAATTCATCAACCCTGATGAAAAGCTCATTAATTTTATCACATTTTGAAAGTAGTTTTTTCTGCTCAATAAGTTGCTCATATTCTCCTATTTTTGGAGCAATAGAAGATATTTTTTGAATTTCATAAGATGCAAATTCTTTGAGCTCTTCAATGTGTTGTTCATTTTTAAGCAATTGTTTGTATTCTTTTTCACATATACAATAATCATTAAATATTTTTTTATGCTGTTCTAATACATTACTAAAATTTGGCTGATTTTTTATAATAAATAAATCTAAAAGCTGACATAAATATTCCTCATCAATCTCTAAATAGCGAGAGCCTAAATATTTAACAAAAGAAGAAGTGATTTCTAAAACACGATTTTTTGAAATCTTTTGCCCATTTATAAAATAGCGTGTTTTATCTTTTTTCAAAATTGAAAATGTTGTTTCCTCATCGCTTTGAATGCCCCATTTTTCAAAGTTTAATATTTCATTAAAGCGAGCTTCTATAAGTGAGGCATTACTTTCTTTGTGTCCAAAAAGGGCGAGGATAGATTCCATTAAAACAGATTTACCCACACCACTTGCCCCACTAAATACATTAAGCCCGCTATGCAATTGGATATTCACTTCTTGAAAAACAGGAGAATTTTTAATAAGAATTTCTTGTATCACAATCTACCCCCAACGAAATTTTTCACGCAAAATAGCAAAATAATCATAATTTTTTGTATGGAGCATGGCTGCACTGTGCTTTGCTTTACGAATAATTATTTTATCTCCATAATGAAATTTAAGTTTTCTTTGACCATCGATAATTAAATTAGCTGTACTCTGCTCCAAGAGCTCTACGCCTAACTGAAAATCAGAGGAGAGGACAAGGGGGCATTGTGTTAAAGAATGGGCACAAATAGGTGTGAGTATAATATTTTCAGAAAAAGGATACACAACAGGACCTCCAGCACTGATATTATATGCAGTGGAACCATGAGGGGTAGAGACAATAAGCCCATCACCACCAAAGCTATTAAAGGATTTTTGTTTATTATCAGCAATGATGGATATATTAAGATATATCATGCCAAAGGTATCACTTCGCATTAGGGTGAATTCATTAAAGGCAAAAAAATATGCTTTTTGCGATGGAGTATATATGCAACTTGTTGTGCCATAATTAACGCCTACAGTATCAACAACAAGCGGGGCATCATCGCTCCATTCAAATTCACCCTCTAGCATTAAAGCCTCTTGTATCATAAAATTACCACTCACCAAAGAATCACAAAGCATTTCTACTTCATTGCGACGAATTTCTGCCAAAAATCCTAATCGCCCCATGTTGATACCAATAACAGGCAGTAAAGAACCGTATGAACGCCTAATGAGTGCCAAAAGAGTGCCATCACCACCAATAGCCATTAATAAATCAACACTTTCAAGCAATTCTTTAAAAGGCATCCCTTCTGCCCCTATCATTTCTGCACTTGCTTGATCTAGGATAGGAATAATATGGTATTTAATAAAAATCTTCTTTATTTCTCTATAGTATGAGCCAAGAGATGGCATTGCTGGACGAAGAACAACGCCAATGGTATGGATAGGTTTTATATTGTTAATTATAGCAACTTCTTTCTTCAAGCCTGCATTTTACTACTTCATAAGCAGCTTGAATATCTCTAAATTTCTCTGTATAGCTTTCGACAATAGCCATGTTTTGTCCATACACTCTATCTGGGTGATATTCTCGTGCTAGTGCAAGATAGCGATTTTTAATTGTTTCCCAATCGTCATTGAGTTCGCAAGAGAGTGTTTTAAGGCTATCGCGTAAAATAGCTTCATCTTTAGTAAGATAGTGTTCAAAGTCGGTTTTAAAACTACTGCTTGCACATGCCTTAAAGCTTTCATAATCAAACTGAAGAACTATATTATAAATAATTTTCTGTGAAATAAGCCCCATAAGCTTTTCCCAAAAGTTTTTGCTCTCTGCGTTTAAAAAAAGTTCTTTTTCATTATAGCCCAAAAGATAATCTTTAAAAAGAGCGAGCAAATACCGCCTTGCTAAAAGATTCTGGCGCGTAAGAACAAGGGCAACTTGCCCAACTTCAACCATCTTCAAAGAAACTTTAATATATTCTAGAACACTTGCTTCATCAATAATTTTAATGCGTATAGGAAGATAACTGTGTTCTAATATTTTTTCAAAACTCACACTTGTTTCTTGTGATTCTTTTTGCAAACCAATATGATAAGCCCAATTTAAAAAATAATCTTTTTTTAACCGCTCTCCATCATCAAGTATTAAAATAGAGCTTGAAAGACGGTAGCTTTTAGAAAAATGTCGCATAGCAAACGATATAGCACGGGGCAGAAACTCTGAATATCTACTGATAGTAATTTGAACATATTGTTGCAATAGTTCGACTTTCATAACATGCTCCACAAAATAATTAGTCCTATTCAAGAACAAATTGCTTTAAACGCAGCAAAGAATATTCCTTTTTGTAAAATTACATTAAATTATATCAAACTAATGTAATTTTACTCTAATTACTCTCAAATTAGTATAAAACATTTTCATAAATTACAATTTTCTTAATCGGGCAATTTCATCTCGCAATCTTGCTGCTTCTTCAAATTCTAATGTCTTAGCAGCAGCATGCATTTTCCTGCTCAATTCTTTAATGAGTTTTTCTTTTTCCGCCTTTGGTATCTTTTGCTTTTTGTAAGCTTTTGCATAAATATCGCCCATTGACTCCACTTTTAATTCTTCATCAATTTTGCGTTGGACACTTTTTGGTGAGATATTATGCCGAATATTGTACTCCTCTTGCTTTTTGCGTCTATAATCAGTAACTTCCATAGCCTTTTTCATTGATGGGGTAATTTTGCGAGCAAATAAGAGCACTTTACCATTAGCATTTCTTGCTGCCCTTCCCATAGTTTGAATAAGACTTGTTTCGCTCCTTAAAAATCCTTCCTTATCGGCATCTAAAATAGCCACCAAAGAAACTTCAGGTAAATCTAGCCCTTCTCGTAAAAGATTAATGCCTACAAGAACATCAAAATCACCCAAACGCAACCCCCTAATAATTTCATTGCGTTCAATCGCATCAATATCAGAGTGCATATAGCGAACTTTTATCCCTAGATCATTGTAGTACTTGGTTAATTCTTCTGCCATTTTTTTTGTTAAAGATGTTACGAGAACCCTTTCTTTTTTTGCTATAACGGCTTTTATTTCGTCATAGAGTACCGCTACTTGATTATCGCTTGGTAAAACTTTGTATATAGGATCAAGCAAGCCTGTTGGTCGCACAATTTGTTCTGCAATAGCATTAGCACTTAATTCATATTCAAGTTTTGCTGGAGTAGCAGATACAAAAATATAATGCGGAGCTTTTATGATAAATTCATTAAACTTTAAAGGTCTATTATCTAATGCACTAGGCAATCTAAAGCCATATTCCACAAGAACTTCTTTTCTGCTTCTGTCTCCTGCATACATGCCACCAAATTGCGGTAAAGAAACATGAGATTCATCAACAATAAGCAAATAAGGTTTTTGTTTAAATTCAAAATAGTCTAACAAGCTATATGGAGTTTCTCCAGCTTTTTTGCCTGTTAAATGCCGAGAATAATTTTCTATGCCCTTGCAAATACCGCTTACTTCAATCATTTCAAGATCAAACTCTGTTCTGCTTTTTAGTCGTTCATATTCAACCATTTTATTTTCTTGCTCATAAAATTTTAAACGCTCTTTAAGTTCTTGTTTTATATCAGCGATAGCTTTTTTCTGTCTCTCCTGCCCTACTATAAACTGGTTAGCAGCATAAAGAATATATGAATCAATACGCCTCAATTCTTTATAATCAACACTATCAAGAACAACAATATTTTCAATCTCATCTCCAAAAAATTCTACCCTTATCACTTCATCTTCACTATATGCAGGGTAAATATCAATACTTTCACCCATAACCCTAAAATTTCCACATTCAAAAAAATTATCATTGCGGGTATAGCCCATTTCTACAAGTCTCTTTAGGAATGCTCTATGATTAAAATAGGTGTCTTTTTGTATATGTAAAATAACTTTCATATATTCTTTAGGAGAACCCAAGCCATAATTAGCTGAAACGCTTGCCACTACAATGACATCATCATAAGAAAGCAGGCTTGTTGTTGCCCTTAGCCTTAATCTCTCAAGGTCCTCATTGATACTTGAATCTTTTTCAATGAATAAATCTTTGCGTGGTATATAAGCTTCAGGTTGATAATAGTCAAAATGAGAAATAAAATATTCTACATGATTTTTTGCAAAAAAACCTTTAAACTCGCTATAAAGCTGTGCAGCCAATGTTTTATTATGTGTCATAACAAGTGTTGGCATTTGTAAAGCTTCTATAGTTTTTGCCATTGTAAAAGTTTTGCCGCTTCCTGTAACCCCAACAAGCATTTGATAGCGATTGCCGGATTTTACACTGGAGCTTAAAGTTGCAATAGCTTGCTCTTGATCTCCAGCAGGAGCATATTCTGAACAAACAACAAAAGAGTTTTGAGATTTTTTTTTCATATTTACATGATTCCTTCAATAAAAAATAGGATAAAAAATGTTAAAATTATATCTCAATTATAACATATAAGGCTAAGGAGTTTAAATGGAGAGATTTCCTCCAGTTTTGGAAAGATTAACAGGACAAATCAGTACACTTTTAGAGCGATACACCACACAGCAAGCAGAAATAAGACGAATAGAGGAAGAAAAAAGGATGTTAGCCCAATCTCTCGAAGAAAAAAATGCTGAGAATAAGGCTCTATATAATGAAATTGCATCCAAAGAAAAAGAGCTTGAGGATATATCTGAAAAAATAAAAATGGTACTAGGCGATAACAACGAAAGTGCTGGAGGCACTGCCCCTAACTTTTAAGATTAAAGGTAATTTTTGTCATGGCACAAAAACTTTCCATAATACTTATGGGGAGGAGATATGACATCTCCTTGCTTGAAGCCCATTCTGGTGTACAAGAACAATGTGCTTGGCTGCACAATGGCAATATAGATATCAAGGATTTATTAAAGGCGTATATAGAAAAATGTCAAGAATATGCGGAGCTAGAATCACAGATTGAAAACTTAAGTAACCAACTTGAAGAATGGCTGTAAATCTCTATTATTCTATTGCCATTATTGGACGCAAAAGCCCTCCCCTTATTTATATTTTCCATGAACCACTTGAGCGGGGGGAATGTGTTTATGTTCCATTAAAAACACATGTAACACAAGCAGTAGTGCTCAATGAAGTCAATCAGCCTTCTTTTGAATGTAAAAATATTATCTCAAGAATGTATTGCTCTTTTACTCCATTGCAAATAAAAATGGCATATTTTATTTCTAGCTATTATATTTGCACATTGGGAGAGAGCTTTCAACTTTTTACACCTGCCCATTTATTGCCCCATATATTTCAGAATCATATTAATGCCAACCTCAAAACACTTTCTTTAGAGCAAGAAGAAGTTTTTCAATCTCTCCTTACCCAAAAAACTTCGCTTATCTTTGGAGATACAGGCAGCGGAAAAACAGAAATATATTTTCATCTCATCGATAATATTATCAAAAAGGACAAGCAAGCTCTATTTTTGATGCCAGAAATCAGCCTAACCCCACAAATAGAACAGCGTTTGAAAAATGTTTTTGGAAAAAATACCTTTGGAATTTGGCATTCAAAAATCAGCAAAAAGAAGAAAAAAGATCTTATAGATAATATCCAACAAGGCAATATACAGATTATAGCCGGTGCAAGATCTGCTTTATTTTTACCATTGCATCAACTAGGTTTAATCATAGTTGATGAAGAACATGATGATGCCTATAAAGCACAAGGCACCCCATGCTATAACGCTAGAGATTTAGCAATATGGCTAAGTGCCCAAGAAGGCATAAGCACCATATTAGGCAGTGCCACACCTTCAGCATCAACATATCATAAATTACAAAAGAGTACATTTCGCCTCAAGGGGGGCTATTTCAAAGAATCGGGCAAAAATATTCATTTTATTTTAGGTAGTGATGAACCAACAGAACAAGCAATACACTTTATAGATAAAACTTTACAGCAAAAACAACAGGCTATCGTTTTTCTCCCTACAAGAGCAAACTATAAATATATCATATGCCCATCATGTGCAAAATATTTAGAATGTCAAAATTGTAGCATAGCCTTGAGTTACCATGAAAAAGAACAGAAAATAACCTGTCATCATTGCGGATATAGCACCATATCCCCTAAAAAATGCCCTTATTGTGCCAATAATTTGATATTTAAGAGAATAGGGACTATTGAAGTAGTCAAAAAATTAGAATTATATTTTCCTAAAAAAACAATCCAAAGACTTGATAGAGATTCAGTTACATCGCTCAAAAAATTACATGATATTTTGCAAGATTTTAATGACGGGGACATAGATATATTAGTAGGCACACAAATGGTTTCAAAAGGGCATGATTATCATAATGTTGGGCTTGTGGTTGTGCTTGGGATTGATTATCTCTTAAGGGGTATTGATTATAGGAGCACAGAATATGCCCTTTCGCTCATAGTGCAACTTTGTGGGAGAAGCGGCAGAAAAAACAAGGGAGAAGTCATCATACAAACAGGAGCATCGAAGTTTTTAAATCAATGCTTGCAAAACTATGAAAATTTTCTTAAAAATGAGCTTTATTTGCGGGGTAATGACTATCCACCTTTTGCACGCCTAGCCATGATATATATCAAGCACAAACATCAACGCACTGCTTTTATGTCTTTTGAATATATAAGCTTATTTATGCAACAACAAAAAAGAGATTTTAAAATTATTGCTCAAGGTGCATGTATTACAGAAAGACTTGCAGGAAAATGGCGTTTTTTTATCCTCATTACCTCACCCAGCACCAAAGTTATTCATAGTATTATCTTTGATTTGCTTAAGTATCTTAACAGCACACAAGGCTCTATGCTTGATATGCTCCATATTGATATTGACCCATTTTCATTTACTTAGCTCAAGTTGCTTCTTGAAGTTTAGAAAATGATACTCTACACCTTGCTACCCAATATTAAACGAAATTCTGAATAGTAAAAACTCTTGTTGGTGTGCATTAAAAAACATGCAATATCACAAACAATTAAGAAGTATCCTGTTTAATTATCAAGGATGAGTTAGTGCAACTTGTTTATTTGCAAGTGCTAACTATATTTATGTAATAAGCATTTATAAGCAAACGAGTCGTATTGTTTTGAAGCTATTTTAGCCTTAAGAAATGGTTAATTTTAATATAAGAAAATATTAATATAAAGATTTATTAAAGTTTTAATAAAGAGCTCTCACTTTTTCTTTCTTTGATTTTTATGGGAATGAATGAAACAAATTAAAAGCAAATAAAATTACTCATATGACAATATGCTTTACTTTAAAGTAAATTAGGCTACCCTTTTGCTAACTCTTGACCAGTTGTCAAGAGTATAGCCATTTTTAAGGAGTATTTACTATGGGTTTTATTGATGAAGTCAAACAGAAAGTAAGAGACAGTAAAAAAACGATTGTTCTTGCTGAGGGTAATGAACCTAGAACTATTGAAGCTGCTTCTAAAATTACAAAAGAAGGGTTTGCCGATATTACCTTATTAGGTAATGAGGATGAAATTAAAAGTATAGCTTCTCAAGCTGGACATTCATTAACGGGGGTGCATTTTGTTGATCCTAAAAAATCAGAACTTCTTGACGAATTTGTAGATTTGCTTGTTAAAATCAGAGGGCATAAAGGAGTTGATAGCACAAAGGCAAGAGAGTTACTTACCGATAATCCCCTTTATTTTGGTGCATCCATGGTAAAAACGCAAAAGATTAATGGTATGGTTGCAGGGGCTGTTAATTCCACAGCCAATGTTCTTAGGGCAGCTTTGCAAGTTGTTGGTACTGCTCAAGGTTCTAAATTGGTTTCAAGTTTTATGGTTATTGTTGTGCCTGATTGTGAGCATGGAATGAATGGGACATTTATTTTTTCAGATCCCGGTTTATGTCCAAACCCAAACCCAGAAGAATTGGCAAGCATTAGTATAGCTTCTGCTCAAAATTTTCAAGCTCTTTTTGGTGTTGAGCCTATTGTGGCAATGCTTAGCCATTCTACTTATGGGAGCTCCACTCACGAAGATGCCTTAAAAGTAGTTGAGGCAACAAAAATTGCCAAAAAATTAGCACCACATATTCGCATCGATGGTGAATTGCAATTAGATGCTGCCATTATTCCAAAAGTTGGGGCGGCAAAGGCAAAAGGCTCTAATGTTGCTGGATATGCTAATGTGCTTATATTCCCGGATCTTGATTCTGGAAATATTGGGTATAAATTAGTCGAAAGGCTTGCCGGTGCAAAAGCCTATGGTCCTATCACACAGGGATTAGCTGCCCCCATTAATGACCTTTCTAGGGGTTGTAGTGCTGATGATATTGTTGGTGTGGTTGCCATTACGGCTTTACAATCTCAAGGAATATAATTAAGGAGTAAAAATGCTTGTTTTAGTTGTAAATTGTGGTAGTTCTTCGTTGAAGTTTCAGCTTATAAATGTAGATAATGAGGATGTGCTCGCTTCTGGCATTTGTGATCGCATTGGGCTTGAAGGTAGTGTATTGAAATATAAAAACATCCATGGTACTGATGAAAAAAAAGAATTAGATATGCCCGATCATTCTAAGGCAATAGGTTATGTGCTTGATTTTTTAGTTGATAAGAAGAAGGGCGTTATAAACTCTCTTGATGAAATAGCAGGCAGTGGGCATCGTTTTGTGCATGGTGGTGAGTATTTTAAGAATTCCGTACTTATAAATGATGAAGTTATTAAGCGATTTATTGAATGTTCTCCTCTTGCACCATTGCATAACCCTGCTAATTTAACTGGAGCAAAAGCCTGCAAAGAACTTATGCCTAATAAACCAATGGTGGCAGTTTTTGATACAGCCTTTCATCAAACAATCCCTCAAAAAGCTTATATATACGGGGTGCCATATGAGTGGTATGAAAAACATAAGGTTCGTCGCTATGGATTTCATGGAAGTAGTCATCGGTATGTATCTCAAAGAGCAGTAGAGTTTTTAGGTTTAGATCCATTTAATCATAAGCTTATTGTGTGCCATTTGGGTAATGGTTCTTCTATATCAGCGATTCACAATGGAAAGAGCAGGGACACAAGTATGGGCTTAACGCCTCTTGAAGGGTTGATTATGGGTACTCGTTCTGGAGATATTGATCCCGGTGTGTTAGAATATATAGCAGAAAAAGAAGGATTAAGCACTAAAGAGATAGTTAATATTTTAAATAAAAAATCAGGTGTTCTTGGGATATCAAAATTATCAAGTGATTTTAGAGATCTGCTTGATGCAGATTTAAGCGGAAATGATTTAGCTCGTTTAGCACGACAAGCTTTTGCATATCGCGTTCTTAAGTATGTTGGTGCTTATTGTGCTGTGCTTAATGGTATTGATGCAGTTTGTTTTTGTGGCGGTGTGGGAGAAAATGCTAAATTTATTCGAGGCATGATTGTGGAAAATCTTAAATTTTTAGGTGTTACGCTTGACAAAGAAGCAAACAATGTATATGGACAAGAGGCAATTATTTCTACTGAAGATTCTCCTGTAAAAGTTTGTGTAATTCCTACGAACGAGGAAATTATTATTGCAAGAGACACAAAAGAAATTATTTCTCAACTTAATCCGCCGCCACTTGGATAAAAGTATCCATAGATTCTATTGTAGAATCTATGGATGCCTACCTAGTTTTTAGTCTAATACTATTAGAATTACTTTCTAATAGTATAGGAAAATTTATTTTTTTATATTAAAATTCGTTATTGCAATGAAGTATAAATAAATATATTTTTGTGAGGAGACTCAATGTTTAAAAGAGGAGGGACAAAAAAAACACTCGATATAGCTGTAGATTTAGGAACAGCAAATACGGTTGTTACCATTGAAGGAGAAGGAGTAATATTTAATGAACCCTCCTGTGTAGCCGTAGAAAGATATTATGATAATATACGAGTGGTGGCAATTGGCAAAAAAGCAAAAGCCATGCGTGGCAAGACGCATGGTAACTTAGAGGTTATAAGTCCTCTTGCCAATGGGGCTATTAGTGATTTTGAGATGACAAAGGTATTTATGGGCATGCTTATTTCTTTATTGTCAGATAGAGTAGCCTCAAGACCTCGTGTAGGGATTTCTATACCGCAGAATCTTACGCAAGTTGAGAGAAATTCATTATATGAAGCAACACTTCTAACGGGTGCAAGAGAGGTTGTATTAATTGAGGATCCTTTTAGTGCAGCTGTGGGTGCTGGTTTGGATATTAATGATTCTCGTGCTAAAATGATAGTTGATTGTGGTAGTGGCTTAACAGAGGTAAGTATAATTTCATTAGGAGGGCTTATTGTTTCTTCATGCAGTAAAATTGCGGGAGATACTCTTGATAATGCGATTGTGGAACATATAAAACGCAAAAAAAATTTACTTATTTCAAAAGATTGTGCTGAACAAACAAAAATTAAACTCGCTAATTTATTTAAAGATGCACCTAAACAATCATGTCGTGTTTGTGGGAAAGATTTAACCAGTGGGCTGCCTACAGGATTTGAAGTAGAATCAACCGAAGTAAATTATGCTATTATGCCTCATATCGAGAAAATCCATGCTATAGTGCTTGAAGTTATTGCAAATATACCACCAGAGATTGTGCCAGATATTTTAGATGATGGTGTAATTATTACAGGTGGAGGAGCATTGATGAAAGGTTTTAAAGAATATCTTGAAGAGAAATTGAAACTTTCGTTTCATATGTCTCCAGCCCCTTTGCATGATATATCAAAAGGTGTAACGCAGATATTGCAAAAAATGCCTTATTCTCCTTTTATGAGATAAGAATGCGTGAATAGTTTTTTGTTAAACAACGATCTTATTTTTGCAATTACAAATCGTTTTGGCGGTATAAGCAAAGGATGTTTTAGCACCCTTAATCTTGCATACCACCTAGGCGATAAAGAGGAATTTGTTAGATGTAATCGCCAAAGAGTTCTTAAAAAAATGGGCATAGACGATAGGATTCTTGTTTATATGAACCAAGTGCATGGTAATGATGTTGTTTTGGTAGATGAATTGATAATAGAAAAACAGCAAAAAGAAATAGAGGTTAGAGCAGATGCATTGATAAGTAGCTCACTTCGTGTAGCTCTTTTAGTTGTGGTTGCTGATTGTAACCCTATTTTACTTTATGATAAAAGAAAAAGAGTTTTTTCTGTTGTGCATGCAGGTAGAAAGGGTGTAGAACTTAAAATATTAAGCAAGGTATTAGAGCTTTTTGAACAGAAATTTAAAAGCAATATACAGGATATTTATGGTATCATAGGTCCTGGTATTCGTTCATGCTGCTATGAAGTCAAACAAGATGTGGTTGATATATTTGCTTATGAGCAATCATTATCTCAAGCGATAGTAAAAGATAACAATAGATATTTTCTTGATCTCTTAAAACCTTTGTGTCAAGAATGGCATAACAAGGGTGCAAATAAAGAGCATTTGTGTATTGATTTTACTTGCACGGCTTGTTGTGCAGAGTATTTTTCATTTCGCAGAGAAAAAGTTTGTGGTCGTTTTGGTTTAATAGCAGCACGAAAACATTAATCAACAATAGAGCAGATGGGATACTTATGGTTGAAGAAATGATGCAACAAATACGACTTAAAAATTTCTTGAGTTTTGAAATCGTGCCATCAGCTGGTGGATTTAACAAACAAATAGAATCTTTAAATAAAAGCGGTATTGTTGATAGGATTAATGGGTTTATATGCACAGATTCTCCAAGATCATGCTTAAAAACCTCCCCTTTTTTTGCCTCTATTAAATTGCAAGATTTTTTTAAAAAACCTACTATTTGCACATTAAGTATGAGGGATCGTAACTCTTTAGCTTTGCAAGCAGATTTAATTGGGGCAAATATTTTTGATGTTCGTTCTTTTTTGGCTCTTACTGGTGATTCCGTAAAGCTAGGCGATCAACTTAATGCTAAGCCTGTTTTTGAAGGGCGAAGCTCTTTGCTTATTCATATTATACATGCATTAAATCAAGGTGTTGATATATATGGAAAGCCATTAAAGCAGCCTCTTAAGCCAATATATCCTTTATGTGCAATGAATTCTTATGCTCATAATTTTGATAGCTTAAAAAGCAAGATGTATAAAAAAATTCAATCTGGTGTTTTGGCTATTATTACCCAACCTATTTATGACATAAATATTGCTCGTACTCTATTGGGCTGGTTATTAGAAATCAATAAGGAACTAGGCACACAAACAACACTTATTCTTGGTTTTTATCCTGTGGTAAGTTTTAAGAATGCCTTGTTTTTGCGAGAAAAATTGCCGGGTCTTTTTGTGCCTGATGAATGGATTGATGAACTTTATAAAGCACAAAAGCAAGGAAAAGAAATTGAGAGGGCAAAAGGTGTTGCCATGAGCACTGAATTATTCCATTTGCTTTGGAATATCCATTCCTGCATACATTTTATGAGCTCTGGGCATTTAAAAATAGCTAAAGAGATTTTATTTGCTTAAATATTTTATATTCCTTGAGATTTGATTCTACTTAACCAACATTTAAGCTTCAGTATTATACAATTTCAATTCCTAAAGAGTTTAGGAGCATTAAAAACGCTTTTAAAATTGCTCTTTGAGATTGTTCTTTAAAATCAGTTTTTCTGTTTTTATGATCT
>JARHYY010000144.1 GCA_029258405.1 Helicobacteraceae bacterium | reverse complement strand
ACTTCAGATCATCATACAGATTTATTAAGGATTATTAATAATGTTATACTTCTTATTGCATTGTTTGGAATCTTTGCTTGTGTTTTAGTAGGATTTAAAACAGAAATACCTTCATTTACTAAACTTAAAAATATATTAATAAAATCATCAAAATTATATCTTATATAGCATAAGCCTTGCCAAATAACCCTAATTAGCTCTGTATCTGGAGGAAATATTAAGGCTGACTTATTCAACCTCAATGATAAAAACCTTGATACATTAAATAACTTTGATATGAACAATGATAAACTCAAGTATTCATTATGACTTCACTTTTAAGGGGTACAATAAATTAATTTATTTAATAAGGTTGTAATGTGTATGAAGAAAATAATAGCAGCTGTGTGCATTGTAGTGCTGGCAATATCTATGCTTTATATTGTGTTTTTTTATGAAGATACAACAAATCAGTTTATTACCCAACCTGTGAAACGCATGAATATAGAGCAGAGCATTGAAGCTATTGGTGAAGTGTATGCAAGAGAACAAGTAGATGTGGGTGCGCAGGTTAGTGGGCAGATTGTAAAACTCTATGTGCAAATAGGCGATAGGGTTCAAGCAGGTGATATTATTGCCCAAATTGATAAAGATAAGCAACAAAATGAGCTTGATATAACAAGAGCACAGCTATCAAGCACACAAGCAAACTTGGAAAGCAAGAAAATAGCTATGGAAATTGCCCAAAAACAATACCAGCGAGAAGAAGTATTGTATGAAAAAAAGGCAGCATCGCTTGAGAGCTTAGAAGCATTGAAAAATAATTATTTTACCCTTAAGGCAAATGTAGCAGAACTTGAAGCACAGGTTATACAGCTTGGGATAACGCTTAAAAATGCTCAAAAAGATTTGGATTATACGACTATAACCGCACCTATGAATGGGGTTATTATCAATGTAGCTGTTGATGAAGGGCAGACGGTGAATGCAAACCAAAATACGCCCACTATTGTTAAAATTGCAAATCTTGATGAAATGGAAGTTCGCATGCAGATTGCTGAAGCCGATGTGAATAAAATTAAGGTAAATGAGAGAGTAAAGTTTGCCATTTTAAGCGACCCAGATACAAAATATGAAGCAAAAATTGCAAGCATAGACCCAGCAAATACAGAAATAAGCAATTCTGCAACAAATAATATGACTTCAACAGCAAATGCCATTTATTATTATGTAAAATTTTTTGTGCAAAATAAGGATAATGTTTTACGCATAGGCATGAGCACAGAAAATGAGATTGTTGTAAGAAATGCCCAAAATACCTTAGCCATACCTACATATACCATTAAAAACGATAGAGATGGTTATTATGTAGAGATTTTGCATGAAAAAATGGCAGTGAAGAGATATATTAAAATAGGCATAAAAGATGCTCTTAATACCCAAGTTTTAGAGGGATTGCAAGAAAATGATGAGCTCATTGTAGGCAATGCTCATAGCACTTCTGCAACAAGAATACCTAGAATGAGATAGCATGATTTATCTGAGTGGCATTTGTAAAACGATAGGACATATGGAGATTTTAAAAAATGTGAATCTCCATATTAAAAAAGGTGAGTTTGTTGCCATCATTGGGCAAAGCGGCAGCGGCAAGACTTCATTGCTCAACATCATAGGCACACTTGATGAGGCAAGCTCTGGTTCATATATATTTGAGCACTATGAGGTGCATGCACTTAACAAAGATGAAAGAGCAAAATTAAGACGAGAAAAAATAGGCTTTATTTTTCAGCATTACAATCTTTTAAGCTTATTAAATGCACAAGAAAATGTGTGCTTGCCCGCTGTTTATGCAGGGGTGCCTTTAGAGGAGCGGCTTAAGAGAGCGGCAAAGCTCTTAGGCGATTTAGAGCTTGCTCATAAGCTTGATGCAAAACCTAATGAGCTTAGCGGAGGGCAGCAACAAAGGGTGAGCATTGCACGAGCATTAATGAATGGTGGTGCTCTTATTTTAGCTGATGAGCCAACAGGTGCTCTTGATAGCAAAAGCGGAATTATGGTGCTTGAGATTTTAAAAGAGCTCAATAACAAAGGGCATACAATAGTTTTAGTAACCCATGATGCAAAAATTGCTGCACAAGCACAGAGGGTTATTGAAATTAAAGATGGAGAGATTTTAAGTGATAGCAAAGAGCAAAAAACAAGCAAACAAGCAGCCTATGCACTTCCAAACGATAAAAAAACCTATGCTCTATTGAAGAATCAAGTTTTTGAATGCTTTAAAATCGCCTATTCTTCGATTATCGCTCATAAATTGCGCTCTGTTTTAACGATGCTTGGCATTATCATTGGCATTGCCTCTGTTGTTTGTGTTATTGCACTAGGCAGAGGCTCTCAAGAGCAAATTTTGCTCTCCATCAGTCGATTAGGCACAAACACAATTGAAATACGAGGGGGCAAGGGCTTTGGAGATATGCGCTCAACAAGGGTAAAGCTTAATTTGAGTGATTTAAATACATTGAGAAGCTTGCCATATCTTGAAGCTGTTGAGGCTCAAGCGAGCTTTAATGCTGTAGTTACTTTTCATAATATATCCCTTAATGGTAGTGGCGAGGGCGTTGGGATTAATGAGTTTAATATTAAAGGCATGGTTTTAGAGGCAGGCAGAGCATTGAGCATATTAGATATTAAGGATAGCGCTAATGTAGCAGTGCTTGATCACAATGGGCATGAGAGCTTGTTTAAGGGCATGAGAGCTGAAGATATCTTAGGGAGCATTGTAATTTTTGCTCATCAGCCTTTTAGGATTATAGGTGTTTTGCAAAAAAATACCAAACAACCTTTTGAAGATAGTACCATTAGGCTTTATATGCCCTATACAACAATGATGAATAAGATCACAGGCGATAAAAAGCTTAATAGAATTATTGCAAAGGTAAGAGATGATGCACTTCCTAATGTTGCTGAGCAAGCCATTATTAGAATCTTAGAAATCAAGCGAGGGCAGAGGGACTTTTTTACCATCAATGCAGATGCCATCAAGCAGACTATCCAAGCAAATACGCGAACAATGACTATCCTTATCACATCAATAGCCCTTATTGCATTGATTGTTGGGGGTATAGGGGTGATGAATATCATGCTTGTTTCTGTGAGCGAACGCACAAGGGAGATAGGCATACGAATGGCTATTGGAGCAAGGCGAGAGGACATTTTGATACAATTTCTCATCGAAGCAATTATGATATGCTCCATTGGTGCTGTTCTTGGGGTTATGCTGTCTTTTGTTATAGTTTTTTCGTTTAACATATTCAGCAAAGATTTTCTTATGATAATATCAAGTGGTTCTATCGCCCTTGGATTGTTGAGTTCAGTGTTTATTGGCATTGTTTTTGGGTTTTTCCCAGCAAAAAATGCGGCAAATCTCAACCCCATATTTGCTTTATCAAAGGAGTAACATGAGAAACATAAGCATTTTTTTGCTCATAAGCTGTTTTGTATGTGCCTGTTCTTTAAAGCAAGATGAAATGGCATATAATGAACAGCAAGATACTTATAAGGTTCAAAATTCTGAATGGTGGAAGAGCTATAATAATAAAAATATAAATATTTTTATTGATGAAGTTTTGGTGAATAATGCTGATATTAATGTGGCATCAGCAAATTTGCTTGTGGCACTCTCGCGATATAAGCTTATTGATTTTGATTTTTATCCAAGCTTAAGCGGTAATGTTGGAGCAAATATAAGCCATAATATATCAACAGACATGCAGAGCAAGGGCTTTGCCAGTGGTTTGAATATCAGATATGAATTAGATATTTATGGCAAAATTAATGATAGCATAAAGGCAGCTCAATTTAGTGCAAAGGCAACAGAATATGACAGGGAAAGTTTAAAGCTTACCGTGATTAATTCAAGTATTGATAATATTTTTGATTTAGCTTATTTTAATGATGTTGAGAGGCTCTTAAAAGAATATTTGGCAAATTTAGAGCAGATAAGAGATATTCTCATGCTCAAATATGAATTAGGCAAGGGAGAAGAATTAGATGTACTCAATATAGAACAAAATATATTGCAAGCTCAACAAAATCTCTTGAGCAATAAGCATAACCAAGAATTAAGCATGAAGAATCTAAAAGATTTATTAGGCAACAAGGATAAGTTTATATATATTGATACATTGCATACCCTTAGCCTTAATGAATTTAATGCTCCAGAGCTTGATTTTGATATACCCCTTAGCACATTTTTGAACCGCCCAGATGTGAGATCAAGTGCTTATTCATTGATGTCAGCTTTTAAGAATATTGATATAGCCTCAAAGTCAATGCTCCCTAGCATAAGCCTAGGGGGGAGCTTAAGCGGAAATTCTTCAAATATATCTGAAGGATTTAAATTATCAATACTTGGGGGCTCATTGGAGCTCTCTTTACCATTTTTAGATTATGGACGCATAAGGCAAAATATTAATATCGCTCAATATTCATATGAAGCATTGCGAATCTCTTATGAGCATGCTTTGCAATCAGCCATTAATGAATTTTGGCTTTGCTATAGGGATTATCAAAATTATAATGATATTTTGAATAATGCTAAAATATACAATAAAAAACAAGAACAAATTACAACCCTTTATGCCCAAAAATATCAATGGGGAAAAATAGAACTTAAAGATTATTTAGATTCCAAGAATGATTTTATTAATTCTGCTCAAGAGTTGCTTAAAGCCCAACTCAATATTTTTAAAACAATAAATCTCTACTATAAGATAACCACCACACAGTCAGTATGAGATATTATTTTACACTCATTATAAAAAATACTTTGAAAAATCATTTTTTTATGATAAAATACAGAGGCATTATGCCTCATGCTCTTCAAAAAGGAAAATATATGAACAAAAGTGCGGGTTTAAAGTTTAAAGAAGCATTAAGAGATAACCAGCCTTTGCAAATTTTGGGCGTTATCAATGCTTATTCCGCTATTCAGGCACAAAAAAGCGGTGCAAAGGCTCTTTATCTAAGCGGGGGAGCTTTGGCAGCAATGAGCATAGGTGTTCCAGACTTAGGGATTACCTCTTTAGAAGATGTCTGCATTGATGCAAGGCGAATAACAGCTGCTTCTGATTTGCCGCTTTTGGTTGATGCGGATACGGGTTGGGGCGGGGCGTTTAACATCGCTCGCACGATTAAAGAGCTCATTCGTAGCGGTGCAGCAGGTTGCCACATAGAAGACCAAGTTGCCCAAAAGCGATGCGGACACCGCCCAAATAAGGAGCTTGTAAGCAAAGAAGAAATGTGCGACCGCATTAAGGCAGCTGTTGATGCAAAGATTGATTCAGATTTTGTTATAATGGCACGAACAGATGCCTATGCAAACGAGGGAGAAAAATCAGCAATTGAGCGAGCCTTATGCTATGTGCAAGCAGGGGCAGATATGATTTTTGCAGAGGCTATACATACTTTAGAAGAATATAAGCATTTTACTGATTCTATTGATGTACCTGTATTAGCCAATATTACAGAATTTGGAAAAACCCCGTATTTTAGCACACAAGAGCTCAAAAATGTGGGCATTGATATGGTGCTCTATCCGCTTTCTGCAGCAAGGGCAATGAATAAGGCTGCATTAGAAGTTTTTAGAGACATTTTGGATAATGGCTCGCAAAAAAACAGCATCGATAAAATGCAAACAAGAGCAGAGCTCTATGAAATGCTTGATTATTATCAGTTTGAAGAAAAGTTAGATAAATTATTCCATAATTAAGGAGTGAACATGGGAGAGGCGGCAAAAAATAAAGTTGGTGGTTTAGCAGGTGTTGTTGCAGGAAAATCAGCTATATGCACAGTGGGCACAGGGCATGGCTTAAATTATCGCGGTTATGATATTTATGACCTTGCAAGAGCATGTGAATTTGAAGAGGTGGCATATTTATTACTTAAAGGCGAGCTACCAAACCTTAAGCAATTGCAAGAGTTCAAGGCAAGCCTTAAACAAGCAAGGAGCTTACCTAAAGAGCTTAAAGAGGCTTTGAAATTATTGCCTAAAGATGCACATCCTATGGATGTTATACGCACAGGTTGTTCATTTTTGGGTTGTTTAGAGCAAGAGCATTATGATGTTTTTACTATGAAATTTGATGAACAAGAAAAAGTAGCAATAAGGTTGCTTGGTATTTTTCCATCAATTCTAGGTTTTTGGCATCATTATCATAAGAGCTCTAAGGAAGTGAGCACAGATTCTACACAAGATTCAATAGGGGGGTATTTTCTTGAGATATTGCACCAAACACCCCCAAAAGAGCTTTGGGTAAAGGCTATGCACGCAAGCTTGATTCTCTATGCTGAACATGAGTTTAATGCTTCCACCTTTACATCTCGTGTAATCACAGCAACTATGTCTTGCATGTATTCTGCTATCACAGGGGCTATTGGAGCACTAAAAGGTCCTTTGCATGGAGGGGCAAATGAAGCCGCTATGGATTTAATTACAGAATTTAAAACACCACAAGAAGCCATTGAGGGCGTAAAGAAGAAATTACAAAACAAAGATAAGATAATGGGCTTTGGGCATCGTGTATATGTAAAAGAAGACCCAAGAAATGTCGTTATCAAAGAATGGAGCAAAAAGCTTAGCGATGATGTGCAAGATACACAAAAGCTCTATGAAATTAGCGAAGCCATAGAAAAACTTATGTGGGATGAGAAAAAGCTATTCCCCAATCTTGATTTTTATAGTGCATCTGCCTATCATTTTATGGGCATTCCTACGCTATATTTTACCCCCATATTCATCTTTAGTCGTACAGCAGGTTGGGCTGCCCATATTTTTGAACAAAGGGCAAATAATAAGCTTATACGACCAAGTTCAGAATATGTAGGTCCAGAGAATAAAAAGTTTTTACCTATAAATGAAAGATAAAAGGAGTTATAAAAATGAGTTCCCATATGGGTATTTTAGATACCAATAGACCAGATTTTGATAAAGTTTTAACAGAAATTGCTCAATATGTTAAAGATTATACCATTGATTCTTCCTTAGCATATGAAACAGCACGGTATTGCCTTATGGATTCTATTGGTTGTGCATTATTGGCATTAGATTTTCCTGCTTGCACCAAGCTCTTAGGACCTGTTGTGCCCGGTGCTGAATTCCGCCCTTTAGGAGCAAAGATTCTTGGCACAAGCTATCAGCTTGAGCCAGAACGAGCAGCTTTTAATATAGGGGCTATGGTGCGATGGCTTGATTTTAATGATACATGGCTTGCAGCAGAATGGGGGCATCCAAGCGATAACTTAGGTGCAATATGGGCGGTTGCTGATTATGTAAGCCGTAAGAATATTGCTGAAAATAAAACCCCTTTACAAGTAAGAGATGTACTCAATGCCATGATTAAAGCCCATGAGATTCAAGGGATCTTAGCATTAGAAAATAGTTTTAATAAAGTAGGCTTAGATCATGTTTTGCTTGTAAGAATTGCTTCTAGTGCGGTGGCTTGTGCCATGCTTGGAGGGGATTTTGAGGAAATAAGAAATGCCCTAAGCCATGCTTTTATTGATGGTGGTGCATTAAGGACATACCGCCATGCACCAAACACAGGCTCACGAAAGAGCTGGGCAGCAGGAGATGCAAGCTCAAGAGGGGTGAATTTAGCGCTTAAGGCTTTAAGCGGTGAGATGGGCTATCCTAGTGCATTGTCTGCTCGTTTTTGGGGCTTTGAAGATGTCAAAATGAAAGGGCAAAAAATACAGCTTGCCCAAAAATTGGGGAGCTATGTCATGGAAAATGTGCTCTTTAAAATTTCATTTCCTGCAGAATTTCACGCACAAACAGCTGTTGAATGTGCTTTGAAGCTCCATAATGAAGTAAAAGATAGGCTTGATACCATCAAAGAGATTATTATTACCACCCAAGAATCAGGGCATAGGATTATCAATAAAGTAGGACCATTAGCAAACCCTGCAGATAGAGATCATTGTTTGCAATATATGGTAGCTGTGCCTTTGATATTTGGGCGATTAACAGCAGAAGATTATGAAGATCATATTGCTTGTGATGCTCGAATTGATAAGCTAAGGAGCAAGATGACAGTTATAACAGATGATGTCTATACAAAAGAATATTTAGACCCACAAAAACGCTCTATAGCAAATGCTGTGCAAATCATTTATACAGATGGCTCAAAAAGCCAAAAAGTGCATATTGATTATCCTATTGGGCATAAGCTAAGACGCGAAGAGGGCATTCCTGCATTAATTGCTAAGTTTGAATCCAGCATTGCAAAAAAGTTGAGCTTTAAAAAATGTCAGGCTATTAAAAAGATTTTTTCTTCTCAAGAGCAATTGGAATCTTTGTATTTTAATGAATTTAGCGATTTATTCGCTTTATAACAAAGCATGATTCATATTATATTTATACAAAGAAATATAATAAACATTTTACTCATTGCCATGGTGTTTGCATGCTCTGCATGCACATCACATACAAAAGCAGTTTCGCAATATGATTATGTGAATATTCTTAACATCCATGGCACACCAATGCCCTATACTTACGCAAAACCTTTAAAAGACACCGACAAAGAGGGCACTAATTATATAAACTCATTTGTTGATATGGGTGCATGGCATGGCTATTATCAAACAAGCATAGAGCACAAAGAGCTCTATGGTGGCTTTGCTGGTCCTTATTACATAGCAGAGGAATATGCAAATAATTTATCTGATGTCTTTAACAAGATTGAAATATATGATGCAAACACAAAAGAGCTCTATGATCTCGCATATAGCCATGCTACATTTGAGTATTTGCCCGGCAAGTTAGTGCAAAATTATGTATTAGATACGCTCATACTAAAAGAGAGCCTCATTTATGTAAGCAATAGAACAGCCTTAATCAAAGTTGAGATTATAAACACCTCTGATAAAGCATTAAGCCTTAACATAAACTTTAGAGGCACAATGTATAATGAGTATCAGAGCTATAAGAATAATACATATATAAGCACTAAGCTTAACAATAAACTTGTAGCAAGCAATGCAGGTGTTGAAGTTATTTTTGATAAAAAACGCGATACTTGGAACTATTTAATGCACAATGGTGCTAAGTTTAAAATCACTCATGATAAACCCATGCTTACAAAAATTAATGGCAATTCCTATATAAGCACAATGAATACAGTAATACCAAAAAACTCCACCTTAACGCATTATATGCTTGAGAGCTATACCTTTAACTCTGATGAAGAGCAAAGTGAGATAGCACTATCACAAAAAGTACTCAATAATCCAGAACTGCATTTTACACATAATCAAGAGCGGTGGAATGCCTATTTAAATACATCAATAACAGATAAAAATAACCAATATGCCAAAATATCAGTGAAGGCTATTGAAACTTTAATAACAAATTGGCGTTCAAAAGCTGGTGCAATAAAGCATGATGGTATTACACCATCAGTAAGCTATAAATGGTTTAATGGTTTTTGGGCATGGGATTCATGGAAGCAAGCTGTAGCCACGGCACATTTTGATAGCGAGCTTGCAAAGAATAATATAAGGGCATTATTTGATTATCAAATTAAAAAAGATGATGAGATTCGCCCCCAAGATTATGGTGCTATAATTGATGCTGTGTTTTTTAACAAAGATAAAGACAGGGGCGGAGATGGTGGCAATTGGAATGAGAGAAATTCAAAGCCCCCTTTAGCCTCATGGGCTGTATTTAAGGTATATGAAACTACAGGGGATAAAGAATTTTTGATTGAAATGTATGATAAACTTAAGCTCTATCATAATTGGTGGTACACAAATCGCGATCATGACAAAAATGGAGTAGCAGAATATGGTGCCATGGTCCATAGGCTCAATAATTCACAAGAGGAGATTATACAAGCTGCAGCTTGGGAAAGTGGCATGGACAATGCCATACGCTTTGATGTAAAAGGCGTTGGCGATGATGATTATGGCGTTCTTGTTCTTGAAAATAGGGTAAATGGCAAGCTTGTAGGCTATTCGATTAATCAAGAGTCGGTTGATTTAAATGCATATCTCTACCAAGAAAAGATGTATCTAGCACAAATGGCAGAGATTCTAGGCTTTGATACTGATAAGGAGCAATACCACAAGCAAGCTCAAGCCCTTAAGCACTATATTAACACATATATGTATGATAAAGAAACGGGCTATTATTATGACTTGCAATTTGATCAAAAGGGCAATAGAAAGCTTTTAACAAATAGGGGCAAGGGCACAGAGGGCTTTATCCCATTATTTAGCATGGTTGCTGATGATGATAGAGCAAAGGCTGTAGCTTTGAATATCTTGAACACTAATATCATGAATACCTACATGCCTTTCCCCACAGCATCAAGAGATAACCCTAAATTTAGCCCAACAGAATATTGGAGGGGTCCTGTATGGCTTGATCAAGCTTATTTTGGTATAGTAGGTCTTGATAATTATGGCTTTAAAAAAGAAGCCATTGCTATGGCATTAAAACTTGTTGAACATGCAGAGGGCTTGCTAGGCGAAGGCTCTATACGAGAAAACTATAATCCATTAAATGGTGATGGTTTGCATTGCACAAATTTTAGTTGGTCTGCATCTGTTTATTATCTCCTCTACAAAGATTTTATTCAAGAAAATTAACCAACATTTAAGCTTCAGTATTATACAATTTCAATTCCTAAAGAGTTTAGGAGCATTAAAAACGCTTTTAAAATTGCTCTTTGAGATTGTTCTTTAAAATCAGTTTTTCTGTTTTTATGATCT
>JARHYY010000106.1 GCA_029258405.1 Helicobacteraceae bacterium | reverse complement strand
TGCCATAATTTGCATCAGCTTTTGCAAAGTGTTCTACCTGTCTTTTTTGAATTTCAACTGGCACACCATCCATAGCTTCTTTTATATTTTGGCATAAAGCTTCTTTTTGCTCCGCATTCATAAGGCGGTATAAATCACCTGCTTGGCTATAGTAATCTTCATCATCATTTCTGTGATTATATTTATCCATTACACCTGCCTCTTGAATGTGTAATGGTGGTTCAATAGCGTTTTTATCCTCTGCATAATCATTATAGTAGCTTGGATTATAATTTCTTTCTCCACCAAATTTACCCATTTGCATATAGCCATCTCTATGTGTGTTTGCCACTGGTGCTATACTAGCATTTACAGGCAATTGAGAATGATTAATGCCTAATCTATATCTCTGTGTATCACCATAGCTAAATAATCTTCCTTGCAACATTTTATCAGGGCTATATCCAATGCCGGGCACAACATTTGCTGGATTGAATGCGGATTGTTCTACTTCTGCAAAGTAGTTTTCTGGATTTTTGTTAAGCTCCAATATCCCTACTTCAATTAGTGGATAATCTGCATGATTCCACACTTTTGTTAAATCAAATGGGTTGTGCTTATATTTGCCAGCCTCATTTTCTGGCATAACTTGAATACAGAATCTCCATTTTGGAAAATTGCCTTTTTCTATATTTTCAAATAAATCTTTTTGGTGGCTTTCTCTATCTTTTGCAATTATTGCTTCTGCTTCTCTGTTGGTGAGATTATGAATCCCTTGCATTGTTTTAAAATGGAATTTCACCCAAAATCTCTCACCTTTAGCATTAATAAAGCTATAAGTATGACTACCAAAGCCATGCATTTCTCTATAACTTCTAGGAATCCCTCTATCGCTCATAAGTATAGTTACTTGGTGTAATGATTCAGGATGCAAACTCCAAAAATCCCAAGCTGCTATAGCACTTCTTAGATGCGTCTTTGGATCTCTTTTTTGGCTATGGATAAAATCTGGGAATTTTACGGCATCTCTAATGAAAAACACAGGTGTATTGTTGCCTACAATATCCCAATTGCCTTCTTCTGTGTAGAATTTAAGAGCAAAACCTCTTACATCTCTTTCCGCATCTGCTGCACCTCTTTCACCTGCAACTGTTGAGAATCGTAAAAATGCCTTTGTCTTCTTGCCTACTTGTGAAAAAACTTTTGCTTTTGAATATTGTGTAATATCATTTGTAATTGTTAATTCTCCATAAGCCGCACTTCCCTTAGCATGGACAACTCTCTCTGGAATCCTCTCTCTATCAAAATGTGCTAATTTTTCAAGCAACCAAGTGTCTTGTAATAAAGTTGGTCCTCGTTTGCCTGCTGTAATTGAATTTTGGTTGTCCCCAATGGGTGTTCCTGTCGCTGTTGTAATTTTTTTACTCATAATTTCTCCTTTTGAGATAAACTCACTCTGATATTATAAGAGTCTATTACTTAAAGAAAAATATTACTTAAAGAAAAATATTATTAATTTTAGGCAAAAATTATCATACCAATTCTTTGTAAAAAAGAAGGTTTCTTTTTGCTGTGTTGTAATAAAAGTTTTACGATGTCCTTGCGTCTAAACATTATAGCACAGTTAAGCGGTGTAAGCCCAAGTCCATTGTCTGCATCTACATCAGCACCATATTGTATAAGGAGCTCTGCCATTTCATAATAGCCCTTAAAGCATACACCTGCTAGAGGAGTTTGATTCTTATCATTTCTTTTATCTACATCAGCACCCCTCTCTAAAAGCATTTTTGCTACTTCAAAGCTATTATTATATGCAGCAAGCATTAATAATGTGTTACCTTGATGGTTGGCTAGATTTACATTCAGTCCAGCATTTAACATGATATCTAACGATTCTTTGTCATTTTGTCTTGCAAAATCAAAGCTCTCTGCACATAGTTTTTCTAATTTTTGTTCTTCTTCTGGGGTAATTTTCATACTATCTCTCCTTATTATAAAGTTGTTTTATAATTTTATACAAAAATATATAATCTATATCTTTGGATAGAGAAAATAATTTAGATTGTAAAATATATTAATTTCTTGATTTTGCACATTTTTAAGAAAAAAACACTTTTTTCTGAATTTTTTAAAAAAAAACTTTAATGTTACCTAAGAATATGATACAATTTAAATGTGAATTTTGATTTTTAAACATAAGGGGAATCCCATGCGCATTCTCATCATAGAAGATGAAATTACCTTAACCAAGACACTTGCTGAGGGTCTTGGAGAGCTTAATTATCAGGCTGATGTTGCAGAAAATCTCAAAGATGGTGAATACTATATTAGTATTCGTAATTACGATCTTGTCTTGGTGGATTGGATGCTCCCTGATGGTAATGGTGTTGATATTATTGCACCAGTTAAAGCCAAGTCACCGCGAACTGCTGTTGTGATTCTTTCTGCAAGAGAAGAAAAGGAATACGAAATAGAAGCATTACGTGCAGGAGCTGATGACTATATTAAAAAACCATTTGAATTTGATGTTCTTGTAGCAAGGATTGAGGCAAGATTACGATTTGGTGGTACAAATCTCATAGAAATCGAATCTCTAACCATTAATCCAGATGAAGAAAAAATTACTTATAACGGAGAAGAAATTGAGCTTAAAGGCAAACCCTTTGAAGTGCTTACGCATCTTGCACGCCATAGAGACCAAATTGTTTCTAAAGAACAGCTTCTAGATGCTATTTGGGAAGAACCAGAGCTTGTTACCCCAAATGTTATCGAAGTAGCCATTAATCAAATTCGTCAAAAGATGGATAAACCTTTAAATATTGCCACCATAGAAACTATCAGAAGAAGAGGTTATCGTTTTTGTTATCCTAAAAATTCCTGACAGTTTAGAGTCGCTTTATTTGTGGCTCTATATATGGTTTTTATATTTTGTCTGTATGTATCTTAGAAATTTGTTGTTTAAGGCACTAAAGTGATGATAATATTTTTAAAATATCTCTTGTTTCTTGTGCTCTTTTGTTCATCTCTGTGTGGTGCTTCATTGGTGCTTACTGAACCCATTAGAGATGGTGCATTACAAAACGAAGGATACTTTATCGGCTCTTTATATTTCGAGGAAAGCTCTCATCTTGCTTCAGAAGTTTCAGGCGTTGTAGAAGAATTGTATGTTAAAGAAGGTGATAAGGTTAAAAAAGGGCAAAAGCTCGCTTTGCTTAATAGTGACTTACTCAATCAAGATATTGCTTCAAAAGAAGCTCTCCTCAAACGCTCTAAAGCTTTGTTGCAAAAAAGCACAAAAGATTTCCAAAGATATAAAAATCTATATCAAAACAATTCAATATCATTCAAAGAATATGAAGATGCCTTATTTGCTCTTGAAGCTCAAGAAGGAAGCTCTCAATCTATCGAAGCCGAATTAGCAAAACTTAAAAAAGAAAAAGAAAAAAAATCTCTACTTGCTCCTTATGATGGCATAATTTTGTCTCAAGCATTTAAAAGAGGGGAGTGGGTTAGTATTGGAGATTCTTTATTTAACATAGCTAAATTAACGCCACTAAAAGCAAGTATTGATGTGCCCTTTAATGTGTTGCGTACATTAAAAATTGGACAAAAAGTAGAAGTTATGATTGCATCAAAATCATATAATGCTTTTATTGCAGCTGTAATACCATTAGGAGATTCTAAAGCTCGAACATTTCCTATTAAGTTATCTATAGATGACCCGCAAGAAGAACTGATAGCAGGGTTAGAGGTACAAGTTAAACTTTTTGTCGGGGGCGGTTACAATGGACTGCTTATACCAAGAGATGCAATTTTACCTGATGAAGATGGCTCTGCAATATTCATCGTACGGGATTCTAAAGCAACAAAAATTAAGGTAACAGTAGAAAAATATAGTGGAAATTTCGCCATCATACATCCTAAAGAAGAAGGCATATTAAATACTAATGATAAAGTAATTATAAAAGGACATGAAAGACTTAGAGATGGCGTAGAGATAATTGAAACAATAGCCCACAATTAATACTTGCTCTTTGGTGTCCTTGGCGGGATTCGAACCCACGACCTTTCGATTAGGAATCGAATGCTCTATCCTGCTGAGCTACAAAGACATTATCCCTCTGTAGAGGGATAAGAATTATTTTGTTATTTTTAATGCCCCTACAGTTTCTTTGAGTGTTTTACCGGGCTTAAACTTAGGCACATATTTATCCTCTGTTTGATATGTCTTATCGCTCCCGGGTACTTTTCCTGCCTTACCTTTTTGTATAGTCGCTTCAAATGTACCAAAACCAACAAGAACTACACTTTCTTGTTTTTTTAAAGCCTTTTCTACTGCTACAGTAAATGCATTAACCGCCCTTTCTGCATCTTTTTTTGAATCAAAGTCACCAACTTCTTTGACGAGATCTACAAATTCTGCTTTATTCATAAAGCTATCCTCCAAAACTTCTATAATGATGTAAAAATAACATTGTAGCACAAAAAAGCCCTAGTATTCTTTTTTTTGTGTAATTCAATAAAGTTTTTTAAAAATACTAAACAATGTATATCCTCTTTAATTTTAATATTATAAAATTTTTATTTTTATAATATAGAATATATTTATTACCACCACCCACCCCTTTAACATTCCCCCCAAACCACACAAACATTTCACATATAGCTTGTTATATGTAATATTCATGTATCTCATAAGATAAACAAAGAATCTTTTATATATAGAGATTAATTACTTACATTATTGCATTCT
>JARHYY010000101.1 GCA_029258405.1 Helicobacteraceae bacterium | reverse complement strand
ATATTGTTGTTCTATAATTTTTTGGATTTTAAATTATAAGATTCTTTTTGTTGCTATTATGAGATTCTCTATTGAATTATTATCTCTTTTTTAAGGGTATTTACTCTTTAAGAGAATCTCTTATTGTTCTTTTGAGTGTATTTAATTACTAGGTTTTTTAGTTCTACTCTTATAAGAGCTTAATACTTATGCTTGAGAATCAATGAGATTTATATATATTGCAAGAAATTATTATATGTTATTTATCTTATTATGAGTCTAACTCTTTATATTTCTATCTCAATGTGTTTCATCAATCTTACTTTATTTATATATCTTAGTTTCGCCCGAGTATATGAGTCTCTATATAATAATGTCTAGAATGTTGTAATTGTGGTTGCTGTATAGAAATATGTAATGACGATGCATTAAAATTTGATATACGAGCTCTTAAAAAGAGCATTTTAAATGAATATTATAAAGACATACATTGTGATAGTCTGTAGTTTATTGCTACTTGGCTGTTTTGTGACACCGGGCATTAGCGAGGAAGAATTAGGATGACATAAAAGCACTATATATAATGAAACAGATTCTTTATCTGCCGCCTTTGAATATAATCAAGAATCTGCAGGAAGCTCAAAGCTTATAGAGTGTGCCCATGAAAATGCTTCGCCAATGATTCCTTATGATGTGAGTGATATACTTCCTGTTGTAAAAGATAATAGTATGTGTGTTTCATGTCATATTCCTGAATATGCTGAAATTGTTATGGCAACAGCCATTCTTAAAACACATTTGATAGATATGAGAAGAAACAGAGATCTTAACGGACAGTTTGATGAAGCATGTTTAACTGTACTGCATGTCACGCACCACAAGTAAAGCTAGAACCATTAGTTGATAATAGCTTTAAGCCATATTTTAGAAATGTAGATGGCACAACTCAATAAAACCTTATTAATACCTTAAATGAAGACGTGGATTAAACGAATAAAAAAACAGATGTGCAAAGGCGGGCTTTTTTAAAAATGGATTCTTTTAAGCAACACCAAGTTAAACAATCGTTATATTTTTCATTGCCTTATATTGAAAGTGATTATGCAGAGTATTGCTATAAATGTAGCACTAAAGTGTGTGTGTAAAGTTGTGAGGAGAATATTATTGTCATAGATGATAATGGTGTAGGGTGAGTTGATTTGCAAAATAATGCTTGCACATTTTGTGAAGTCTGCATGGAAGCTTGTGGTTCCCTTCAAGGGGTTTTTTAACCCATCATATAAATATATCAAAGGACATATAGAGTTAGCTTTTGATAAATGTTTGGCATGGAATAAGACTATGTGCTATAGCTGTAAAGATATATGTGATTTTGAGGCTATTTTTTATCAAGGGCTTTTTTACCCAACGATTAATAGTAACTGTACACATTGTGGCTTATGTGTTTTAAGATGTCCCACACAAGCCATTACTATTTTGTCTTCAATTAATGTAAATACAAGGTTATGCTTGTAAATCAAAAGGTTGATAGCCGTATTGATTGTTCTGTAGGTTTTCAGTAACCTTTTTTTCTTCAGCTACATTGTTTTGAGCAGAATATTCCTCTTCCTCGTCTTCATCTTCCTTTTCTTCATCATCGTCATATTCATATTCTTGTGCTTCTTCCTCTTCCTCATATTCTTCTATCTCTTCCTCATGCTCCTCTTCTATTTCTTCTTCATGCTCTTCGTCATATTCTTCTTCATTTTTTTGTTTTTGTTTTTCATCTGGGTTAATCTTGTTAATATCTTCAGTCGGACGAACTTCTTTATTTTTTTCTTCTTGTTGTTTCATGATTTCTTCATTTACAACAGCAGCAAAATCATGCCTTTGTTGTGCGTTAGCATGCTGTATAGAACTTGATTGCATATTTTGATTAATGTATGCTATTGCCCCGAGTTGTGTAACACTTGCCATTTAAAACTCCTTTTTGAGTGTGATGGTTTTGTATTTTGAGTAATTCACGCAAGAACCTTCTGTAATTTTTACGAATTTTCTTTTTGTCCAGTGAATTTCGTAGTTTCCTCCACTTCCCTTTGTAAAGCTTACAAGAACCTCTGCAGCTTTTTGTAATATCGGCAGAGGAATTGTTTTATTAAAAGAACGCAATATCATATGAGAGCTTGGGATCGAATAAATATGCATCCAAATATCATCAGCTTTTGCATCTCTTAAGAGTGCAATATTTTCTTGTTTATTTTTTCCAAAGGATATTTTAATGCCTTCTATAAAGAAACTTTCATAATACTCTTTTTTGTGCTTTTGTGCTTTTGTGGGTTGTTTTTGAGAGTAAATAGCAATGTCTTGTATGTTATTTGTACGCATAATTAATTCTTTTTGGCGATTGTAAAATTCTATTTTTTGCTGGAGAATCTCTTGTTGTATATGGGTATTTTTTCCTTTTTGTTCTAATTTTTTAGCATGTTTGAATAAGATTTGGGCGGCTTCTGCATAGCTTCTTGATTCTTGTGGGAGCTCTATTGTGTGGGCATTATTATGAGAATCATTAATGGTGATGCTATTATTTATTTTTGTTGCGGGGAGCTGATAGAGTGCATGAATGATGAACTGTGCATTATGCTTAATGTTTTGTGCTTCTTGAAGCATTTTTTGTGGGTCTTGAATATCCATGAGATAATGAGAGGTTCTGCATATTTTTTTTTCAATCTGATGAATAGCAGTTTTTTTAGCACAATCAAGTTGTTTGCTTAAATGTGTGGTATGATTTGTTTCTAAAAATTCTTTAAAATCTTTGATATTTGAATGGATATGTATATGCTTGGGTTGTGGTAATGCTTCAAGAGGTTCGCCAATTTTTACAACACGAAATGAACGCTCCTTATTTATGTGCCTTAGTGCATCTAAGACAATTCCATTACGCAATAAAATAGCATTTGTATTTCTGCCTGTAAATTCAAATTGAAGTTCGTAGTTTTCGTTTTTATAGCTTTGTTTTTTAGCGAGCAAAAATCGCAAAATTTTGTTATTACCATCTCCTTGTATATCCCTTATAAGTGCATGATGGCAATAACGAGATAAGGAAATATCAAAAGGGGCAGTATATTCTTTATACCCTAAAGAAAGAGGAGCTTTAAATATGGTAGATGCTCCTTTAGTAAGGTCTATGTAATATATATCATCATCTAAAGTGAGTTTAAAAATATTATCTGTTACTCTTTTTATATGCTGTATGTATTGATAATGTGAAAACTCTCTTATAATCCATTGTAAAAAGTCAAGTTTCATGCTAACTCATTTTGTTCATTTATTTTAAAGCAATGGCTTTAAGGCGATAATATTTTTACATAATGATTCTAATGGATTATTTTGCATATCAAAATGTTTAAGATTTATCGCCTGTGCTAATTCTTGAGGGACTTTTGAAATCTTATTATTTTGAAGCCATAAGATACTTAAAAAACGCAATTGCCCCATTTCTTGAGGAATTTGTGTAATATTATTATGATTGAGATTAATGCCAATAATATATTGGAGGTTTTTTATATCTGCTGAAATTGTTGTAATATAATTACTCTCAAAGCTTAAGCCAAGTAATTTTTTCAGCATATAAAAACCTGAAGGGAGAGTTTTAAGCTGATTAGAATCAGCAAAGATTTCTTGCAAATTTTGAAGGTTTGATATGCTTTGTGGCAATTCTTCAAGCTGATTATTATTGAGCCATAATTTTTTGAGGCAAACAAGATGAGTGATTGCATCGGGCAATACTTTAAGCTGATTGTTGTTAAGCTGTAATTCTTCTAATTTTGTTAAATTTTGAAATTCTGGAGCAATATGTTGTATCGTATTATTGTTTATTTCTATATATTGCAAAGAGGAGAGTGTTCCAAAAAAATGTGGAATTTCACAAATACAATTATTATTAAGCCATAATTGCTGAAGATTTTTTAAGCCGCTTAAGCCTTGAGGGATTTCTCTAAGCTCATTGTTATTGAGCTCTAATGTCCTTAGTTGTTCAAGTTGTGCAATTTCTTGAGGAATATTTTTTAAGGGATTTCCGCTTAAAAGGAGCTCTCTAAGTGGGAGTTGTGCAATAGCAATTGGAAATGCTGTGAGTAAATTATTACTTAACCCTAATGCGTTAAGTGAATGCAGTTGTGCAATTTCTTGAGGCAGAGTTTCAAGCTTATTTTCATTAACCCCTAAAGTTTCAAGCTGTTTTAAACCCTTAATGCTTGGCGGTAGTTTGCTGATGCTATTAGCATTAAGCCATAATGTTTTTAGTGTCAATAAACTGCCTATTTCATCGGGGAGTGTTTTTATGCGGTTGTTATTGAAATCTATAATTTCAAGATTTTTGAGATTATGAATGCTTTTTGGAATTTTTGAAATTAAATTGCAACGACAATCAAGCACCTTTAGCGATGCTAGTTCCCCTAGGTTGCGAGGGAGATATGGTATCTCATTGTTATTTATCCATAGCTCTTTAAGCGTATGTATAGACATTACTTCCTTAGGAAAAATTTGTATTTTATTATGGTTGAGATTGAGCATTTGCAGGGTAAGATTCCCAAATCCTTTTGGGAGAATCCTTATCATATTATTATTTAAGCTTAATACTTTAAGTTTTTGGAGGGTGTTAATGCTCTTAGGCAAAGTTTCTAAACGATTATTATTGAGCCATAATTCTTGAATGTTAGAGAGCTTATAAATATTCCGGGGGCATGTTTCTATAAAGTTATGGTCAAGCCAAAGATATTTAAGATTTTTTAAAGAGCATATATATTCAGGGAAAGAGGTGAATTGATTATTACCTAAATCAAGCATTTCGAGTGTTTGTAGCTGCTCTATTTCTTGAGGTAGGCTATTGAGCCTATTGTTATACAAGTTGAGATGTATTAACTTAGGGAGCAAGAAAATTTCTTTTGGTATATTGCTCAAAGAACGATTGCTTAAATTCAGCATTTGGATACTTAAAATTTTTTCATCATCTTCAACATTAAAGTCGTTAATGCCTTGAAGCCTTCCCCATTCTCTTAGGTTTTGCAAAATATGAAAATACATAATTTATCCCCATAATCGAAGTACATAAGCATAGCAAGATAAATATTAGATAATGTTTAATAATATTAAGCTTATTATTTTTGATAAAAGTGCTTATTGATTTTACTTGAATATTGCTTGGCTTATTGCTGTTTTTCTTTGTTGGGAGGTAAGCATGATTTATATTATTTGAAACTTATATATGTTAAAATACAGGCTATGAAATAAAAATTTCATGGATTTTTATATGTATTTAAAAGGAATAAGTTTAAGTAGGTGGGCAGTTGATCTGTCTTGGTTGTGCTTCAAAGGAGTTTAGCTTTATGGAAGTTCTTTTATTGGTTTTGCAGGTTGCCGTTGTAATTGGGGCAATTTTTTTGGGTATTCGTCTTGGTGGCATTGCTATTGGATATGCTGGTGGTATTGGTGTGGTTGTTTTGACTTTATTGCTTGGCATGAAAGTAGGTAGTATTCCTTGGGATGTAATCTTAATCATAATGGCTGTTATTTCAGCTATTGCAGCAATGCAGCTTGCAGGTGGGTTGGATTATATGGTTCAGATAGCTGAGCGAATTTTGCGGGCAAATCCTAGGTATATTAATTATCTTGCCCCTACTGTTACATATTTTTTGACAATTTTAGCTGGAACAGGGCATACAGCGTTTTCAATGATACCTGTGATTGTTGAGGTAGCAAAGGAGCAAAATATAAAACCATCAGCTCCTTTATCTATTGCCGTGGTGGCTAGCCAGATAGCTATTACTGCTTCTCCTGTGAGTGCAGCTGTGGTTTATATGGTTGGCGAATTAGAAAAGTTTGGCTGGAGCTATCCATTATTGCTTGCTTTGTGGTTGCCTACTACATATCTTGGTTGCATGGTTACAGCCTTTATTATTAGCAACTTCTTTTCTCTTGATTTAAGTAAAGATCCTATTTATCAAGAACGACTTAAAGCTGGCTTAGTAAAAGCTGTAGGTGGAATGCAGCATACAGAGTTAAAATCGGGTTCAAAACTCTCTGTGGGGATTTTTTTAGCCGGTGTTTTGGTGGTGGTTCTTTATGCAACAACTATTTCAGATACTGTGAGATTGCCCATGTTGAATATAGTTAATAGTCTTATTACAGAAAATGGCGGATTTGTAAGTTTTGTAGCTGAAATAGTTAAAAGCTATATTGACCCTGTAAAGCTTACGCGAGATGGAGCAATTATAAGCTTCATGTTAAGCATTGCTACGCTTATTGTGATTTTTTGCAAGGTTGATTCAAATAAGATTTTTGAACAAAGTGTTTTTAAATCGGGTATGGTGGCTTGCATTTGTGTGCTTGGAGTGGCATGGCTTGGCAATACATTTGTTGATGGCTATAAAAAAGAAATAGGCGAGCTATCTGGAAACTTAGTTACACAGATTCCTGCTCTTTTGGCTGTGGCATTCTTTTTTGCAAGTATGCTTTTATACTCTCAAGCAGCTACAGCAAAAGCCATTGTGCCTGTAGTGATAACGGCATTAGGTATTTCAGAGGCAAATCCAAGTGATTCATATATCCTCATTGCTTCTTTTGCTGCAGTTTCGGCTCTTTTTGTGCTTCCAACTTACCCAACGCTTTTAGGTGCTGTACAGATGGATGATACAGGTTCTACAAGAATTGGAAGATATGTATTTAATCATGCGTTTTTATTGCCGGGTGTTTTGGCTATCTCGTTCTCTGTTGTATTTGGATTTATCGCTGTTTCATTGGTATAGCGTATTTAGCTCCCATTTGGGAGACACAAAGGAAATTGTATGATATTAGATTATGATAATTTTATCTTTGATTTTGATGGTGTGATTTTAGATGCGGTATCTATTCGTACAGATGCTTTTTTATATGCTCTACGCAATTACTCAAAACATGATTTAGAAATATTCAAAGAATATCACCTTAAAAATGGTGGAATCTCTCGCATAGCGAAAATAGAATATTTTTTTGAGCATATTCTTCAAAAAACACTTACAGATATAGACAAACAAAAAATACTCAATGATTTTAATAATTTTGTATATGAGCGATTGAACAATAAAGATCTACTCATTAAGGAAACATTGACTTTTATTGAAACTATTTACCAAAAACATACCCTTTTTATTGCTTCTGGTTCTTTGCAAACAGAATTAAGAGATTTATGTGCATCATTTGAAATTACCCCCTATTTTAAAGAAATTGTAGGCTCTCCTGTTCATAAGGTACACAATGTAGCTTTTCTCATTAAAGAATTCTCTCTTGTTCCTCATAAAACAGTTTTGATAGGTGATAGCTATAATGACTTTGTAAGTGCTAATGATAACAATATTCATTTTTTTGGTTATAATAATGAAGCACTTAAGAATGTGGGCAAAGGCTATATTAAGAGTTTTGTGCCTTTAAATATTGAGGTGTATTAATATAACTTTTTTGCAAAAAAATTATATGCTTTTTTTAAAAGGTTTTTTCGTTGTTTTTGCATTTCTTTTTTGTAGAGCAAGTAAAAGAATGGCTTGCTGATTCCTTCCAATTGGCATTGTATCTCATAAGACATAATGCCATTATTTTCTAAAAGCTTTTTAATAGCTCCTTTCCATTGCCTTTCAAGTGAAAGATAAAATTTCCATAAGTTTTCAAAATCTTTTTGATTCATACCATAGTCATAAAAAGAATTAATAATTTCTTGTTGGGTTTTGTTTTCAACTTTTAATGATTGAATAATGTATATAAAAAGTTGCAACCGCTGTTGTATCTCATTATGAATCATTATAAAAGCCCTACACATTCTTTAATAATACTATAACGATGCGATGCAATTTCTCGTGCCTTATTTGCCCCTTCTGTAAGAATGCTATGGAGATAGTCTTGTTCTTTTTGTAGTTTATAATAATTTTCTTGTATGGGTGCGAAATACTCCACAACGACTTGAGCAACTCTTTTTTTGAGTTCTCCATAACCTACATTGAAAAATTCTTTTTCTATATCTTCTTTTGTTTTTTGTGAAAGAAGTTGATATATGCTCAAGAGATTATAGACACCTTTTTGCTCTTTATTGAAAGAGATGCTATTAAGAGAATCTGTAGTAGAGCGTTTAAATTTAGCAAAAATTTCATCAGGGCTATCAAGCAAGCTAATTATGCTATGTGGTTTAGTATCACTTTTGCTCATTTTCTTTTCAGGATCACTTAAGCTCATTATCCTTGCCCCTTGTTTTGGGATAAGTGCTTCTGGTAGCTTAAATACTGTTTTATACTCTGTATTGAATTTTAAAGCAACATTGCGAGTAAGTTCAATATGTTGCTGCTGATCTTCTCCTACAGGCACATAATCTGTATCATATAATAAAATATCTGCTGCCATGAGTGCGGGGTAGTTGAATAGCCCCACATTGATGTTGTGGGCATTTTTTTGGCTTTTATCTTTAAACTGTGTCATGCGACTCATTTCTCCCATAGGGATAAAGCAATCAAGTATCCATGCTAAACAAGCATGTTCATTGACTTCAGATTGTATAAAAAGAATAGATTTTTTAGGGTCTATACCACATGCTAAGAGCATAGCAGCAAGGTTGTAGGTCATTTGTTTTAAGAGATGTGGGTCTTGTTTTGTAGTTATAGCATGAGCATTGACAATGCAAAAAATGTTTTCATATTGTTCTTGAGATTGTACCCAATTTTTAATAGCTCCTAAATAATTGCCTAGGTGAATATTTCCAGTAGGTTGGATTCCAGAAAATACGCGTTTTTTTTCTAATGGCATATATATCCTTTTATATAATTGGGGTATTATAACGCAGTTGTCTAAAAAAGAGAATATATAAGACGATATACTTTACAAAAAACATATGTATAAATATATAAGATAAGTTAAGGCTTAGTATGGAAAATTTTACAAATATTGTACAAATAATAGAAAAAAGGCGAGAATTTTTAAAAAAATCAAAAGCTCGCATAGAGGTTATTGACTATGGAGCAGGGCAACCAGAAAGCAAACGCTCAAAAGAAGAAATGCAAAAAGGAGTGTGTGTTAATGTGCCTTTGTGTGAGCTTGCCTCTATAGGCGTAAAGAGAGAAAAGGCAGAAATTTTTGCAGAAATTTTTACACAGCTTAAGCCCAAGAAGATTTTAGAGCTTGGTACATGCTGTGGTTTTAGTAGTGCATATATGAGCTTTTTTGCCCCTTCAAGTTGTATTTATAGCATTGAGGGCAGTGAGAATATCGCTGCCATCGCAAAAGAGAATCACCTCTTTTTTGGGCTTAATAATATTACTGTGCTTGTTGGTCGCTTTGATGTGGTGTTACCTCATTTATTGGAGGACATAAGCCCCTTAGATTTTGTTTTTATTGATGGGCATCATGATAAGCATGCAACTTTAGAGTACTTTGCACAGATTCGCCCATTTATGAGAAGCGGTGGGGTTATGCTTTTTGATGATATTTATTGGAGTAGTGGCATGCAAGAAGCATGGAGGCAAATTGTTGATTCTTTGCAATATGAAAGCCATAAAAGCTTTGAGCTTATGGGGGCAATATGGGTGTGAAATTTTTGGATTTATATAAGCAATACCTTGTTTTGCAACAAGAAATAAATGAAGCCTTGCAAAATATTATTACCTCTAGTGCGTTTATTGGTGGGGAAGAGGTGAAAAAATTCGAGGAATCTTTTGCCTCTTTTATAAGTAAAGATATGTATGCTTTGGGGGTGGCTAATGGCACAGACGCTCTTGAAATTGCCCTTGAGGCATTGCATTTGCCACAAAATTCAGAAGTATTGATACCAGCAAATACATTTGCTGCTACAGCTGAAGCAGTAGTGAGGAATGGGTTAAGGATTGTTTTTGTTGATTGCGGGGCGGATTATACTCTTGATATTGATGATATAGAATCTAAAATAAATCATAATACCGCTGCCATCATTGCTGTTCATCTTTATGGACAACCAGCAGCAATGGATAAGATTATGGGTATAGCACAAGAGCATTCTTTAAAAGTCATTGAAGATTGTGCTCAAGCACATGGTGCAGAATTTGAGGGCAAAAGAGTAGGGGGCTTTGGCGATATAGCCACCTTTAGCTTTTACCCGGGGAAGAATCTAGGGGCTTATGGTGATGCTGGGGCAATTGTGAGCAGCAATAAAATGCTCATAGAGCAATGCAAGCAGATTGCCCATCATGGAGGGCTTAAAAAATATGAGCATCATATCATAGGGAGAAATTCAAGGCTTGATGCCATGCAAGCAGCTATTTTGAATGTGAAGCTTCCATACTTACAACAATGGAATAAAAGACGCAATGAAGTTGCAAAAATGTATTATAAAGGCTTTAAAGATTCTGCCCTTATCTTACCTGCCCTTAAAAAACAGTGCTTGAGCGTATGGCATTTATTTGTTATTCGTTGCAAAAAACGAGATTTATTAAGGGATTTTCTTGCACAGCATGGTATTGAAACAGGACTTCATTACCCTTTTGCATTACCGCAATGTCCAGCATATTATGATAAAATATATGTTCGTTATACGCATACTCCTCATGCACTTGCGTGGCAAGATGAGCTTTTGTCTTTACCTATGGGAGAGCATTTGAGTGATGAAGAGGTGCAAGAAGTTATACAAAAGGTTTGTGCATGGAAGGGATAAAAGAAGGCTTTGTTATTTGGATAACAGGATTAGCAGGTAGCGGAAAAAGCACTATATCAACAGCTTTATGTGCAAAGATTCGAGAGCAAATGCCTATTGTGCAAATTGATGGAGATAGCATACGAGATTTACTACAAATTTATGATTATAACAAAAAAGGACGCATTGAAATTGCAAAAAAATATGCAGATTTTGCAAATTTTTTGAGCATTCAAGGTATAAGTAGTATAATAAGCACTATTTCCCTTTTTGATGAAGTATATGCTTATAACCGTTCTATTTTGAAACATTATTTTGAGGTTTATATACAATGCGACTTGCAAGAACTTAAGGCAAGGGATCAAAAAGGATTATACAGCCAAGCATTAGCAGGAAACATAAAAGATGTTGTAGGTTTAGATATTGCCTTTGATGAACCAAAAGCTCATTTAGTGCTAAGCAATAATACTAGAGATAAATTACAGAGCAATATAGAGATTATTTTCAAGCAAATTGCTATAAAATTTAAAGGATATTTATGAGAGAAAATCAGATATTACCATGTGTGATATGGCTTACTGGGCTTAGTGGAGCAGGAAAGACGACAATGGCAAATTTTTTGCATGCTTATTTAGAGCACCAGGGCCATAAGAGCTGTGTTCTTGATGGAGATGAGCTAAGGGCGGGGGTAAATAAAGATTTAGGCTTTGATGATGTTTCAAGAAAAGAAAATATAAGGCGAACTGCCGAGATAGCATTTTTATTTTATAAAAAAGGTTTTATTGTGCTTGTTTCCCTTATATCTCCTTTTAGGGAAGATAGGGAAGCAGCAAGGAGCCTTTTTCCTTCAGGAGCCTTTTTTGAAGTTTTTGTGGATACTGATATAAATATTTGCGAGCAAAGAGATGTGAAAGGATTATATAAAAAAGCTCGATCAAATCTTTTAACATTTTTTAGTGGCATAGATTCTGTATATGAAGCACCACAAACACCAGATATTATTATTGAAGGGCATAATGAAGATATGATTCCTACCAATGCTAATAAAGTTTTACAAATTATAAATAAAAAGCAATTTAATGCAAATAGCTTGAAAGTACTTATTTATGGTTATGGTTGGAATGGGAAAAGTATGCTTGAATTTTTAGAGGATATGAATTCTTTAAGTAAAGTAAGTATTGAAATATATGTACATGATGAACATTTTTCACCTTTCATTAAAGATAAAAGAGCGATTTTTAACAAAGAAGATATTCATATTAACAATTTTAATTTTATTTTTATTTGTATGAATAATCAATCAAGAGCTATGAGTATAAAAGATAGCTTGCTATCTCAAGAGGCTGGGGGGGGGGTGCATTTGCCAGCAATAAGACATATTGATAATTATTTCTACTCTTCTAAAATGAAAGATATTTTTACTCGTCATAATGAACAGTATTTTATAGATATATGGAATAATGATACATTTGAAAATACATATTTTAATGCTTTTATTAAAAATGAATATGAAAAAATTAATGATAATATAGAATATTATGAATATTATATTAATAAGTTATTGAAGCATACGCTTAATAATGAAATGGAGAATCAAGAAGAAAATTTTATTGCCCATTATACTTATCAAAAGAATAAATATCCAATGATTTGTGTTTCTTATGCCTTGGGGCGATGTGGAACAACCGTAATGACACAATGGCTAAGCTCATTAGAGATTTTTGGTTATTTTCCTAACATGTTAGCTTCATATATTAATACTCCTATTGTTGGTCTTAAAAATTATCAACTCATGAAACATTTTTTTAGCCAGCAAAGTTGTTTTGAAAGCCATTTTGGAGTAACGCAGGGCATGACAGGAATTATGGAATTTTCTGCACTTTCGCTTATTTTGGGTAATAGACTTACGAGCGATTTTTCAACTTATAAGAATATGAATTCACTACAATTACAAAAAGCAAAATCTTTTTATATAGGTTTTATAAATACGATACATAAGCCACTCATTACAAAGAGCTCAGCTCAAGAAGTATATATTTTTGAGCAAATGTTTGATGATACTCTCTATATTGTTTTAGAGAGGGATATTTATACCCATGTCCTAGCATTAGTGCATTTATATAAAACTCTTTCACCCCATTTACCTGGGTATTCCACATACATTACTCCAAATATTTGTTTTGAAAATAACCCTGTTTTATATGCCGCCATTACTTTAAAAAATGCTATTATATTTCGTGATATGATTCTTTCTTCTATTGATAATGCAAGAAAAATTATTATAAGTTATGAAGAGTTTTGTACAAATCCTTGTAGGCTTTTTGAGGAGATATGCCATAAGTTGAAAGAGCAGGGGCATCGCATTGATGATTCCTATAAGGGAATAGATCACTTTACTGTAAGCCCAAGAAAAGCGGATGGTGATATTATCGCAATTGTAGATGAAGTTTTTAGTAATGAAAAATATAATTTGTTTTGAGGGATTAATATGGGGTTTTATAAGGTCGATTATGAAATTTTAGATTTTTTAAAAAAAGATGGTATGCACACAGATAGTGTTTTAGAGTTTGGCTCTCAAGATAAGAGAGAAGATAGGCATGGGCATGCTATTGCTCAACGGATTTCAGCTCAAGAGGTGTATAAAGAATATGGGTTTTCTTATTACCGTTGCATTGATATAGATAATGCCTATGAATGTTGTTTGCCTTATGACTTAGGGCAGAACTTGAGAGAGCATTACGGGTTCAATGAAGTTTTTGATGTTGTAACTATTAAAGAGATAGGGCATTGGATATTTGATCAAAAAACATTATTTGAAAATATTCATAATTGCACTAAAGGTAATGGTTATATTATATGGCGTTCTCCCATTGTTGGAGGGTTTTCTGCAGGTTGCTTTGCGTATATGCCCAATAAAATGTTGCAATTATGTTTTTGTAATGATTATCTCTATAAAGGAGCATGGATATATGAGGAGTTTTTAGGACAAAATGCAAAATTTGGTAGATATAATCAGGGCAATGTTGTTAAGATAGGAGAATATAGTGCAAAAAATTTTCTCAATGATATAGAAAAATATTATGAACATACAAACAGTTATCGCTTTTCTCACTCTTTATACGGAGAATATTTGTGTAGATTGACTATGGTTTTTCAGAAGCCAGCGGGGGGGGGGGGCAAATTTATTGCCCCTTTCTTTCCTTATGTAAGTGCAAAGGAAGCTATTGTGCGAAATGCAAAATCTGTGCTTAAAAATTGTTTACCAAAGGTAGTTGATAATAGAATTGCTATTTTTGGCACAAAACAAGCAGCCTTTTTAGCTTTTTGTTTTGCTCGAGCTTGTTCTTTGAATATACTTTGTTTTATAGATGATTATAATGAAGATGCTTTTTATATGGGCAAACCTATCGTAAAATGGGAACAATTTGTTCATTTATGTAATCAATGTGATTTTATTCTTTGTGGTCCTTATCAAAAAGGGGATTTAAGCAGAGCTGATAATATCATTTTTGTTGCCACTCTTGACATGAGGTGGTTTTATTAATGAGAGGTGAATATGAATAAAACAATATATTTATATCCAAAATGTGAGGATTCAGACTTATGTGCAAGCATGTTGTATGCTTTGTCAAATCGCATGAATATGGATATTGAATATATCTTTGTTGATGATGGCATTAGTGGGAGCTCATTGCATGAGCTGAAGGATAATATAGCATGCCTATGGATTGTGCATCAAGATGAAAAATTAAGAGAAAAACTCTATGAAAATGCTTGTAAATTATTGCCTTTAGATATGATATTTGATGGCATTAAAGAGTGTGAAAAAATATTGCTCCCTATTGTTTCAGTAATTACAGCAGAGCATATTGATGCTCTATCTGATGATGATTGTTATATTCTAGGTATGGCAAGTTTGTTTGTTTCTACATTTATATATCATGATTGGAATAGCAATAACGCACTTCAGCAGAAAATCTTAAAATATGCTCAAGAAGTAAGTATATATTATGAATCAAAATATCAACTCAAGAAAGATTCTCAAGTAGGTATTATGATAAGTGATTTTACAGATAATAAACATTTATGCAGAGTGATAGAAAAGCTTCAAGAACAAAATATTGATATTGTTTTTATCTGCTTCCATGAAAAATTTATGCGTAATGATGCTCTATCGATATTGCTTCCACCATTAGCATATTTCTTGCTCTTTTTGGATATTTTTGCCTTTTATGTTGTGCTCTCTTTTCCCATTAAAACCCCTCCCCAAAGTTCTAAAAAAGTTTATGTTCCTCATGCGTATATTGAACCTATAGCAAGTTTAGTTATGCGTAAAAGACCATTTGATAATTTATGGTTTAGGAAAAAAATAGGTATTGGTGGATATAGAGTCATAACTTCTTATTCAAATTATAAAATTTTTAAAGATAAGTTTGAAGAATTAGGAGCAAGTCATGAGCTCTTATGTGCTGGATATCCAAGTTTAGATTTTAATATAGATGAATATGAAAGTTTTCAAAAGAAGCTTATACAAGAAAAGAAACACATTGAAGCTAAGGATATTTTAATTGCAATTAATAATCTTGAAAATTTTGATATTATCATAGAATTTTTAGAATATATGCTCCCTAAGGAGCAAAAAATATATTTAAGACCCTATCCAATCTTTAGGGAGCATGAGAGTTTTTTGGCACTTAAAAAACATTTTTGTCATTACCCACATTTTATTTATGATACAACTGAAAAATTGAGTGTTGAAATTATGGCTTCAAGTCTTTGTTTGATTGGTGATTTCTCATCTTTAGTTTATACCTTTCCTCTTACTACGCTAAAGCCAGCAATATTATTATTCTCTGATAAATCAGTTTTACATCATACCTATGCAGATGTTTGTTTTTATAATCCTTTGTTGCATAAAGCAGCATCAAACGCACAAGAAGTAGTATCCCTTATAGAAGAAATAAAAAAGGACTACAAGAAGAAACAAAATGAAATTAAAAATTACCGTTCAAAAGAAGTTTTTAACCTAGGGCATTCAGGAGAAGCTATAGCCTCCTTTATTGCCCATGCCCTCAAAAAATAATTGCATATTCAAAAATATATTATGCACAATAAAGACAACCCTAATATTATTTATGTAAAATTTATTAGTGGTTGTTTTTGCTTTTATGAGAGCTCAAGCATTCTATTAAGAGCTTTGAAAGCAAGAAGCCTTACATGTTCATCAAGAGTTATTTCAGCATAAAAATCCCCCTTTTTATATGCTTCTAAAACATTCAGAACATCATCAAGCGAAGTTTCATTCATAGTGGGGCATTCTGGCTTAGTGCTGCTAAGGACAAATGTATTCTTGCTCCTTAATCTTTTGACTAAATTATACTCTGTACCTACTGCTACCTTTTGTTCCTCGTCAAGAGATTGGATAAAGGCAATAATTTGACTTGTTGAGCCTACAAAGTCCGCTTTCTCGCAAACCTTTGGGTCGCATTCTGGATGAACTACTATAAGAATATCAGGATATTTTTGTCGATAGAAATCTATATCATGGGGTGTAAAAAGCTGATGTACAGAGCAAAAGCCATTGTAACATATAATATCTGCTTCTGTTACTTTTGTCTTGCTATCTATGCCCAATACTGCATATTTTTGTTTATTCTTTATGGCAAGATTCTGCCCTAAACACTTATCAGGGAGAAAAAAAATTTTTTTATGTTCTTTTTGTGCATGCTGCATAATTTGTGCAGCATTGGAGCTTGTGCAAACAAATCCATTCATTGCCCCTACTTTTGCTTTCACCTCTGCGTTAGAGTTAATGTATGTTACAGGTATAATATCATCTTGAGTAATGCCATATTCTTCCATAAGGCTTATTGAATCATCAAAATAATTGCTATCAATCATACGAGCCATAGAGCAACAAGCTGCTTTAGGCATGAATACCCTTTTGTGTGGAGCTAAAATTTTTACACTCTGCCCCATAAAGCTTACACCACAAAAGACCACCAAATCTTTATCGCTATCTCTTGTTTTTTTAGCTAATTCAAGAGAATCTCCTGTAATATCAGCAATATTAACTACTTCATCTTTTTGATAAAAATGGGCAGCAATAACTGCACCTAGCTCATTTTTGAGTTTTTTGATTTGCATAATTTTATTCATCATTCAACTCCTTTGTGTAAAAAGTACCTATGTCTTCTCCAAAACGAATTTTATTAATATTTTCATGAATCAGACAATTATCTACAAAGAGAATAATACTTGAACCCATTTTAAAATAGCCCATTTCTTCCCCTTTTTTGATCAAAATAGGTTCTTTGTACTGATAGATTATATCAGGTTTTTTGCTATTAGTATGTATTTTTGGTTCTTTGTAAATTATAATCTTACCAACATTCATCGCACCAACAGCAACAAAAAAAATAGAGTTTCCATAATTATCAAAAGCTTTTATAACCACCCTTTCATTGTGAGCAAATATATTATCAGTTGATTGTAAAACTGATTCTCGAACTGAATAAAGATAGCCACTAAAATAGCGAATACTGTGCATATATAAATCTGTTGGTGCATGAAAACGATGATAATCTTGAGGGGAGAGATAAAAATTAATAAAATTCATTTTCTTTTCAATCTTTTCTCCAAGTAGTTTTGAAACTTGATAAGTCTTTCCTTTAATTTGCATAGCTCTATCATTGCTTGCAATGCCTTGAGCAATTACCTTTGAATCACATGGGGCAATAAGCACATTATGAGCCTTATTGTAATCCCTCCTCTTTACTAATGAGCGTGTAAAGAGTGCATTGAGCGTTGGGTAATAATGTATGGGCTCATGCTCACTCAAATCAACAGAAAACATATTTACATAAATTTTATTAATAATTTTCTGAAAGAAAAAAGGAAAGGGAAAACAGGCAAAATAGCCAAAGATATTTGAGCAGATATTCCTCAATCGCATTATTTACCTCTGTAATTTACATGTATAAAATCTCTTTTAGCCATAGTTACTTTTTCAAGGTATCTTCTACCTTCATAAGATGGAAGATTGCGTACCAAGATATTATATATCTCATTAGGTGTTTTTTTATTGATAATTTCAATGGCTCTTTTTTTATCTTCATGAAAAGTTTGCAAAACAGCTCCAGCTCCTGCATTGTAAGCAGCGATAATGCAGTATTCTTGACTTTGTGCGTTGGTAATCCCATTGAGATAACGAGTTGCTAAAATATTGAGGTAGGTTGTTCCATATTGAATATTTATTTCTGGTTTATAGAGCATATATGCAGTGGGCATGCCCGAATAGCCATTAATAACTTCATAAGCATCTTTGCCAGCAGAATCAGGGACAATCTGCATGAGCCCATAAGCAGGGGCATTGCTTGTAGCATAAGGGTTAAAACTACTTTCTGTTTTAATAATGCCTAATACTAATGCTCTATCGACATTGTTTATTCTTGTGTATTTTGTGATAATATCATGATACTGTATGCTTTGAGTTTTTGAAAAATCTTTTTCCATTGCAAAATGCACAAACCAAACTCTATTACCATTTGATATTCGTTTTTGTAATTTATTGTGGAGCAAATATTCTGCATAACGATTTGCCCTCCATTCATATAAAATCTGCTCACCATCATGATCTTTTATAAAATCTGCTAAATATGGTCTGCCATTGAAACTAATCGCACTATCATCTGCAATTTCAATCCCATCAGGGTTATTTGGGGCTAGCAATGTAGCTATTATAGCTTTTTTTAGGGATTCTTGTGGTTTATGAGAATCGATTGTTTCGACTATAATATGCCCATTTTCAAAATCTATTCTTGAGCGACTTTTATAATGATTTGTGTATTTCACAAGCCTTTTTCGGTTATCCCTTTCAATTTCTTTTGCGCCCCATTCTTGTTTAATATGCTCATTGAGCACACGACGAATTTGCCTAATGTCTTTTTGTGTTTGTCTTATTTTTCTTGTAACTCTCACGCGTTTGCGTTGCTTGCGGTTTTTTGGTTTTTGATAGCGATCAATTGCCTTTTTGGAATATATATTTTGAATTTCTTGTGGCGTAGAAATAGGGCTGTATTCATGAGCATCCATTGCATAAGGTTGCATGTCCCTATAAATATCATTTTGTGTATGATGCCTAAAATGCTCTTGCGTGGCAACTCGAACAGTATTTGAGCAACCTGCAAATATGATGGCACACAATAAAACAGCAACAATATAACGGAACATTAATAAATCTCAACCTAGTTTTGCATTAGCAACATTGTTTAAGCATGGCTTCGGCTAACTTTTTTGCCTTAGGTAGGTCTTCAAGCACTTCAACTAAGGTTAATGCAAATGCTAATGCTGTTGCAGGTCCTTTAGAGGTGATAATTTTGTTGCTTACTACAACATTTTTGTCTTCTGTATAAATGCCTGTACTTATTTTTGATTGCATACCGGGATAGCAAGTAAATTGAGCATCTTTGAGAACCCCAGCCATATGCAAGGCATAAGGAGCAGCACATATAGCGGCAATAAATTTATCTTTTTTATGGAATTCTTTTATAATCTTTTGTGGTAATTCATCTCCCGCTAAAGTCATGCTCCCATCATATCCGCCGGGCAATGCAATCATATCAAAATTATCCACCTTTATATCTTTAAGTAATAAATCTGTTACAATTTTTACTCCCCTATCACTAATAACGATCTCATATTCATGCACACTTGCCAAAAGCACCTCAATATCAGCTCTTCGTAAAACATCAACAATAGAAATTGCTTCTATTTCCTCAAAACCCCTTGCTAAAGGTACAAGAACTTTTTTTGCCATTTATTTCACCTTTTCTATATATTCACCAAGTTCGGTATTGACTTTAATTGAATCGCCTTCTAAAATATGATAAGGCACCTGAATAACAGCCCCTGTTTGCAAGGTTGCTGGTTTTTTGCTTGCACTACTTGTATCCCCTTTAAAGTTTGGAGGTGTTTGAACAACACTCAAGACAACAATAGAGGGCACATCAACAGAAATAGCCTTATTATTATGAAATAACACATTAATATTTAAACCATCAATCAGCCACTTACTTGCATCGCCCACTTGCTCTTTTGAGAGGGCAATTTGCTCATAGTTTTCTGTATCCATAAAATGATATGAATCATCATCATGATAGAGAAATTGCATTTGCTTATCTATAAGGTTTGGTTCTTCGCATTTATCTCCTGCATGAAATGTTTTTTCTAAAACTCTTCCATCAAGAAAGCTTTTCATTTTTGCACGTACAAAGGCTGCCCCTTTTCCGGGTTTTACATGTTGATATTCAACAATTCTATAAGGAACGCCTTCAATTTCAATTTTTAACCCTTTTTTTAAATCACTCATACTATATGCCATAATGCCCCCTAATATTTATCTGCACTGCCTAAAATTTCCATTCTTTGGGCAATAACCTTGCTCATGGCTAAAGAAGCAGGAGAGAAAAATTTGCGTAAATCAAATTCGCTATTGTTTTCATTGGCTATTCGTCTTACCTCTGCTATAAAGGCTATGCGTAAATCAGTATCTGTATTAACTTTATTTATGCCCCCCTTAATAGCTTCTTGTAAAAATGAAAATGGCACCCCCTTGCTCCCTTTTAAATCACCGCCACTTGATAAGAAGGCTTGACGCACCGTATCTGGTATAGCACTTGCCCCATGAAGCACAAGAGGAATATTAGTGCATTTTTTTACCTGAACAAGTCGCTCAAAGTCAAGCTTTGGTTCGCCTTTGAATTTAAAAGCACCATGGCTTGTGCCAATAGCAGGAGCAAGATAATCCACTTTTGTTTCTTTAACAAACTCTTCTGCCTCTTTGGGATTGACTAGGGCAGCATCTTTTTCATCGACACTAATATTATCCTCAATACCCATGAGCCGCCCTAATTCAGCCTCCACCCCAACACCGCAAGCATGGGCTACCTCAACCACGCGTTTGGTTTCTTTAAGGTTTTCCTCAAAATGATGATGGCTTGCATCAATCATAACTGATGTAAAACCAGCACGGATAGCCTTTATACATGATTCATAACTTGTGCCATGATCTAAGTGCAGGGCAACTGGCACTTCGGGGTATTTTTGCGCAAGTGTTTTTACTAATCCTACAGCCATTTCAATACCCATATACTTAATCGCCCCTTCACTTGCTTGCACAATCAATGGAGAATGTTTTTGCAAGGCTGCTTGAAAAATAGCATTGAGCATTTCAAAATTAACAAAATTAAATGCTCCTACTCCATAGCCCTCTTTGTGAGCTTTTTGAAGAATTTCTGTACCGCTTACTAGCATTTTTATTTATCCTTTATATTTTTGTTCTATTTAATCTCAACCTTTGCATCTTTTCTTAAGCTCTGTGCTTTTTGAGCCACCACTTCTTTAAATTTCTGCATTTTTAATCCCTGCAAAACTCGTTCCTTAACACCATCAAAAGGGGCTATGCCACTGCTTTTTTTATCTTCAAGCAAAATAACATGGTAGCCAAAATTCGTTTTTACAGGTGTTTTAGTGTAATTTCCTTTAGACAATTTAAAAGCTGCTTCAGAAAATTCAGGCACCATTTCTTCTCGTCCAAACCAACCTAAATCACCACCATTTGCAGCAATTCCATCATCAATAGAATGTTGCGATGAGAGCTTATTAAATTCATCAATGAGTTTGCCTTTAGGTGCTTTATCTAATTGTGTGATAATGTTTTTTGCTTCTGATTCTGTTTTGACAAGAATATGACGAGCCTTAACCTGTTCAGGTTGGGTAAAGAGATTAGAGTTTTTTGAATAGAAATCTTTAGCTTCTGAATTGCTGATTGTGATTTTATCAAGCTCTTGTTTCATCCATACCCCCAAAACAAGCTCATCTTGAGCTTCTTTAAGTGCATTTTTAAAGTCATCACTATTTTGCACACCATCTTTTTTTGCCTGATTGATTAACAAGCGTTGTTCAATAGCCTGATTTAATACTTGTTTTTGAACTTCTTCCGGGAGCTTATCATAGGTTGCACCCGGCATTGCTCGCAAAATCATTGCTATATCTTTATCAGTAATTTCTACGCCATCAACTATGGCGAATGTTTTTGCATGGATATAGCCCCCAATAAGCACAGCTACAACCATGCCCCCTAAACAAAATTGTTTGAATTTCATAATATTGTTTCTCCAACATTAATATCCTGTTCATAGAACATTTATGCTATTGTATCTTAATATTCATTTAAAAAGCATTTAACAACCTTAAACAAAAATTCCATTTATTTTTTAACGCTCAATAAGATGAATCAAAATTATCTCAAAATTTAAATATAATTTTCAAATCTCAAAACATTTTAACTTTTACTCTAATATTCCTATTTATTCATAATCCTATATTGCAATATCATAATTTTTGTAAAAATATGTGCTCTCTTGAAAAATAAAAACTTTATAACTATGAGCTCTACTTAACAAGAGCTCCATAAATCGAATTTTTTATTTAATCAACATTGTATTTTATAATAATATTATTAATATTTATATAAATTTTATTGTTATGCTCATTAAGTTAGGTAGATATGAGAAGAATGAATAATGCAAACTTATGATAATTAAGTTTAGGTATAAATTTTTGGTAGGGTAATACCTCTTTGCCCTTGGTATTTCCCTTTTCTTTCTTTATAGCTCATTTCGCATGGATTATCACCTTCAAAAAACAAAACTTGTGCAATACCTTCATTTGCATAAATTTTTGCAGGCAAAGGTGTGGTATTACTAATTTCAATGGTTATATGCCCTTCAAATTCTGGTTCAAATGGTGTAACATTAACAATAATGCCACAGCGTGCATAAGTACTCTTACCTACACATATTGCCAAAACATTTCTTGGAATACGAAAATATTCTATTGTCCTTCCCAATGCAAATGAATTTGGCGGAACAATACATACATCCCCCACAAAATCAACAGCATTTTTTGCTTGAAAGTCTTTAGGATCAACAAGTGTTGCATTAATATTAGTGAATATTTTAAATTCATTACTAATTCGTATATCATAACCATAACTACTTAAGCCATAGCTTATAATACCTTTGGCAATTTGCTTATCACAAAAGGGCTCAATCATTTTTTCTTCCAAAGATTTTTTTCTAATCCAAATATCTTCTTTCAATCCCATATATTATATTTCCTAAAAAGTGATAATTTATGGTATTATATCCTAAAATAATCTTGTTTTTAAGTATCCAAATCAATTTAAGGAGAAATAATGCAGCTTGATGATATTACAAGAATTATAGAGCTATTTGATAGCACTCAAACAACAAAACTTCATATCCAAAAAGGAGATTTTTTTCTTAAGCTTGAAAAAGGATTCACTCCCAATAAACCAACACAAGCAAGCGAACCATTAATAACGCCTCAAGAAACATTTACCCCAGTAATTTCTGAAGCTACTAATAAAATTATTGCCCATAAGCAAGAAACTCCTTATACTCACAACAAAGGAGAAAATATTACTTCTCCTATGGTGGGCACATTCTATCGCTCTCCATCTCCGGGTGCACCAGCTTATGTAAATGTTGGGGATAAGGTTAAAAAAGGGCAAACATTAGCTATAATTGAGGCTATGAAAATCATGAATGAAATTGAAGCAGAATTTGACTGTCAGATTATAGAGATTTTACCATCTGATGGGCAACCTGTAGAATATGGCTCGCCTCTTTTTGTGGTTGAAAGGTTTTAAGTAGGTAACAAATGGATAAGAAGAAACAGATAAAACGAATTTTAATAGCTAATAGAGGTGAGATAGCATTGCGTGCTATAAGAACAATCCGAGAAATGGGCAAGCAATCCATAGTGGTATATTCCACTGCAGATAAAGATTCACATTATCTTGATGTCGCTGATGCTAAAATATGTATTGGTGGGGACAAATCAAGCGATAGCTACCTTAACATACCCGCTATTATTTCTGCTGCCGAATTATTCGAAGCTGATGCAATTTTTCCGGGTTATGGTTTTTTGAGTGAAAAACAAGATTTTGTAGAAATATGCCATGCCCATAATATTGAATTTATTGGTCCAAGCTCTGAAGTTATGACGCTCATGGGCGATAAGAGCAAAGCAAAAGAAGTCATGAAACAAGCTGGAATGCCTGTAATCATGGGTAGTGATGGAGCACTAAGAGATTATGAGCATGCCAAAATAGAAGCAGCTAAAATTGGATACCCCATTATTCTAAAGGCTGCCAATGGTGGGGGCGGTCGAGGCATGAGGATTGTTACTAAAGAAGAAAATATTATTAACGCATATCTAGCTGCTGAGAGCGAGGCTATTAGTGCTTTTGGTGATGGAAGTATTTACATGGAGAAATTTATTAACAAGCCTAAGCATATAGAAGTACAGATTCTTGCCGATAAATATGGAAATGTTATTCATATAGGAGAGCGAGATTGTTCTTTACAAAGACGACATCAAAAAATTATTGAAGAATCCCCAGCTATTGCCCTAGAACCAGAAACAAGAGCAAAGCTCTTGCAAAAGGCTATCGAAGCAACCAAGTTTATTGGATATGTTGGGGCAGGAACATTTGAATTTTTGCTTGATGAGAATCAAAATTTTTATTTCATGGAAATGAATACACGATTACAAGTTGAACACCCTGTGAGTGAGATGGTAAGTGGCATAGATATTATAGAGCTTATGATAAAAATTGCCGAAGGAGAAGAGCTCCCCCCGCAAGAGAGCATTAACTTTAAAGGACATGCCATAGAATGCCGAATTACTGCTGAAGATCCTGAGCGTTTTTTTCCAAACCCCGGAAAAATCAAAAAATGGATCTCTCCGGGCGGACAATTTGTAAGGCTAGATACGCATGCTTATGAGGGCTATACAATCCCTATGCATTATGATTCTATGATTGGCAAACTTATTGTATGGGGAGAAACAAGAGAAAAAGCGATAACAAGAATGAGTCGTGCACTAGATGAATTTGTTATTGAAGGTGTGAGGAATATTATTCCTTTTCACCAAAAAATGATGAGGAATAGAGATTTCCAATCTAACAAAATTCATACAAAGTATTTGGAACAATAGTTGCTTGTGTATCCTATATAGCACAGGAATAATATTTGCTTGCTTAATATAAACCTAAAAGACAAGGAGTCAAAAAATGAAAATCGGAGAAACACAAAACACTACTTCATTAGCGATAAATAATGCAAGAAAAGCTAAAGAAGAAGAGGAAAAGGCTTTACATAATATAGCTACTATGCGTGCATTAAGCGCTACAGATGGTTCAAGCATGCTCATTGCTGATGCTATCATGGCGGAAATCTCTGGCTTAACTCAAGGGGTAAGAAATGCTAATGATGCCATTGGTGTTTTACAAATTGCTGATTCTACTCTAAGCAACATGACTATAAGTGCAGATAGAATCAATGTACTTTCTGTGCAGCTAGGCAATCCTGCTCTAAACTCGCAACAAAGAGCAATGATACAAAGCGAAACAAATGCCCTCAAAGAAAGCATGAAAGATTCTGTTATGCAAGCTTCTTTTAATGGCAAAAATGTTTTTGCTTCAGAAATGACTTTTGTTACAGGCAATGATAGTTCAGTAACAATAAACATGCATGCACCTAATACCTCTGTGCTTGATGTAACTAATCAGCAAAGTATTTTAGACTTTATGAGCAATGTCAATATGGAGCGGGCAAATATCGGTTCAACTATGAAAGGAATAGAGCATGGAATAAATGCTAACCTTATAGCTATTGTCAATATGACCGCTGCTGAAAGCAATTTGCAAGATAATGATGTTGCAGAAAATTATAATGAGCTCAATCAGGCAATTTTAAAACAAAATGCAGCCCTGCATGCCAATACTTTTAACACTAAGTATTTAGAACAAAAAGTAAATACGCTTCTTGGGTAAATTATGATACCTTATAGTAAGCAATCCATTGCAAAAGAAGATGAAGTTGCTGTACTCAAAGCACTATACAGCTCTCATCTTACGCAAGGAGCATATGTCCAAGCATTCCAAAAAGCAATTGGAGATTTTATAGGCATTCCCTATGTGCTTGCTCTAAATTCTGCAACCTCTGCTTTATACTGTGCTTATTGCTCTTTAGGCATACAAAAAGGCGATGAAGTTATTACAACACCCAATAGCTATGTAGCAACTTCAAACATGCTTTTAGCACTAGGTGCAAAACCTATTTTTTGCGATATTAAAGATGATGGCAATATTGATGAAAGCAAAATAGAACCACTTATAAACAATACAACAAAAGCTATTGTGAGCGTAGATTACGCTGGGCATAGTGTAGAGGTAGAAAAAATTGCAGCAATAGCAAAGCAATATAATATATTATGGATATCTGATAGTTCGCATTCTTTTGGTGGATTCTATAAAGATTCCCCTGTTGGTTCATTTGCCGATGCAACTATATTTAGCTTTCATGCTATAAAAACAATAACAACAGCTGAAGGTGGTGCCATTGCTTTTAAGAATCAACAGCATTACCAAAGAGCTCTTTTAATCCATTCACATGGGGTGCAAAAAAAAGAACTATGGAATACCGAAGTAGAAGAATGGGGCTTTAACTTTCGCATGAATGAACTTTCAGCAGCATTAGGCATCAGCCAATTACAACGAATACATTCTTTTATCGCCCGAAGAAATGAAATTGCCCAATATTATGATGAAGAATTCAGCAATATAACACTCCTTAAAACGCTCAAAAGAAAACCCTATATTAAAAGCACTCACCATCTCTATCCCATCTTTATCCATCAATCTCTTTTATGCAAAAAAGAAGATATTTTTAAAAATTTTTATGATAATGGCTTGGGTGTGCAGGTGCATTATAAGCCCATCAATGCCTATAAGCTTTATGGCAATAGCACAGCTCAAACAGCAAATGCCCTCAATTTCTATCGTGCTGAAATTTCTATCCCTTGCCATCAAGAACTTACATTTCATGATGTAGAAAAAATTATACATATTACTAAACAGAGCATAGATTACCATTAACTAAGCTCTATTGTCGCACCCCAAAATCTAAAAACAACCATATTAATTGATTTTCTTTACAAAACTTGCTATAATTAAATTATATTTTAAGGAATACCATATGAGCTATCAAGACAGAATACGCAATATTATCAATGATTTAAGCAAAGGCATATATGAAAGAGATGAGAGTTTAAGACTTGTCTTATTATCATTTCTATCAGGCAAATCAGCCTTTTTATATGGACCACCCGGAACAGCAAAGAGCCTTGTTGCAAGACGAGTATCATTAGCATTTCAAGATAAAGCCAATACTACAGAATCTAAAAGCAATACAAATCACACAGATTCTAAGAATACCAATAATATAAAATCGCATAATACAAATACCATAGATTCTAATAATGCTCATAATACCAATACATTCTTTGCCTATCTTATGAATCGCTTTAGCACACCAGAAGAGAT
>JARHYY010000078.1 GCA_029258405.1 Helicobacteraceae bacterium | reverse complement strand
TAATAAAATTTTCCTTTTGTGTATCAGAGACAATATTTCTTAATCCACCCTCTTTTAATGCTAATATATTTTGTGCAATATAGACTAATACATTATTTGAATTGATAAATTCATTTTGAATGATATAGTTAAATAGTGGTATGTATTCAGAATCTATATGCTAAGTTATTAGCTTCAAAGTCTTAATGTGATAATGTGTATCGCATAACAAACTATACTTATAAATTGTAGATTGATTATCATAAAAAGAGTTGATGAGCTCTCTAAAAATATTTTATGTGATTTGATGGGGTTGCTAGCTTATGTTTCTAGTTTGTTTCATCATTCTACCGCATAAGCGATAAAATGATAAATTATTGTAGTTAGAATTTATAAATTACTTGTGTTCGCAATTTATTTTGTTGGGAATCAGCATATTTCGTTGTAGCTACAGCAGGATCTTTTTTGGCAGTTAGCATAGCATAATATACATACATACTAAGATTTTTTGTATAGTTATAAGTTACCATAGGTGTAATTTCTTGAAAAGAAATTGTTTCATTTATAGTAGTATCTTCTTTTTTTCCATTTACATAATCAAGAGAAACTCTTAGAGCATCATTATTTAAGAAATTCAAACCAACCGCCCCATGTACTACAGAAAGCTTTTGCTTGTTAAATGGATTAACCCCACCATCTAATGGGTTATAGCTAATACCTGTGATGCTACCTCCATCATTCCAAATTTGCCCACTCATGCTATATTCACCTTGAGAATCTAAAGAAACTTGATATCCATCGCCCATAGACATAATGTAACCAACTTTTGCATCAACCAAGCTTACTTTTGTACCTACTTCAAGTGTAAGTAGTGAATGTGTTTTTGCATGAATAGTATTAGGATCTACTCCAAAAGATTCAAGCATGGTTGTTCCAAGAGAGCTCATACCATATTGAACTTGTGCATGGAACATAGGATGTGAGTATCCAGCACTCAAAAATGCTAAAGTATTATAAAGATCTGTTACATTTGCATATACCGCTTTGGCATTAAAGCCTTGTATATCAGCACTAGCTCCTAATGTATAATAAGATTTTGTGATAGAATTAGAGCCTTGAAGAGTATCTTCAAATTCACCCATGGCAACAGAATAGGTATCAAAAGCTCCAGCGAATAGATTAACACCTTGTATATCCGTGCTAGTAACAAGAGCACCTGTTACCCTATCATCTGTAGTATCATGAAAAGGGCTATCAATTCTCATTTTGCCCGCAAGAATATGGGTATTTGTTTGAGGAAGGGCTACATCAAAGAAGAAAGTACTTACCCCAAAACGACCATCATAGCCAGTTCCAAGACCGCTCCCCGGATAGCCACCTTTGTTTGTAGTGTTGCTTGCAGAGTACATAAGTCCAAGATTGGCAGACACACCACCTACTGCTGGGCTTGTAAAATCTACATTGGTTCTAAAATTATGCACAGCACCTTTACCTGCATCACCAACACCTCCATTACCTGTTGCATTCTTACCATCTTCAAAATCTAAATTTGAAAAACGAATACTATTGATACGATAGCGAATGAAGCCTCCCACTTTTACGCCCTTGATAGCTTCTTCTAGGCTATCTGCTGCTACTGCTCCGCTAGTGCAGGCTATAAGCATAGCTAAGCTACCTAGTAGAAACTTTTTTTTGTTTTTGTTGATTGACATTAATATCCTCCTCGTAAATTTCAGGTATCTCTATTCTAGCAATACATTTATTAGCCTATGCTTAATACATTTTAATGTAATGATTATTTTATTGGGAATATGTGTATTATTTACACAATGTAGATTATCTCTTTAAAGAAGGTAGAAACTCACACTAAAAATACTTTAATGTATAATTCTTATTATTTACTCAAGCTTTTCTTGACTTTCTTTAATTGTATATTAAAAAAGATTTAATGAGAACTAGTAGAGCATAGGGGTAGATACATGGGTAGCATAGGCAGGATTTATTGTTGTTATTAATGATTATAGAGGGCATTGCTCGTTTATATCTTTTTAAATATGCTTATTCTATTTCATAGTAAAGAATTTTATAGTTTTTTAACTGAAAATATGGGTGATTGCAAACAAAGAAAATGGAAATTTTTATAAAATTAAGTTTTTATATAGAATATTTTTTTTATAATATTAATATTTTCATATAAGGAGAGTTTATGCAAAGGAGAAGTTTAGTGAAGCTTGGCATTGTTGTCTTGCTAGCTTCATTTTTAGGTTGGACTTCGCTTAGTGCCAAGAATGCAAAAGGTGTAGATTTCAATAGGGATAAACAGAGGGTTTTATTGCTTTCAAGTTCGGGCTATAAGGATACAGGCTATCTCAACCATGCTTTACCTTGGTTAAAAGAATTTGTAGAAAAAAATAATCTTCAGAATAAAAAAATAGCTTTCGTGCCTTATGCTGGAGTGAGAAAAAGCTATGATGCTTATGAAAATCAAGTCAAAGAAGCATTGAGAAGTTTAGGGGTAGAAATTGTCAGCATTCATAAGGGTAAGGTAAAGGAACAAATTCAAAAAGCAGATGCTATCTTTGTAGGTGGTGGTAATACTTTTGAGCTTGTCAATCAGCTTTACAAAAATGATCTCATTGAATTAATTGCAAAAAGGGTGAGCGAGGGTGTGCCCTATGTAGGTTGGTCTGCTGGTTCCAATGTTGCGGGTGCAACAATGCAAACAACTAATGATATGCCTATTGTAGAGCCTGAATCTTTTAATACTTTCAATATTTTTCCTTATCAAATCAATCCACATTTTATATCAGGAAAGCCTAAAGGACATAATGGCGAAAGCAGAGAAGAAAGGCTTGAGGAGTTTTTAATTGTTAATCCAAAAGCTGTAGTTTATGCCTTACCTGAAGGTGTGGCTTTGTGGATAGAGGGTAAAAAGGTGAAAGTTTTAGGCATGGATAAAAATGCTCCACTCCTAAAGCTTGAGCATAAAAAGGATATTCAAAAAATAAATATCGGAAGTGAATTTACTTACTAATCTTAAGCAATCCTTTAAGGATTGCTTGATTCTTAAGTAGTTTTTTCTAAATTTTCTAGCGAAGTGAGAGCTGTAGATTTGATAAAGAGCATTTTTAAGGGAGATTTTGTAAAATCATGCTACAATAAGAATATTTAATAAGGAATCTCATGAACGATGAACAATAGCGATAGAGTAAAACTAGATTTAATAATATCTATCCTTATCGCCCCCCCCGCCAATAATGGTAATGAA
>JARHYY010000024.1 GCA_029258405.1 Helicobacteraceae bacterium | reverse complement strand
TGCTTGAGTTTGTTTTTACAATGAGCTTATAATATAACTTTATATAGTGGAGTTAAGTAAGTTCTTTAAGGTTTATTCTGTTATTTGAATTTTTGGACTCTAAGGTTTATTGCTTGTTTGAGGTTTGGGTATAGTATAATTGAGGGTTGTTATTTCACGCTAGAAAACATTTGCAGGTGAGTCGTGCTAAATTATTAATAGCCTTGATTATTCCAATTATTCTTATTTTTTAAGGCTTGCTCTGGAATGCTGGTCAGCATTAATTCTAACTTGTTATGTAATAACAAATTTAAAGTTTAAATTTCTTTGTTTTAATAGCATTTTTTGCTTTATTATTGATTGCACTAGCCTTTAAATAGATTCTGTATTTTATCTTGTTGTTCTTGTTGGAGATTGAAATAAATATTATAGGCTTATAGAGAAAACATTACTTAAGATAGTTGTCGAATCAGCAAGTATCTTAAGTAGATATAGCTTAAGAAGTGGAGTGTTTTTACTTGAGGTTTGCTAAAGGCTCTTTTGGCACAACTATATCACTTCTACATTCTATAACAGTATGCACATTCCCTCGTGGATTGAAATCCCCTACAACCTTTATCCATTTTGGCTTTAATGTATTCTTTAGTGTATTGTAAATTTCATTGATACTTACTTCATGGCTAACATTGCGATTCATGAAAGAATTAATATAGAGCTTTATAGCTTTAAGTTCTACTACAAGCTTATATGGTATATATTCAACATAAATAGTTGCAAAATCTGGATAGCCAGAGCGAGGGCAAAGGCAACAAAATTCAGGTAAAGTTATTTTAATAATATAATCATTTTCAACAGTATTCGTCCAAAGCTCCAAGTCTCTTTTTATGTCAAATTCTTTAATTTCTTTTTCTCCATAAAGCATAAATAATCCTAAAAATTTTTAAAGACTATTATACCATAATAGTAAATTACTAGCATATAAATAAGGAATTTTTGCTCAAAATCCACCAATTTATCACCTTAAAGAATTTTAAATTTATATTTATAGCTCTGTGCATTAGTGCTTACATGTTTGTAAAAATATATTTTATTTTCATATACATCAAAGGTTTTACTTATATATTATTATGTGATTAATTTTTTCAAAAATTTCTTTTATGCTTTGTATTTAGATATTAAATGTACATTGTAAAATGAGGTATTAAAAAATGTCTATTTTAGCAATAAGCACTGTTAATACCTAAAGTATAAACAATTTTCATTGCAATTGCTTAAGTATATTAACATTGATTTTACATATTGAGATAAGTAGAGAATCTTTTATAGAGATTATTCATAAAAGTCGCTATCCTTTCATAAGGTTTTTAATCTTTTACAAAAATCTTTTATTGCCCTTTTTAAGCTAGCTTGATCACTATTGACAACTAAGGGCATATGCTTTACTATTAATAATAACTTAAAGTTATGTTTTGCATTGATTATGTTTATATGATTGTGTATATCTTAATGGGGTATTGAGCAAATTTGAAAGTTTATTCTTTTGCTTGAGTTTATGAGGGTTATTTAGGTTTAATTAATGTATTGCATAAATTTGTTATTTCATGTGATGTGTTAGTGATGTCTTTATTGAAGTTTTCCATTATTGATATGTAATATTAAAAGTACTACTGTAATTTATTTAAATTGTTTTTTGCCTGAATAGTAAAAATACTCATATTTTTAAGTGTTAAAGCATAAGCGGTAATTCATTCCTGCTTATGCTTTAATAAATAAATATTAGTGAAATTCATATTAAAGGATTTTTAATGTTATTTGGAGGCGTCTATACAACAGAGCTTGGCAAGATAGAGATTATTGATGATTCTCTACATGTTTTACATGTAAAATTTATTATAAACAATGAGACAAATTGCGACAAATTGCAAGAAAGTGCATTGACCAAAGAAGCTATGAACCAAATACAAGAATATTTTTCAAAAAAACGACAAGCTTTCACGCTCCCTATGCAGCCAAGTGGCACATTATTTCAACTTAAGGTTTGGGAGCAGTTGCAAAATATTCCTTATGGACAAACAAAAAGCTATATGGATATAGCCAAAGCTATAGACACCAAGGGCGTAAGAGCACTAGGTAATGCAGTTGGCAAAAACCCTTTGCTCTTGCTCATTCCTTGCCACCGTGTCGTGCGAAAAAACAACACTTTTGGGGGCTATTCTTGCGGGGTGCATATAAAACAAAATCTTTTGAAATTTGAGAATAGAGATATCAGCCTTAATATATGAGCGTTGCGATAGGCTATTAATGATAAATTTGGGGTGTTGATTTATTGGTTTTTGCATTCAAGATAATTTTTTAAAATCTCACAAGCACTCAAAGAATCAATTTGCCCATTTTTTTGTGCTTGCAAACGATTTTTAGGCTTCATATACATGATATTTTGAAAAGCTTGTTTGCTCGTAAAATCCTCGTTAACATAATAAATTTCGCCTTTGAATTGCAATAAAGAAATAAAGTGCTGAATTCGTTTTTTTGTATTATCATGCTCTGCTGCTCCTCCGCTTGGAATGCCCACAACTAGAATATCAATGCATCTGAGACATAAAATATTATCAAGCTCACAAGCAGCTTGTTTGCGGTTAATGCGGCAAATTGGCTCAAGAGGCATAACAATGCCCTGCACATAAGTGGCTAAACCAATAAAGCACAAGCCAACATCACAAGCAAGAATTTGTTTTATTATCTGCATTTTAGTGCATTATGTAATGTTTTAGCAATATAGCATTTGCACTATATTTCATCATAGTCAAGCTTGTCTTTGAATATAAATCTCTTGTAGCACTCATTAACATTGATAAAAAAACAAAAATCCATAGAGATAAGCAATTCATGTTTATATAAATATTAAGAAGTAAATTATTTTTTAAAGAGAGAAATAAGAGAGTCAATATCTGCTTTTTCCTCTTTAATAAATGGGGTGGGGATAAAGCTATTTTGCTCTACAAGTTCAATATTATAGCCTGTAAGCATAGTAGCTAGGCGGATATTAATTCCATTTTTACCTATGGCTTTTGATTTTTGTTCACTTGGTAGGGAAACTATAGCTTTTTTATTCTCTATTTTTACATTTGAAATCAAAGCTGGAGCTAATGCTCGAGCAACAAACTTTTCTCCAATATCAGAATATTCAATACAATCTATATTTTCATTTTTAAGTTCTTTGCTTACAGCATTAATTCTTATGCCCTTTACGCCAACAGTAGCACCTATAGGGTCTATTTTGGTGCTGCTTGAGCTTATTGCTATCTTTGAACGCTCCCCGGGTATTCTAGCACATTTATGTATGATAACTTCATTGTCATAGATTTCTGGTACTTCAAGACGCAATAATTCTTCTAAAAATTTTGGCGTTGTACGAGAAAGTTCAATAGAGATTCCATTGCGGTTATCCATATTAACATATTTAAGGATAGATTTAACAACATTGCCAACAACAAATTTCTCGCCTTTAATGCGGTTACGCATAGGCAAAACAGCACGAATTTCATCAATTTCAATATAAGTATTTTCATTGTTATCAATTCTTACAACTGTACCTGAAACAATTTTTCCTATTTGGGATTTATATTTATCAAAAAGCTGTGTTTCTATTAAGCGTTGAATTTGTGTTTCTAATTCTCTATGGAGCAAATTAATGCCACTGCGACCAAAATCAATAGGACAATCATAGCGTGCTTCATCGCCTATTTCAATGCCATCGCTAAGTTTTCTTGCCTCACTTAGGGGAATGTATCTTTCTCTTTGTTGAATGCGTTCATCATCATCAGATACTACAAGAATTTTTTGATATAAAGAAAAATTTTTATTTTTTATATCAATATCTACTCCATAATCGTATGCTTCATTCATATGATTTTTGGCTGTAATGACAATTGCTTGGGCTACTGCTTGGGCTACATGTTCAATTTCTAAACCTTTTTCGCATGCAATGATTTCTATTATATCAATAATTTTTTCCAAAAACTTGCTCCAAATTATTTTTATTACCATTATAAAAAAAAATTACTTGATAATGCTTAAAAAATATGTTTTTTTTTCTTTTTTAATGAATCTTTCCAAATGCCTTTATAAAATAAATACCAATAAACAAATGACCGTAAAATGGTTTCAATGCTCATGATAGCATAAATGAGTTCAAGATTTACATGAAAGATAATAACAAAAATCAATGATGGAATGATACGCAAACACCATATAGAAATACTATTAACAAGCAATGTAACCTTTGTAACGCCAGCACCTCTTAAAGCACCATCAAGAACAAAGTTAATAGCTAAAAATAATTGCGAGAATCCTATGTAGAATAAATACAATGCACTAAACTCTAAGGTTTCTCTATCATTGCTAAAAGGTATAGAGATAGGAATGGGAGCAATGATTAATATAATACCCAAGCTCCCCATAAAACTCATACTAAGAAATAGAATCATTTCAATGCATCTCTTTGCTTCAGATTCTCTCTTTGCTCCAAGATTCTGCCCCATAAGGCTCATAGCTGCAATCATAAAACCAAAACAAGGCATAAACACAAACGCTTCAACCCTCCCGCCAACCATATAGCCCGCAAATGCCTTTTCGCCATAATGGGTAACCAAAAATGCAAAAATAGCCATGGAGGTAAGAGTAAAGAATCGTTCTAGCCCACTTGGAAAACCAATCTTCATAGCTTTGATAACTTCTTCTTTAGAATATTGCCTGATTAATGATAATGGGTAACGATGATGGCATAAAATATATACTAAAATAGAAGTTTCTGTAACATTTACAACAATATTTGCTACGCCTGCTCCAATAAGCCCCATGGCAGGAAAGCCTAAATGCCCATGAATAAGTATATAATTCAATAATACACTCAAACATGTGGCAAAAAGCTTTACGATAAATGGGGTGCGAGTGTCCCCATAAGCACTCATGGCTGCTACAATAATAATTTTAGAGATAAAAAATGGGATAATAAAAATGATAATAGAAAGATATTCTTCTCCAAGCTGCTTTGCCTCAATGCTCACATCTTTCATGAGTGATAAAAATGGCGTATATGTTGCAAGTGCAAGAAAAAAAATAGGAATGCTCAAAAAAAGTCCAGAATAGAGCATGGAGCTTAAAATCCTTGAAGCTGATTGCATATCTCTAGCCCCTACCTTCCGAGATACTAGAGCATTAGTGCCTACATTAAAAATTGCTGTAACAGAGTAAATATACATAAAAAAAGTAATTGCCGCACCTAATGCAGATATAGTTGCACTACCTAATTGTCCAATAAAGATAAAGCTCACCGCCATAGAAAATAAATCTAATACCGATTGCAAAGCAGCTGGTATGGCAATATTGAGTACTTTTTTTAATCGCACGCGTTTAGCTAAAGATAACATCAGTCTAAATATCTCTCTGTAAGCCCTGCATAAAAATCAATACGCCTATCGCGTAAGAAAGGCCATGTTTGATGTATATATTCTGAATCTTGAAAACAAATATCTATATACAAAATATCTTCTTTTGTCCCTAGCCTACCCAAAAGCTCTCCTTGGGGACCAAAAGCAAAACTATTGCCCCAAAAATTGATGCCTTCTGTGGCATTACTTGGATCTCTTTCAAATCCTACCCTATTACAAGCAACCACAGGCAAGCAATTAGCAACCGCGTGCCCTCTTTGAACGCTTACCCATGCATCAAGTTGGCGTTGTTTTTCATCATCACTATCAGCATTAAACCAACCAATAGCAGTAGGGTAAATAAGTATTTCAGCACCTCTTAAAGCCATAAGCCTTGCTGCCTCTGGATACCATTGATCCCAACACACTAAAACACCTAGCTTGCCTAATGATGTTTGTATAGGTAAGAATCCCAAATCACCCGGTGTAAAATAAAATTTTTCATAAAATCTAGGATCATCTGGAATATGCATTTTACGATATTTTCCTGCTATTTTTCCATCGCCTTCAAACACAACCGCAGTATTATGATAAAGTCCAGCGGCTCTTTTTTCAAATAAAGAGCATACAAGCACTACAGAATACTTTTGGGCTAAAGAGCTGAAATAATGAATATCGTCGCTAAAATCTTGAGCATATTCAAAAAAACATATATTTTCAGTTTGGCAAAAATATTCTCTTGTATGGAGCTCTTGCAACACAATGAGCTGTGCATTATTTTGTACTGCTTCTTGAATATATTGTGTAGTTGCATCAACAGTATCTTTTTTATTGCCTTTGAATGATTGCTGTATTAATGCAAGTTTAACTATTGCTCTTTTTTTCAACTAATACTCCTCTTCATACTCATCATTATATTCACTGCTCCCATCATCATAATCATCATCATCATAGAGATAAGAAGAATGTTCTCCATGTGAATCATTATCATTATAGTTATCATCAGAAGAAAAATCCTCATCATCTTCTTCTATATTCATATCATCATAATCGCTATACTTATCCATGCTTTGCTTCCTTAAAATAATTCTCATGGCATTATATCAAAATAAAAGAATATTTATTCATATTCTGTATTTGTGCTTTGCTTTTTGTTAGCTATATTCAAGTACAATAAATCAATAAGCTTTTATTTATACTATAAATTTTGTGGATTTTCATGTTTTATGTAAATTATTTTAAGCCTTTTGCTGATAGATTTTTTGCACTCTGTTTGCTTGTGGCTTTTGCTCCTATTATGCTTATGTGTGCAATCTTTATTCGCTATAAAATAGGGTCTCCTGTTATTTTTACACAAAAGAGACCGGGGAAAGATGGCATAATATTCACTATTTACAAATTTCGCACTATGAGCTATGCTGTTGATGATGAAGGCAATTTATTGCCCGATGAGCAACGATTATGCTCTGTTGGAAAATGGATACGCAAAAGCTCTCTTGATGAGCTCCCGCAGCTTTTTAATGTGCTCAAAGGTGATATGAGCTTTATAGGTCCTCGCCCTCTTTTGCCTGAATATATGGAACTCTACAGCACAAGAGAGCAAAGAAGACATGATGTAAAGCCCGGCATAACAGGCTTAGCACAAGTAAATGGGCGAAACGCCATAACATGGGAAGATAAATTAAATTTTGATATAACATATGTTGAAAATATATCCTTAGCTCTTGATATTCAAATAGCTTTGCTCACTGTCAAGAAAGTTTTGATTCGTGAAGGAATTAATGCACAAAATGCACAAGGACAAGCCACAGCAGAAAAATTTGAAGGCAGTCATTTTAGAGCAGCCATTTATGGTGCTGGGGGGCACGCAAAGGTAGTAGCTGATATTGCCCAAATGCGAGGTTATGATATTGTATATGCCATTGATAAAGAGCCAAAAACCTTTTTAAATTTAAATACTATAACAGAAGAGGAATTTTTAAGTAAAAAAGGTATTCAAACCGTTTTTATCGCCATAGGGAATAATGCCATTCGCCAAGAGCTCTACAAAAGGCTAAAGCCCAAGGGCTATAGCTTTCCTGCCCTTATACACTCTTGTGCTATTGTTGCTCAAAATGCTTATATAGCCGAAGCTGTTGTTGTTTGTGCTGGAGCGATTGTAAATGCTGATGCCTTTATTCAAGAAGGAGTAATCATTAATAGCGGTGCAATTGTTGAGCATGATAATCACATTGAGCAATTTGCACATATTGCCCCTCATGCTACTTTGGCTGGGGGCGTAAAAGTGGGTAGCTGCAGCCATATTGGTGCGGGCAGTGTAGTAAAAGAACTCATGAGCATTGGAAAAAATGTTATAGTGGGTGCTGGAGCGGTTGTTGTTGCACCTATAGCAAATAATAAAATTGTTGTAGGTAACCCTGCAAAACGAGAATTATAAGGAACATAATGAATAAAAACAGAATATTTCTCTCACCTCCAGAAATGGGGGGCAATGAGCAAAATTATATTAAACAAGTATTTGAGAGCAACTATATAGCCCCTTTAGGTGCTTTTGTTGATCGATTTGAAGAATCTATTAAAAGTTATACACAATGCTCTCATGCCCTTGCTTTAAGTAGCGGAACAGCTGCCTTGCATTTAGCTCTGCGTGTAACAGGCGTAAGGGCTGGTGATATAGTATTAGCAAGCAGTTTTACCTTTATTGGTTCTGTTGCTGCTATTTTATACCAAAAGGCAGAGCCTGTTTTTATTGATAGCGATAACTCATGGAATCTTTCTCCTCTTTTGCTTAAAAAAGCTCTTACTATGCTCAAGAAACCTCCAAAAGCATTAATACTAACGCATCTCTATGGGCAATGTGCCCAACTGCAAGAAATAATTGAAATTTGTCGCAATGAAAATATCATACTTATTGAAGATGCTGCTGAATCTCTTGGTGCTTTCTATCATAATAAAAGTAGCGGCACATTTGGAGATTTTGGAGTTTTTTCATTTAATGGCAATAAAATTATTACAACAAGCGGTGGGGGCATGCTACTCTCTCCATATAAGGACTTTATAGAGCAAGCTCGTTTTTTAAGCACACAGGCAAAAGAACCATTTATACATTATGAGCATAATACTTATGGTTACAACTACCGCTTAAGCAATATTTTAGCTGCTATTGGCGTAGGGCAAATGGAGGTACTTGAACAAAGGGTGCTTAAAAGGAGGCAAATTTTTGAATGGTATGCACAAGAACTTGAAGGATGTCACATAGAATTTATGCCCGAACTTCCAAACACAAGGGGCAATAGGTGGTTAAGCACCATAAAACTTCCTGCACATATCAACCCCAAGACTGTAGTAGAGCTGTTTGAAAAACACAATATCGAAACGCGTCCATTATGGAAACCCATGCATTTACAACCGCTTTTTACAGATACACAAAAAGTTATTGATGGCACTAGTGAGGAGCTTTTTTTACATGGGCTTTGTTTGCCAAGCGGAGGGGCAATGAATAAAGAGCAGGTTTGCTTCGTTGCTGACATACTTAAAGATATTATAAGAAAATCATGAAAAGAGTATTCTACTCTCGATTATTAGTACGCCTATTGCGCCCAAGTAATGTAAAGAGGACATTATTTTTTCTCTGTGTAGATATTATGTGCTCTTATCTTACCCTTACATTTTCCTACAATCTTCGCTACAGCTTTGAAGTGCCTTTAGAGTTTAATGGTAATATTATTCTTTCATTTATTTTCCTCATTGCTCTTAAGGTTGCCATGCTCTTTGTGTTTAGGGTATATCTTGTTCCATGGAGCTTTTTTGGTTTAAGTGAAGCTGTTAAAATACTTTATGCTCATAGTATTGCCTATGCCCTTTTTGTGCTCTTGTTTGTTATCTTCGATTTTTTTGAATACCTCCCTTTAAGTGTCGTGATAGTTGATTTTGTGATTTCAAGTATTTTTATTGGATTTATAAGAGTTTCTAAGAGGATTTATTTAGAAAATGTTCCTAAACATTCCCCTAAAAACACTCTTATTTTTGGTGGTGGCATGCAAGCAGCAAATGTAATAAAAAGTGCATTAAGTGGGGATATTCCATATGACCCCGTAGCCATTATTGAGCATAAAAGAGCTTCTTGGGGGAGCTATATTAGCAATTTACGAATCTACCCTCTTTCTGCCGCTGAAGAACTTATAAAAAAGCACAAAATTACCAGTGCCATTCTCACCAAAGACTTTGCTAAACCACCATTAGAAGATGTCTTCAAGCAATTAGATTCTTTAGGGCTAACTGATATTAAAATAGCAACCACTTTAAGCGAAGAATCAAATATCAAAGAACCGCTTAAAGATATATCAATAGAAGACCTGCTCTCTCGTCCCGTAAAAGACCTTGATAAAAACCTTATACAAAGTTTTATCGCTAATAAAACAGTACTCATTACTGGCGGTGGGGGCAGCATAGGAAGTGAAATTGCAAGACAATGTAAAGCCTTTGGGGCAAAGCAACTTATTTTAATTGATCATAGTGAATATAATCTTTATGCCATAACAGAAGAAATGGGGCAGGATAATGTTGTACCTATCATGGTAAGTATTTTAGAAAAAGAGCGACTTTTAGAAATTTTCACAATATTCAAGCCTGATATTTTATTGCATGCAGCAGCATACAAACATGTACCTTTATGTGAAGCAAATATGCTAAGTGCAATAGAAAATAATATTGTAGGCAGTAAAAATGTGATTGACTGTGCTATTGAAGCTCAAATACCCAAAATTGTCATTATATCCACAGATAAAGCTGTTCGCCCAACAAATGTAATGGGTGCAACTAAGAGAATAGTGGAGCTTTATGCACAAAATATAGACCCAAAAAAAAGCGAGGTAGTTGCTGTAAGGTTTGGTAATGTCTTAGGGAGTAGCGGCAGTGTCGTACCAAAATTTAAAGCACAAATTGCACAAGGAGGACCAATTACTGTAACCCATCCAGAAATTACGCGTTATTTTATGCTCATTCCTGAAGCATGTAGGCTTGTGCTCCAAGCTGCCTCAATAGCTCAAGGAGGAGAAATTTTTATTCTTGATATGGGCTCTCCTGTAAAAATCGTTGATTTAGCTAAAAATATGCTCAAGCTCTATCGCAAAGAAAATGAAGTTAAAATTGTTTTTAGTGGCTTAAGACCGGGTGAAAAACTTTATGAAGAATTGCTCATTGATGATTCTGAAGAAAAAACACAATATGATTCTATCCATGTTGCCAAACCAACACCCTACCCTATTTCAAAGCTCAATTACGATATAAATGAGTTACTCAATGCACATAACTATATAGCCAAACTTAAGGAAATTGTGGCAGAATTTAACCATCAAGAAAACAAGGGAGGAGTGCAAAATGCTTAATCAATATTTAAAGGTTACATTAATGCACTTTACACCATTATCGGTATGTTCCCATGCAATTCGCACATGTTGGCAGAGTTTTGATAAAGGTGATTTCGGAGGAGAAAAAGATTGTGATTTAATTGATAAGGTGGGCAATAGATATCGCCATTCAAGCACTCTAGAGCATTTGTTTTATAGCTTTTATATACAAGGTATTAGTCGTGCTTGCTTGCAAGAGCTTGCAAGACATAGAATGGCTTCTTTAAGTGTAAAGTCATCTCGATACACCCTTAAAGAGCTTAAAAAAGAGGAAAGTTTTTTACCTATTAATGATGAAAATTATACAAGAGCAGAAAGATTCATTGTTTTTACTAAAAATGAAAAAACTAATCGAATGTGCATTTATGCCCTTGAAAACTTACGCGAAATTCTCAACGATGGCATAAGCAATGATATTGCTAAATTTGCTATGCCAGAATCATATCGTACAGAGCTTACATGGAGTATTAATGCACGAAGTTTGCAAAATTTTCTCTCACTTCGTTCTTCTAAAAAGGCATTATGGGAGATTCAAGAACTTGCTTTTTCAGTTTATGAAGCTTTGCCAAAGGAGCATCAATTTCTCTTTAAACCATTTATGCAACTAGAATCACAATAACAAAAACAGTGAGATTTTTATCTCAATATTAAGAAATACTTATAAAACATTTAAAAGTCAATTTCATTTTTACAGCATAGCTCTTTGAGAGCATAAAATATAATTAACCATAATATGCCAAAATTACATATAACAAGTTTATTGAAGGATATTAAGAGATGAATAGGATTATGCTTATATTTATTTTCGTCTTAAATGCATATGCATTTGAAGTGAAGAAATTTACTTTAGACACTTCAAAAATAGAATTCCCTTATGCCTTTATGTCGGCAGGATATGGTTCGGGCTTAAGCTTTAAGAGTATAGATAAATATGGCAATATAGAATTTTATGGACTTACTGATAGAGGACCTAATCTTGATGCCCCACATTATATTAAAAACCAAGAAAAATATGAGAGTAAGTTTTTCCCCATGCCTGATTTTGTCCCAAATATAGCCATTATACAAATCAATGCTCATAATGCTAAAGTAATAGCATATACAACATTAAAATATAATGGGCAAAACATAAGCGGTAGAGTGATTCCTCAAGACAAAATAGGCTCTACAAAAGAAATAGCTTTAAATCTTGACCTAAAAGAAATAGAACCTGATGAAAATGGGCTAGATACTGAAGGCATAACAAGAGATAAAGAAGGTAATTTTTGGCTTTGTGATGAATATGGTCCTTTCATTATCAAGACTGATTCTCATGGAAATATCCTTGAAAAATATTCCCCAAGCAATAAGCTACCAAGCATTCTATCCCATCGCATACCTAATAGAGGTTTTGAAGGAATAACAGTTAATGATAAAGGCGAAATTATAGCCATCATGCAGAGTGTATTAGACATTAACAACAGACAATCACCATATATTAGAATCCTTAAATTTAACCCCCAAAGCAAAAAAACCACCATGTATGCCTATCCCATCGATAAAGATTACAAAAAGAACTCTGATGCAAAAATAGGAGATATTGTTTTTGTTGAAAATGAGAGCTTTTTAGTCATAGAGCAAGGTAAACAAAAGGGCATAATGCAAAATTTAATTTATAAAATAGATTTAAAAAATGCAGATGAAATTCCAAACAATGAGGATTTAGAATATAACCGTATAAATAATATAAAAACTGTCAAGAAAAATTTTGTGCTTGACTTACGACAATATGGATGGGACAAAGAAAAAGCGGAGGGATTAGCACTTTTTGACAACAAAAGAGCACTTGCAGTTATTAATGATAATGATTTTAATATTAAACTCCATATAAAAGATACAAATGCTCAAAAAGCCAAGGTAAAAGATTATACCTATAATGCCAATACACAAACATTAAGCATAAAAGGCATAAAAACAACAGCTCAATTTGATATTCAAGAGCATACAAACGAACAAACCCAGATATATATTTTTTACAATAAAGAACAATATTAACAGAGGTAAATACTAAAATCTAAAAATTGTGAATCCCCGCTAGACTTCCCCAAAAACCTAAACATTCTCACCCCAAAAAATTTAATTTCTAAAACATTATAATATATACTTAAGATATTATTTATATCTATATAACTCTCTCACTTATATACATGCATACCTAAAATAAAATGTTATCAGCAATATATAAGTTTTAGCCCTCCCACAAACACTATCTCTACCCCCCCCAACAACCCTCAATTATACTATACCCAAACCTCAAAACTCAAACAAGCAATAAACCTTAGAGTCCAAAAATTCAAATAACAGAATAAACCTTAAAGAACTTACTTAACTCCACTATATAAA
>JARHYY010000019.1 GCA_029258405.1 Helicobacteraceae bacterium | reverse complement strand
GGCGGGTAGCCATACTTTTGCAATATCTTTTTAACCGCTATTCTTAGCTCTGCTCTTACACTTTGGCGTAAATTCCAATCAAGACTAGATTTTTCCCTTATTTCATAATACACAGCTTTGCTTAATTCCCTCAGTTTATCAACCCCCATTATTTCTTCTACGCTTTTTTGCTCACTTAAGATTTGATAAAAAGCATATTCATAATCATCTAAACCTAAATTTTTCTTTTGCTCATCTTGCTTTATAAGCTCTTTGCTTAGTGCTATGAGCTCCTCAATAACTTTTGCTGTATCAAGCATTTTGTTTTGATATTTTAATAGAATCTGGCAAAGCTTTTCATATAAACTTTTACTTGTAAGCTCTTTTTGAAGGCGTATTTGTAATTCATCATTTAAAAGTTCTTTTAATGTTGCTATGGCAATATGTGGATATTTAAAATGACGCATACCTTCTAAAAATTCATGTGAAAGTATGGATATATTTTGTGTTTTTATTTGCTTTGTATTCAAAATATCTACTAAACCATCGCTTACTAACTCTTCATCAATAATTTGTTTGATTATGCTTTGCTTTATGGCATTATTTGCTTGTATTTTTGTTAATTCGCTTTTTTTAATGCGATTTTTTAAAAGCTCAAAAAAGGCAATCTCTTTTGCAAGTTTTTGTATTTCTTGATTGGGTAGTGCCATAATATAGGCTTTTGTAAGCCTTAGGCATTCATCTAAAAATCTCTTTTTTTCTTTCTCATCACTTAGAAGCTTATCTGTAATTTGTGAGAGTAAGGCTATTTTAGATTCTATATTTGCTCCAAAATATGCCATATAATCAAATCCATGAAGCATTTCTTTAATAATTTCATATTTTTCATAGACAAGATTTATAAGCTTGCTTTTATCATATATAAAGCTTGTATTATTTCCTTGTGTATAAACTTGCAAAGCATTTTGTAAATCTGTCATTATACCTATATAATCCACGATGAGCCCTGCTGGTTTGTCTTTGCATACACGATTTACCCTTGCTATTGCTTGCATAAGATTATGCCCTTTCATAGGCTTATCGATATAGAGTGTATGCAAAGGTGGGGCATCAAAACCTGTAAGCCACATATCACACACAATAATAAATTCTAACTCATCATCAATATCTTTTACTCTATTGGCAATAGTATTTTGTTGTTCTTTGGTGGTATAAAATCTTGCAAGTTCTGCTCCATCGCTTGCATTTGAAGTTATGATGAGTTTTGCTTTACCTTTGCTGTAATCATCATTATGCAAACTTGGCTCAAGCAAAACAAGCTCATTATATAAATCTAGTGCAATTTGCCTACTAGCACAGGCTATCATAGCTTTGCCTTTTAGGTTTTGCTTTCTTATGTTAAAATGCTCTAAAATATCCTTAGCGATAGCTTGTAGTCTTTGCTTTGCACCTATAATATCTCTAAGCTTTACTAATTTACTTTCATTAGAATCTAAATTTAAAGATTCTATAAGTTTTTTACCCTCATCGCTTAAATGTAGCTTTGCTAATCTACTTTCATAATATAATGGCAATGTAGCCCCATCTGTTATAGCTTTTTGAAAATCATAAATATCAATATAATCGCCAAAGACATTACGCGTATTTGCATTATCTTTTTCTATCGGTGTGCCACTAAAGCCCATATAAGTAGCATAGGGCAAGGCATCACGCACATTTTGTGCATAGCCATAGGCAATTTCATCTCCTTTAAATCTCGCACCAAAGCCATATTGTGTGCGGTGTGCTTCATCAGCGATAACAATAATATCTTCTCTAGTGCTTAAAAGCTCAAAATGTTCATTTTCATCTTTAAATTTTTGCATTGTGCTAAAAATGATACCGCCTTTTATATTTTTTAATGTTTCTTTTAATTCCTTTGAGCTTTTTATTTGCAGTGGTGTTGTTTGGAGTAATTTGCTTGATTTTGCAAAAGTTTTAAAAAGCTGATTGTCTAAATCATTTCTATCAGTAAGTATTAATAAAGTAGGATTGCCTAATATTTGCAAAGCCTTTGTGCTAAAAAATACCATTGATAAACTCTTGCCGCTTCCTTGTGTGTGCCACACTACACCGCCTTTTTTGCTTTGCTTGTTTTGTGATATATCATTCATTGCTTTTTGCACACTTCGTATCGCTTTATTAACTGCATAGTATTGATGGTATGCTGCAATCTTTTTATAAAGTTTAGATTCTGTATAGCTTTGCCTTTCTGTATCTGTGGTGCGTTCATAGGTGATAAAATAGCGTATATAATCAAGCAAGGTAGTATGGCTAAGCAATCCATAAAAAGTATTGTCAAGTTCATTATCTTTTTTAAAATCCTTATTTTCCCATTTCAAAAATCGTGTAAAATCTGCATTAAAACTACCAACTCTTGTATCAATACCATCACTTATAATGCAAAGTTCATTAGCAATAAACATTTCTTTTGCTTCTTCTTTATAGGTTTGTAGCTGTAAATAAGCCTTTTGTAAATCTGCATTTATATCTAAAGGATTCTTAAGCTCACACAGAACTAAGGCTAGTCCATTTATAAAAAGGATAATATCAAATCGCCTTTGTGTCTTTTTATGAAAAATGAATTGATTAAGTGCTAAAAATGTATTATTTTCTATGTTCTCAAAGTCAAGTAGTTCTAGCTTAATCCCTCTTTGTTCTGTATCAACTAATACTTCTAAAGTAATGCCTTGTATTAAATAGGTATGCAATTTCTCATTGCTATGCAAAAGCTCCTCATCTTCTAGCCCATCTGCTAAATTTAGAATCTTTTTATATGCTTCAAGGGCTAATTGCTCCTGTTTTTCTATGCTTAAAAATTTATAATTTTCTTTGCTTTGGAAATTAATCCTTTTTATAGCTTCTATAAAATCATCTCTTAATATCCATTCATCTTTTTTTCTTGTTTGACTTGATAGCTCTTTTGCATTTTTGCAAGTATAATTCAGTTGCCCTAAAAGCTCTAAGGCATAAGATTCTAAGGTGGCTTCATTAAGTGCATTTTGCATATTATCTCCTATTTTATCGCAATGATTGCTTAAAAGGCTTTTTGAATATATAAGTATTGCTATTGCCCATAAGTTTTAATCATTATATCATGCTTTATTGAGTTAGTGGGCTATTTATTAGAATCTTTAATGTGTTTATGCTTAGTTTATTGTATTTAAATTTCTTGTGCTTGTGTGTCTATATGGTGCTTTAGCACATCATTTGCCTTTGCATAATCAATCACATCAAAGCAAAAAGGCAAAAGCGATTCTTCAAACTCCCCCTTAATCTTTGCAATCAATCTTAAATCAATTTCCCCTTGTAATGCTATATCGACATCACTTGTAGGCTTAAAATTGCCTAATGCTCTTGAACCAAAAATGTAAGCCTTAGTAACTGCTTTGTGTTTATAAAGTATTGTTTGTATGAGTTGTAATTGTTTTTGTGTTAATCCACACATACTAAGCCCCTTAATTTATTATACATATCATCTACTAAAGGATAAAATACATTAAGGATATAGGCTATATGCTCATCTAGCCCCTGCTCTGTATAGGTATGGCTTGTTATATTTCTTATCTCTAGTGCTTCTAGCCACTGCTCACACTCGCATAAAAGCCCATATTCAAATGCTTTTCTTATGCTATCTTTAGGGCTTTTTATAATAAATCCTTCTGTTTCTAAAAAATCTTTTAAGGTTTTAGAGCTAAGCTCAAGGAGCACTTCAAATCTTTGTATAATCCCCTCTTTTTCTAATGTTGAAAAAACCCTTTTTTCTTGCATTTTTATTTCCTGTAAGTTCAAAAAGGCTTTTTGAAAATATTCAAATCTTTGTTGTAATCGTTGCATATTGCCCCTAAAGTTTTTTAATCATTATATCATGCTTTATTGAGTTAGTGGGCTATTTAGTGGAATTTTAGCGTAGTATTGTTATTTTTAAAAATGTTGGCTATTATAAATTTTAGAGTTAGTTTGTCAAGGTTTGCTATTTTCTATCATTCATATTCTTTAGGATTAATTATAGAATCTACGCCATATTTTTCAAGATTTAACAACATTTTATTATATTCATATACCCCATAATTTATAATCTCATCATTATCGTATTTATTCCTTAAGACTCTTGTATCAATAAAATAACAAATAAGAATAGTATTTATATAACTAGCAAAATTTTTATAATATACTATTGTTTCATTATATTCATTCATGGCATGATGGGTTATTTTATTTCTAAGTCTATATAAAAATATTATTTTTTGCTCAATTTGTTTTTTGTAATTTTCTATAAAAGCTTTAAATTCCTTTTTATCTTCAAATATTTTTATAAAATTTTGTAATTTTTCATAAAAAAATGTTTCTTTGTTAAGTAGCTCACAGAGTTTTTTTATATATTTAATAAATTCCTTATTATCCATGTCTTTAGGCATTGTGTCAATAAAATTGATTGCTTTCAGGGGAATATCATAGTCGTTAAAGGGGAAAGCTTTATTTTTTATTTCCATATATATTTTTCGCATAAATTCATAAGTGTAAGCTTGTGTTAGAATGTTTGGTGCAAAATGAAATATTGATTTTGTAGTGCCATTTTTAGAATTAAATAAATTTTCTATGCTAACCCAATGCCATAAAATTGCTTCATTATAATTTATAGTTTCTAAAGCCCTTCTCCTCCAAGCCAATGATCTTGTTATTTGGTTATCAATTTCTATTAATTCTTTCTGTGTGGTTAATTTTTCATAATATTGTAAATACCCATTTAGGTTAGGTGATTGCTTTGTCATGGTTATAGAATCAATATAAGATATAAATGGATCATTCATACTATAGCCATCGCCAATTCTTTTGTTTTCTTTACTCAATATTAAATATTGTGTAGTATCTATTATAATTTTAGTTTTTATATAAAAATTTCTTGAAACAAAACAATCAAAGAAAGCATGTGCTTTATAAATTGCTCTATGTTTTGCTGATTGGGTATCATTAGTATCTATTGCATTAACTTTAATGGCAATATTATATATATCTTGAAAATCAGATTTTTGAGAAGTGCTTAAGCCAAATAATTCATCATTTTCAGAATCGCTTTTGTCATTTAATGCAAGTTGTTTTTCAAATGGATTATATATTTCTATATCATCTATTTCTAAATTTTCTTTTCCTTTAATCCCTATAACTCTAAATATAAATTTCACTTGAAATGTTTTTTTATCAAAATAGTTACAAAGGGCAACGATTCTATCTTGATAAGTTAAGGAGTCTATGTAGTCTTTTAAGTCTTTGTAAAATTTATCTTGATTTTCTTGTGTAGATCCTTTAGGGAATTCAAGATTATGGGGAAATTTTGTATATATTCTAAAATCTATTTCTTCATACCTACTAAAAATATCCTCTATAATTTGCTGTATTGTATTATCTGTGAAACCTTTATTCTTTAATTCAAATACAACAAAATGCACTAAATGTTTTATATTTTATTTACTATATTCAAGAGAGTTTTCATTAAAAATAATTTTTTCTAATTCTTTAACACTTTCTCTCCCCAGTCTATAATTTTTTATCTCTTCTAAAGCAAATTTCAAAAGATGAAGTAAACAGGAAAAATCATTTTTTTGGTTAAATTGCTGTTGAATAATTTTGAGCGTAGGCTCTAAAAACTCTAATGCCTTTAATTTTAACTTGACTAACTCATTTATATTATCTATAAAAAATTTTTTATTATCAGCATTTGATAGATTTTTTCTTTCTATTTCATCAATAAATTCATTAAAAAGCTCTTTTGGATTATACAAGATAGGGTTAATAAAATCTTGCTCCAAACCACTAAAATAAGATAATTTGCTAATGCCATCATTTATATATTTCGTAAATTCTTGCCAATATTCGATAAAATATGAAATTTTATTGTTTTGATTTTCTGTTAATTCATTCATTTTATCGCTCCATTTTGGGATTTAGCAATTTTCTTAAGTATTATACCACGCATTCATTGCTAAGGTTTTAGATTCTGTATGTATCATTGTAGTTTTTAAAATATATTTGAATGTTGTTTTAATGGCATTATTATTTTGCTTGCTTGTAGTATTTTGATTATAAGGCTAGGTTCTTTTTGGTGATTTTCCTTAAAACTATATGTGATAAAAATGTTTATTGCTATGCAAAGAGTTCAATGAAATTGATTGGGAGAAGCTCATTTATCCACGATGGGCGATTTAACAAGATTGTTAAAGCTCTGTATTGATCGCTTAGCGTATATGTCCTTGAATTATTTCCTTAATGTATCGACAATATTCGCCTTGGATTAAATGTAATCCATTTTCTTTTGTTTTCATTTTTACAATACTATTTTGCTCAAATGGTGTAACTACGATGCAAATAGCATTTATGCCTCCATAACGCTGCCTAATATTTGCCAACTTTTCTACTGCTTCAGTTTTTGCACCACCACTTTTACACTCTATGATAAAAAGCCTATAGCCATCAGTAAAAATAATATCAAATTCCTGATAATCAACTCCCTTTGTATTTAATTTGGTGTTCATTTGTAAATCATAAATATATCCACTTTGCAACAATGCTATTAACTCTAAATATATATACTCTTCAAACCAACCTCCGATGATATAGCTTAAACGCTTTGTAGAATCACCGCTTATCTCATATACATTATCATGCTAACTTTTAATGTTGTTTGATTATACTCTACCTTAAAAATAAAAGATATATGCATGAAACATCTCTCAATGCTTCTTTTGCGAATCTATTATTATAGCATGTTTTTCTATCATTGCTATATGATTCATCTTGCTTTTCGCTAGATTCATTGTCTTAGTATTAGAGATAATATCTAGCTTTGCTTGTAGCTTTTATATATTTTGCGTATAATATGGTATAGAAGTTACTATCTTATTATACTTTTGGTTTCTTTTGTAATGCTTCTTCAATCATTGCTATTAAATCTGGAAAATCTCTTATCCTTGTATCTTTTGCTTCTTCTAGATATGCAAAGTCATTTTCTCTTATGGCTTTTTCTATTGTGTTTTTATGCCCTTGATAACGAGCTTTTTCCATTTCATCATCAAATTCTTTTGATTGATTACTTTGTGGTTTTGTTTTACTTACTATGTAGATAACTACACCTACTACAACTAATGCTACTATACCAAATATTACACCTGATATTACACCTGATGCATTATTCTCCATTATTACACCTGATATTACACCTGATACATTATTTTCCATTATCACTCCTTACAATTTTATTAAAAGTATTATATTGTGCTTCACAAGATTCTTTCTCTTTTTGCAAGTCTTTTCTCTTATTTTCTAACTCTTTAAGATCTTCTTCCTGCTTTTTCATAAATTCTTCAAACAATTTATTGCTATTACTACAATATGTATCAATATTTTTGTAATGATTACTTTTTGCTGTTTTTATCTGCGTGTTTAATTTCTCTGTAATAGCGTCTCTAATCTCTTGCTTTATCTTTTTAGGATCGATAATAATATATTTTTTTTCATCTTGAATCTTTACTTTTTCTGTCCAATCACCAAACCAAGTCCATGGTTTATACCATGCACTTTCATCTATGGTTATATATTTTGCCTCTTCAACTTCAGAATGCATATTGCCACTTAAGAAATCATAGGTAGATGGCATATCTATACTTGTATCAAGGATTTCTACTTCTTCCACTTCTGTATCAAGCTCTTTGCCTATTTGCTCTCTAATCTCATTTTTATATTTCGATAGCATGTTCTTGTTATTCCTTTGCAAAGAATTATAGATAATCCTTATATCGGTTTGTATATCTAAAAAATCTCTACGCAAATCATTAAGCAAAACCTTAATATAATCCTCTAATTTTTGTTGCACACCAGCATAATCCCTCTTATCATTTAAATGTATTTTATCTGTTTGCATAGCATGTTGTCTTTTTTCTTTATTGGTATAATTTTCTTTCGCAATTTTCTTTGATTGTTTCTCACTAAATCCCTCTACATATTCATGTAAAAAAAGCACGCCATATACAACGCAATCTTCAATACCATTTTCGCATTGCTTTATAGCCTCATTAAATGTTTCTTCTACACTCTCTTTTGCCTCATTTCCTATTTCCCCTATTTCTTTTTTTATTTGCTCTTTTTTTGCTGGAGCGATTTGGTCTAAAAAATCTTTTGCCTTTTTTATAGATTTTCTCGCTTCTTCTTCTGGCTTTTTTAAAGTTGCTAATATATTGTTTAGCCTATTGCTCTCATTTGCTATTATATTGCCTTGTATATCATTATCTATTTTTTGTATTATATTTTGTATTGCTTCATTTTTTAAGTTCCTTATCGCACTACTTAAAGTATCAAAGCCTAGATATTCAATCAATTTTTGCTCTGCTTCACCACTATATATATCTTCAAAATGATCTCTAAAATTACTATGTTTCTTTTTGTTTGTTCTGGCTAATCTACCCTCACAATTTTGTAAATGCAGCATTTGGTAATAGGCAGATACATTAAATAC
>JARHYY010000018.1 GCA_029258405.1 Helicobacteraceae bacterium | reverse complement strand
CTTAAAAAGAGCTAGTAGGTTTTATGAATAAAGAATGCAATAATGTAAGTAATTAATCTCTATATATAAAAGATTCTTTGTTTATCTTATTGAATGAAATGATAATTTAAATTATGGTAAGCTGTGTCAAGTTTTTATGTATTGAAATGTTTGTGTGGTTTTTTTGGGTGGGGTGGTTGGGGTAATACAAGGTTTAGAAATAGATGTGTTATACTTTTAAATAAAATTAAGTAAAATATTTGAATGTTTTAAATATTTATGATTTAATAGTTGTGATATTAATTAGTGCAATATCTACAGCTGTGAGTGCGGGAGGAGCAAACTTGCTTATGGACATGTATATACATATGATGTAAATTTATATTTCTGTCTTAGAAAATATATTTAGCAATTAGCATAAAACTATTATAGAATTAGATTTACACATTTATAATTTGAGTAAAGTCAATCTTCATAATAAGGATTACAATAACAACAGCAATAAAATATATAGTTATTTTGTTTATCTTATTAATTTATTTTTAATGATTGCAGTGAGAGATTCTATAGGTTCTATATGTTTATAAATATATGGTCGAATATTTGGGGGTATTTTAAGCTTACGCATATATTCTCTTTTGCTTTTGCTTATTGTCTGTGCTTGAATATAAGGAGCAATAAAAATAAAATTATCGTTTGAGCCTATGGCAAAAGTATGAGCTAGTACAAGATTATAATCTTGTTTAATAATTTCTACTCTTTGTTTGACTGAAAGTACATAACCTAATTGTTTGCATGCCTTATCTATATAATGAATATTTTGTTCATTAAAGGTTTGCTTTGAAAAAATAAATAGATTTTTATGTCTTTGTATAATGTTGGGGTATAGTATATTTCGTTCTTTTTCTAAAATTTCAAAACTTTTTGCAATATGCAAGGCATATTGTTTTATCATAGGTTGAGCATATTGATGTCTTATTATATTTCTTTGATATTGAGATGAATAATTAGTGGAATCTTCGAAATATTCTATATGATGAGTGTGCAAAAAATCATAGAGTTTATCTTTAGGGATATTCCATAATGGGCGAATTTTTGTATAGCAAATGCCACTTGCTGTATATTGCAAACAACAAGCTGATGAACCCACAGCAGAATCAATTCCACTTCCTTTGCATAAAGATAGAATAAACCACTCAAGCCTATCATTAAGCTGATGTGCTAGAAGTAGATTATGATATTTTTCTTGCTCTATTATGCGTTCGAAAAATATATAACGAATATTTCTAGCATTATGTTCAAAATTGTTTTGAATATTAGGGGCAGAATATGTAAAAATACGCTTATTAAATTTAAGGGCGAGAGATTGAGCGTAATGCTCTTCTTGTTGCGATTCTTGGCGTTTGTGGTAATTTACAAAGGCTATGTCAAAGGGTATATTGTAATGCAATAAGAGAAAAAATAAACTTGTAGAATCCACACCGCCAGAAAAAGCTAAAAGATTGTGAGAATTCTTTATTGAATCAATATGCAATAAAGGGAGCATTAATATTCCTCAAGCAATGTAGCTATCAAATCCTTTTTGACTTTTTGTGTTATTTTTGCTCGATATAATCCAGCGGAGAATTTTTTATGTAAAAGATTTTCATTAATAAGAATATCGCCATCAATTTCAGGTGCCCAGCGGAGATCTCGTGCTTTATATAAATAGTCATACTCGCCTTGATGAGCATCGATTAAAATAGGGATTTCTTGGTGGAGCATTCTTTTAAGAGAATGCTCATGTTGTTTATCAATAATTTGTGCAAGAATCTTCATGCGTTTTTTGATAGTTTTTGGGTCAATTTTATGGGGGTTGTGATAAGAATGTGTGCCTTCTTCATCAGAATAGGCAAATACATTAATTCTATCAAAATAAAAACTTTGAAGAAAATCTATTAATTCTTCAAACTCTTCATCGCTCTCTTCAGGATGCCCAACAATCAACGATGTACGCAAAAAAGAGCCTTCAATATTTCGCATAAGGGTTAAAAGCTCTTTATGTTTTTTTTGGTTCGCTCCCCTACGCATACGCTTTAGCATGCTATCGGCAATATGTTGTATAGGCATGTCAAAATAATTTTGCATAATATGCGATTGAGCGATAGATTCAATGATATTTGGAGTGGTGCTTGAAGGATAGAGATATAAAATGCGGGCACTGCTTAAGCCGCTATATTCAAGGGCATCGATAAGCTGAATAAGCCCATTGTTTTGCCCATGGTCCTTAAGGTATGAGCTTGAATCTTGTGCTACAAAAGAAATATCTTTAAAACCTTTTTTAACCAAAATCTTTATTTCTTTCATAATAGATTCTACTGAACGAGATTGCAATGTGCCTTTAAATTGTGGAATGGCACAAAAGCTGCATTGCTGATTGCATCCCTCACTAATCTTTACATACGCATGCACACAAGATGCACTAATAACACGATCATTGTTTTCGTTACTTAAAAAAACTTTTTCTGTGCTTATGCCCTTTCTCTTCTCAAGCATTTCATCAATACGGTCATAATCACTTACACCTGTGATAATATCAATCTCGGGTATTTCTTTTTGTAGCTCATTCTTATAGCGCTCGCTTAGGCAACCGCTCACAACAAGGATAGCATGCTCTTTTTTATCTCTTAGGGCATTAAATATTGTTTGGATACTTTCTTTTTTTGCTGCCTCTATAAAACCACATGTATTAATAATAATTACATCAGATTCATGGATATTATCGCTTATTTCATATTCTTTAAGCTTACCAAGCATAACTTCACTATCAACAAGATTTTTTACACAACCTAATGAAATTAAATGGAGTTTTTTAGTTTCTCGCACATAAAACCTTTTTTGCAAAGTATAGCATAAAGGTGCATTTTATGCAAACCACTTTATTTTTTTTATCCTTAATCTATCGCATTCTCTATAAAATTTCTTGATTGCTCTTGTTTCTTTTGGTCCTATTTTGTAAGAAATATGAGCAAGATATTGAATGATGTCCTTCATGTTTAAATCTGAACGAAGGGCATATTGTCGAAGAATATAAAAAGGTATTTTTACTTTTTTGCACACAAAAGAAGTAATAATATGGCAATGCAAGCGGGATTGAGCATTATAACAAAAACGACCAAATACAAAAGGAAGCCTATAACGCTGATACCATACAGCACCCATATCAATAATATGTTCATGGGAATGCGTAAAATAGTATTGCAATGCTCTATCACCAATAAGTACGCGTCCTTGCAATTGCAAAACCTTTGCTAAAGCATTTGATGTAGCTGATTGCTCATCATCTCCTTCTTCATTATCTATCACAATGACACTCCATACATCACCTTTTGCTATAATACCAGCAGGACTCATTCTTTGTCCTCGTGCGGCAATACTTGAAATAAAGCCTGATTGTATTTTTCGTGCAAGAAAATCTCTATTAAGTTTTGCTGGATAACTTTTTTTAAGAGCAAGAAATTTTTTACTTGCATAAGTTAAGGGTAATGATTTTACAAAAACCTCAAAAGGAATAAGATTAATATAATCAATTTTGCCTATTTTCATACTACTCACTCCTTATTATAATACAATATTATTATACCTACTTCATTAAAGATAAGCAATTAAAGCGTAATAATTATTAACAAAAATGGGATATAATCCTAAATTATATTTATTATAAATAGGATTCCAATTGTTTCCACCTTTACGCGTAATTCTTGTTATTGGAAGTGTATTTTTTGCTTTATTTCTTATAAAAGTCTATATATATAAAAGATTCTTAAAAGACAGTACATTTTTTAAAAACCGTAGATTTCTTGCAATAAGCTTTTTAATTATGCTCTCTCTTGCGGAGCTTGGTTTATTTGTTATTCGTGATACTAAATTAACTTACACACAATATATTTTTATTGGTTCTGGTGTTGCTATTACCTATTGTCTTTTTTTGGCATGCCTCATTGGTGATATTATCAAGATGGCATATCAACTCACACAAAAATCATTACACACCCAAAACTATACAACAAATTTTGCTAGACGCAAATTTTTTAAAATTGCCTTTGATTTAGGGGTAGTATGCTTATTTTTTCTCTTTAGCGTAAAAGGCTTTGCTAGTGCATTAAAAATCCCACCTATTCGTGAAATTAAAATAAAGCTCCCCAAACTAAAAACAAATAAAACTATCGCTATGATAACCGATATACATGTTGGCAAAGCATTAGGCGGGGCATTTCTTTTGGGTTTGGTAGAAAAAATTAATACCTTAAAAGCTGATATTGTTGTTATTGTAGGGGATTTAGTTGATGATAAAATAGAAAATGTTACAGAAGATCTTAAAGCACTGAATAAACTACAGAGCAAAGAAGGCACATATTATGTTGCAGGCAATCATGAATACTATAATGGTGCAGAATCTATATTTGAATTTCTGCAAACTCTTGATATTACAATTCTCCATAATAAAAATATTGAACTTGATGCTTTTAATCTTGCTGGTGTAAGCGATTTAGCTGGAATGAGATTTAACTATCTCAAACCAGATTTAGATTCTGCTCAAAATAATTTAAATATAAATAAACCAAGCATTCTCCTTGCACATCAGCCAAAATTTGTACGGCAAAATGATGTAAGTGCTTTTGATTTAGTGCTTAGCGGGCATACCCACGCTGGGCAAGTCTTTCCCATGTCGTTTTTTGTATGGCTTGATCAACATTATATATATGGGCTTTATGATATAAGCCCAAAAACTAAGCTCTATGTAAGCTCTGGTGCAGGGTTTTGGGGACCTGCTATCCGCTTTTTAGCTCCAAGCGAAATTGCTTTGCTCAAGCTTGAAGCATAATCATAGCAACCCCTCTTCTTCCATTCTCAAAAGCATATTTACAAAAACTGACGAACGAAGAATAGTTCCCTCGTGGTTCAGGTGATAATCTGTATCAAAAAAATATTTATGCTCAAAATGGACATCGCTAAAATTCCCATATATTTTAATATTATAATCATCAAGCTGTTGAATGAGCTTAGGAAGATTCTTGGCTATATGTAAAGATTGCCTCTGTGTAGTTGGTGGATATATGAGAAAAACTTTAACATTTTTTGCCTTTGCAAACTCCATAAGTCTTATATATTCACTTATAAAAAAATCTGAAACATCTTTTATAACATATTTATTTATTAGTAATGCTTCATAGTTCTGAATATTACCCACTTGGGTACAGAAATCCCCATAAGCACTTAAAGATTTATAGGTGAAATCAAATTCCTGATAATCTTGCCCCCATATTCGCTGCATATTATCAACAATATTTTCATTTTTTGTACTTTTTGTATATGTACCTTTCAAAAACATTTTTAAAAAAGCGATAGGTGAATTTTGTAAATATGATTTAAAAATTTGCATATATGTAATATATTTCTTATATTCTCTATCCCATGCAAGCATATTGTGGATATACCAATAATCATCTTTTGGCATATTTCTACTATAATAATCAAATTCTAAAGGAAAAAACACTATATCGCCTTCTTGTACAGATGATATCATTCTATCGATATGATAGTTCAATGGCAATCCAGCATGTGAGCCATAATTGATAAAAGAATATTTTGTATTTTTAGTGATATAATCACCATGAAAACCAAAAAGAGAGCTAGAACCACCAAAAACAAGCAATCTTTGCTTATCTGTTGCTTGGCTGTTTATGTAATCTTTAACTTTATAAACATCGCCTATCCATAATTCAGAGAATTGAAACAAGCCTTGTTTATATGAAAATTCAAAAATAATTACTACATATAAAGCAATAAAGAAGAATAAAGATACAAAAAACACAATAATCTTACTCATATCTCACCTAAAAATTAAAATATAAAAATGGTGGTGTATATCCACCAGCTAATATTTCAAATAAAGAAAAAGCAAATAGAAATGCTGATAAAATCATTTTTAAATTATTAATATTTTTCATATAATATATACCATTTTTCAAGCAAAAACAAACAAAAAAGCTCATTATCAAAAAGACAAATAGAATTCTCATGTCAGACAAAGCAAAAGCATGAAACTTTATATCATCTTCCAAAAACCCTAAATATGCTTTAAGGACAATAGGAAGAAAAAAATCACCATAAAACATTCCATAAAGAAGATTCAATGCTCCCTGAATAGTTTCTGCCCTAAAAAATACCCAAGAAATATTCACAAAACTAAAAGTTAATAATAAGCAAAATATCTTATAGAATATTGAATCAAACAATATATTTTCAGACAATCCCATATATCCTATAATCCATTGATATATTTTATGAATACACAATGCCACGCCATGCAACACACCCCATATAATAAACCCAAAACCAGCTCCATGCCATATTCCGCTCAAAAATGCCACAAGAAATAAATTTCTTAAATTTAAAATTTTGCCTGTGCGGTTACCTCCTAAAGGAATATATACATACCATCTTAAAAATCTCCCTAGTGTAATATGCCAACATCTCCAAAAACCAGCGATATTCAATGCTTTATATGGTGAATTGAAATTAACAGGAAGCACAATACCAAACAACAAACCTAATCCAATTGCCATATCACAATAACCACTAAAATCAAAATATAACTGAAAGCTATACCCCAAAGAAACAGCCCATGATTCTATAAAACCTAAGCTCCCTCCATTATCCACCACATAAAACCCATCATTAACAACATGAGCAATATTATCAGCAAGCACAATTTTCTTAAACAAACCAACAGAAAAGATAAATAATCCTTGTGCAATGAAGTCCTTATTGTTTCTATTGGTGCAAAGATTATAAAATTGAGGCATCATTTCTCTATAGCATACAATAGGTCCTGCTATTAACTGTGGAAAAAAGGAGATAAAAAGGCAATAATCTAATAGAACAATATGCCTACTGTGCATATTATGATAACAATCTATAAGAAAAGCGATTTGCTGAAATGTTACAAATGAAAGAGCAAGGGGTAACAAAATATGAGGTAGGGAAATATGATATTGAATACCAAAAATATTATAAAGCATATTCAAATTTTCAATCAAAAAATTACTATATTTAAAAAAAATGAGCAAACAGAGATTAAAGGCTATACCAATGATTAAAAGTATTTTTCTATATGGTTGCTGAAAAATAAGAGCATTCTGCTCGAAAGAATACTTTAAAATATTCTTAGCTATTATATAATTGATTATAATAGAGCATAATAAAACAAATATATATTCAAACTTCCAAAAAGCATAAAAAAAGAAACTCGCAGCAACAAGAAAAATTTTTGCCGCAACCAATTGTTTCTTTATATCTCTAAGATAAAAAAAACCAAGCCATACTAGTGGCAAAAACACAAAGAGAAAATTAATCGCAACAAATAGCATAAGAAACCTTTGGCTAACAGAATACATTCCATTCTTTTCAACTCATTAAAACTAAATCATTAATTTTTCTGCTCCAAACTTCAGCTATTCATATCTAATAAAAATGTCTTTTGATTATTTTGGCTTATACAACTATTTTTATCACATTATATCATAATCATTTATATGCTTCAATTCTTTAATTTTGGGCAAGCATTTACATCATTCCTTTAAGAGATGATATTTATGCAATTTCTTTTTAAACTCTTCAAGAGAAATGCCCATAACCTGTGCTGCTTCACCTATATTGCCTGAAGAATGCTCAAGAATTTCAAGAATCAAATCTTTTTCTAAAAGCTCAACCCTTTCTCTATGGCTTCCTTCTCGGCTATTGAGAAATAAATCTGCACTTAAAATTTCATTTTCTTCACTCAAAATTGCTGCCCGTTCAATAACAGAAAGCAGTTCCCTTATATTGCCCGGCCAAGAATATGTAAGCAATTCTTTTTGAGCCTCTTCACTAAGGGTTTTTGCCCCTAAAGTATATTGTTCGCATACTTCTTTAAGTTTCCATTCACAAATAGGGATAATCTCTGCTTTTCTTTCTCGCAATGGTGGGATATAAACGGGTATAGTTTGAAGACGAAAAAACAAATCTTCTCTAAAAGCTTGTTTTTTTATTTTTTCTTTAATATTAGCATTAGTAGCTGAAATAATGCGAAATTGTACCTTTATAGGTTTTGAGCTCCCTAAGCGGACAACCTCTTTTTCTTGCAAAACACGCAGAATTTTTGCTTGCAAGCTCAATGGCATTTCACCAATTTCATCTAAAAAAATTGTGCCACCTTGTGCAGCTTCAAATTTACCAGCTCTGCCCTCTGTAGCGTCTGTAAAAGCACCTTTTTCATACCCAAATAATTCTGCCTCTAAAAGATTATCTGGAATGGCTGCCATATTTAAAGCTATAAATGGTGATTGATTACGAGGTGAATTATTATGTATATATTGTGCTAAAACCTCTTTTCCTACACCGCTTTCACCTAATAATAATATCGGCGCATCAGTTTGTGCAGCTTTTGTTACAACTTTTAAAATTTTTTCAAAAGATTCAGAAGTAGCTATAAAATTATTTGTATTTTCTTTATTTGATTGTATAGATTTATGCTTTTGTTCATTTTGTACTTTTTGCACTTTGGCAGAACGCTTAATAGCATGCACTAATGTTTCTACTTCAAATGGTTTAGTAATAAAATCTTTCACGCCTAGTCGTATAGATTCTATAGCCTTATTAAGTGTAGCATTGCCTGTGATAATAATAGCTTCATATTTACCTCCAAGATGTTCTAAAAATTCAATTCCATCCATACCGGGCATGTTAATATCAGTAACAATAAGCTCAAAGCTATCATCAAGTTTTTTCAATGCATCTTTAGCACTTTTAAAAGAAACAATTTTAAATTCAGAATACTCACTAAGGGCAATTTCAAGCGATTTTCTCATATTAATATCATCTTCAATTATGGCAATTTTCATATTATTCACTCCTTTACTTCTAAAATTTCTATCACCGCATATCCATCAACCTCTCTTGCACGAATGGGCACAGGGGCAATCCATAATGATGTAGTAGAACGGCTCATCAGATTAAGGGCGGTGGTGTCATCTCTAAGCCCAATACCATGCTTCATAAGGCAAATAAGAACTTCTTCTTTAGATGTTTTGATTTGATAATATACAGTAATATCTCCTAATGGTGCTCCAATTTCACAGCTTGCCTTAATATTGAAATATTTAGGCAAAACCATACTTCGTGAAATATTATAATCTTCACTAATAAGCATGCCATTTCGCATAGCCACACGATAGGAAAAAATATAAAAATCACTACCCATAAGGCATGAAGTCAATGCGAGATACAATAGAACTTTGAAATATTTCTTATTCATCAATACCCTACTCTTCTAGCTCTTTTTTTGGACATTTAGCGATTGATACAACCTTTTCACCATCAGCAACATTCACGATAATAACACCGCTTGTATTTCTTCCTGCCTTGCGTATAGAATTCATATCAACGCGTATCATTTTACCGCCTTCTGTGAGCACCATCAAATCCATACTTTCATCAACATTTACAACACCTACAAGCTGCCCTGTTTTTTGCGTAAGCTTCATTCCAATAACGCCTTTGCTCGCACGCTTTGTCATGCGATATTCATTTGCCTCTGTGCGTTTGCCAATGCCTTTTTCACTCACGGTAAGAATTTCTTCATTATCTGTGCTAATAATTGTTGCTCCAATAATATAATCATTTTCTTCTTTAAAACGAACAGCAGTAACTCCTCTTGCACTTCGTCCCATTTCTCGTACTTCATCAACTAAAAACCTTACACACATGCCTTGATAGGTAACTACAAGTATTTGTTCTGTTTGTTGATTATTAATAATTTTCGCAGTAACCAATGTATCACCCTCATCAAGATTAATAGCCCTTATACCATGAGAACGAATATTTTTAAATTCACTTAAATTAGTGCGTTTGATTAAACCTTTCTTAGTAAAAAAGGCTATAGATTTATCATCTTTGAAATCTTTAGTGGTTATAGTCGCCATAATTTTCTCTCCAACAGCTAAGTTAATGAGATTTACCACAGCTTTGCCTATGGCTGTTCGTCCTGTTTCTGGAATCTTATACACTTTCAGCCAATAAAGCTGCCCTCTATCTGTGATAAATAAAATGGTATCATGAGTATCAGATACAAAAAAGCTCTCAATAAAATCATCATCATGTGTATTGCCGCTTATCTTGCCTTTTCCACCTCGATTTTGTTTTTCATAAAAACGCGAAGGCACACGCTTTACATATCCTCTATGACTCATTGTTACTACAACACTTTCATTTGGGATAAGATCTTCTATATCAATATTTTCATAATCTTCCTCTATAATCGTTCTTCGCTCATCATTATATTTTTGCCGAATCTCAAGCAGCTCATCTTTAATAACTTCATTAAGTTTATCCTCACTTTTAAGGATTGATTCTAAAGTAGCTATTTCTTGTATAAGTTTTTCATATTCATTATTTATCTTATTCCTTTCAAGTCCTGTTAATCTCTGCAACCTCATATCTAAGATAGCTTGAGCTTGTATCGCAGTAAGGCTATAATCTTGAATAAGTTTTTCTTTTGCATCTTCAGAATTCTTACTTGCTTTAAGAAGATTTATAATTTCATCTATATATTCTAAGGCAATTTTTAGACCCTCTAAAATATGTGCCCTTGCTTTTGCTTTTGTAAGCTCAAATATAATGCGTCTAATAACAACACTTTTACGATGATTAATAAAGAGATTTAAAAGTTCTAATAAAGTAAAAATTTTTGGGCGTTTTTCATGAATGGCAAGCAATATAATCCCAAATGTACTTTCCATCGGGGTAGATTTAAATAAATGGTTAAGGATGATTTCACTTAGAGCATCTTTTTTAAGCTCAATAACCACTCTAATGCCCTCTCTATCGCTCTCATCTCGAACTTCAGAGATTCCATCAATAACCTTTTCTTTAGCAAGCTCAGCAATTTGCTCAACAAGTCTTGCTTTATTCACCTGATAGGGTAGCTCATCAATAATAATAATATCCCTTGTTTTAGTATGCTCTATATGTGTTTTTGCTCGTATCTTTATGCGACCTCTACCTTGTCTATATGCCTCTTTGATGCCTTGCTTGCCATAAATAATACCTCCTGTAGGAAAATCTGGACCATGTATGAAATTCATAATTTCTTCTAATGATGCTTGCTTATGATCTATAAGATAAAGCGTAGCATCAATGATTTCTGTAAGATGATGAGGGGGAATATTGGTTGCCATACCTACAGCAATGCCATTTGAACCATTAACAAGCAAATTAGGAATGCGACTAGGAAGCACTTCTGGTTCTTTTTGACTTCCATCATAATTTGCTACAAATTCAACAGTTTCTTTTTCAATATCCTTAAGAATCTCCTCTCCAATATCTGTCATTTTTGCTTCTGTATAACGCATAGCAGCGGCACTGTCCCCATCTATTGAGCCAAAGTTTCCCTGCCCATCAATAAGCTGCCAACGCATAGAAAATTCTTGAGCCATACGAACTAAGGCATCATATACAGCACTATCCCCATGAGGATGATACTTTCCTATAACATCACCAACGATACGAGCACTTTTCTTATGTGCAGCTTTGGCACTCACTCCAAGTTCATGCATAGCATATAAAATTCGTCTATGCACGGGCTTTAATCCATCTCGTGCATCAGGTAATGCACGACCAATAATAACACTCATAGAATATTCAAGATAGCTTTTCTCTACAGATTCTTTAATTTTTACATTTTCTATATATTCTTTTTGGGGTAAGGACATTTTTAACCTTTTAAATAAATATTGCTCATGATTCTAGCATAAAATTGCTTTTTATTTTGGTTAAAAATATTATAAAGTAAATTACGCTACAATTATAAATTTAAAAAAAATTCAAAGGAGCGTTCAATGAAGAAAATCATTGCATTAGTTATGTTATGTATGTGGGCATTTGCATATGCAAAGCCTTTGGTAACTGTAAGCATACCGCCACAAAAATTTTTTGTACATAAAATTGCTGGGGATAGCTTAGATATAAATGTACTTCTACCTAAAAATGTTGATGAACATAACTTTGAGTTCAAACCAAATGTCATGAAAGAGCTAGAAAAAAGTGATATTTACTTTACCATAGGTTTAGAGTTTGAAAAAGTATGGATTCCTCGTTTTAAACAAAACTATAAGAATCTTTTAATAGTGGAAACACAGAGCAATATTACACTTGCTGAATCTGAACATCATCATGATCATGAACACCATGATCATGAACATGATCACCATGCACACCATGAACATGATCACGACCATCACGATCATGATCATGATTCTAAAGACCCTCATATATGGCTTGACCCCATACTTGTTAAACAACAAGCACAAAATATAGCTCATGCTTTAATGGATAAATACCCCGAACACAAAAATTTGTATCAAAAAAACCTTGAATCCTTCCAAAAAGAACTTGATATGCTAGATACAAAAATTCAAGAAAAACTCAAAGGAATAAAAAATAATAAATTTATTGTTTATCATCCATCTTGGGGATACTTTGCTAAAAGATATGGTTTAATCCAAATACCTATTGAATTAGAGGGCAAAGAACCAAAGCTGAAAGATTTAACAAAAATTATTGATGAAGCCAAAAAGAATAATATTAAAATTATTTTTGTTCAACCCGGTTTTTCTCAAAAAAGTGCAGAAGCCATCGCTAAAGAATGCGGAGCCAAAGTGGTACAAATTGATCACCTATCAGACGAATGGGAAAGTGAACTACTTAAAAGTGTAGAAAATATTCATTTAAGCTTACAATAAATATCAAACAGGGGCATACATATAAACAACAACAATAAGAGCAATACCAATTATAAGTACTCCAAGTAGAAATAATGTACTGCTCGCCCCTTCTTTGGTTGTCTTTTTCATGTGCTCATCCTCATTAAGAAAATTTAATGTATTAATATTACTTAAAAAAACTTAAAAAAATAATAAAATATCGCAGGCTATCATTAAAGTTCTCATAAATCATTGATTGATAATTCATTAAAAACTTTTATTGCTTATTGCTCTAACTTTTAATATTATAATTCAATAGAGATATACTGCAAAATTTATGCCATATTTTCAAAATTACGAATTCTTTATAGCTCATTTCTGCTTCAATGTTCTTACTTAACACTAATAAGAAATTGTATTTTATATGAGTTATATTTATATTTTGAACATTTTATTTAAAAAATTACATTATACTACAAAAGCAATTTCACAAAAGGTAAAACAAATAAATGTTACTTCACTACATTAAAAATCCAAAATGTACAGGAGCAATATGTTCAAGCTCTAAATGGTTAAGCTCTGCTATCACAAATAATATTGGAATAGAAAATGCTCAAAATATTATTGAAGTGGGTCCGGGCTTAGGGGCATTCACTAAAGCTATTCTCTGCAAAAAAAAAGATGGTGCATCATTTTTTACTGTTGAGATTAATCCAAAAATAGCAGAATGTTTGCATAATAAAATTCATAATATAGATATACAAATAGGTTCGGCTGAATTTCTTCCAGAGATGATGGCACAAAGAGATATGGATTCAGCTGATGTAATTGTTTCTGGGATTCCATGGGCTTTGCTTAACTCAAGAGAGCAAAGCAAAATTTTACACAGAATCTATAATGCTCTTAAAAAAGATGGTTATTTTACAACATTTGCATATATTTTACCTACAATTCCAGCAAAAAGATTCCGTAAAAAACTTTTTAACCTCTTTGAAGATGTGCAAATATCAAATATAGTATGGCAAAATATACCACCCGCATTTGTTTATTATTGTAAAAAATAACTAAAATTGAAGGAGTTTTTCAAACGAATCTTTAAAGGCTGTTATGCCTTGTTCAAAAAGTTCTTGATAAACAGTTTCTAGGCATATATATTTTTCAATATCTCTAAGAAACTGTTGGGCTTCTTGAGAGGAAGGAATAATACAGTCTCCATCTTTGCATTCAAAAGCATTAATTGCATCAAGAGGGGCGGTATTGATGCTGTTGGGATACAATAAAGAGCAAATATAATAATCCTTAGGAATATGTGTGCTCTTTACCCCTGTGCTTGCAAACAAAGGACGAACATAAGAGAGATTGTGCAATTGAATTTGATGATATAAAATAGTGGCATTCATAATTCCTATTTTATTCTTATATTCATCAGGGAGTGCATGATCGCACATTCTATCAAAACGCGATACAAAAATACTCAAAACAGCTTGAAGTTTTGGCGTTTGAGAACTACGCTCCCAAGCTCTTTTAAATGCTTCTAAAATCTTAGCAACTTGATTGGGAGTAAAAATTAAAGTAGCATTAACAGGAATATTAGCAGCAAAGAGCTCTTCCATAATAACATAGCCATTTTGCGTAGCAGGTACTTTAATCATAACATTTGGAGCAGCTATCTTCTCAAAAAGCCTTTTACCTTCAGCAATTGATTTTGCAATATCATCACATAAGAATGGGTCAATTTCAATGCTTACCCAACCATCTTGTGTATTCTTGCTAAATAATGGGTAGAGTAGTTTTGCAGCATTCTTTATATCACTTATTGCTAATTCCTCGTAAATATCTTTATGTGCCATTCCTGTTAGAGCGGCAATGCTCTTTTTATACGAATCTTGCTTAAAAGCATTGTGAAAAATCGTTGGGTTACTTGTAGCACCTTTGATATTTTTCTGCTCAATTAGAGCAGAAAACTGTTGCTCTATAAAATCTTTTTCTATATAATCGCACCATAGACTAAAATTTTTCATAATAAACTCCTTTATAAACATTTAAATATTGTAAATAAATATCAAGACAATTTTATAACTAATGGATTAAAGGCTTTTACACAAAGCATTATATTATCACCTATAGCTAATTGCTGTACTTCGATATCCTCTTGACTCATCGTTATTTTTATAATATCCTTATTTATAAGCACAGTAAGTATATAGAGCAAATCACTTTTAATTATATCAATAATTATACCATTGAGTTGCACTTTAGCACTTAAAGAAGTTGTTTGAAAAAAACTCGTTGGCGGAAGATCTTTTACTATCTGCCCTTGCTTAATGCCTATTACCCTATGAGCTAATTTGCAAATTTCCCCTACATCGTGGCTTACAAGTAATATAGTAAGATTAAAATGCTTTTGCAAAGCAAGAAGCTCTTCTTGTAAAAAATGGCGCATTTTAAAATCAAGCGCACTTAATGGCTCATCAAGCAATAAAATCTCTGGTTCTGATATTATTGCTCTTGCTAAGGCTACTCTTTGAGATTGTCCGCCAGAAAGTTGGCTAGGAAAATGTTCTTGTAGATTACTTAAACCCATGAGATGCAATAAATCTTTTACCTTATGTATCTCTCTTTTATTTTTAAGTGCAAAAAGGAGGTTTTTTTTGACATTTAAATGGGGAAAAAGGGCATAATCTTGAAATACAAAACCAACACTTCTTTTTTGAGGTGAAAGATTTATTTTCTTTTTGCTATCAAACCATATAGAATCGCCCACTTGAATAAAGCCATTTTGAGGGCTTTGTAATCCAGCGATAATTCTTAAAATTGTTGTTTTACCTGCTCCACTCTCACCAAAAAGAACAGAAATTTTTCCTTTTTGAATATTTTTATGAAAAGAAAGCATAAGCAATCCATCTGCAGTATGAATAGGTTGTTGAATATTAATAGTAATCATGGCTAATAAGTAAATTTTTTATTCAGAATATAAACGGTAAGCAAAATAAAAAAAGAAAGCACAAAGAGTGTAAATGCATATTGATGGGCTAAAGTGTAGTTAAGCGATTCTAATTCATCATAAATAGCTATACTTGCTACTAAAGTCTCCCCTTTTTTATGCCCACCTATCATCATAACCACACCAAATTCACCAACAGTATGTGCAAAAGAAATAACACAGCCAGTAAGTATCCCAGCTTTTGCATTAGGTATAATAACATATAAAAGTGTTTGAAATTTATTTTTACCTAGAGTATATGAAACTTCTATAATATTTTTTGGAATTGCACTAAAAGCTGATTGGATAGGATTAATCATAAAAGGCAAACTAAAAATGATTGAAGCCAATACTAAACCCTCAAAAGTAAATACAAGAGTAATATCAAATTGTTTCAAAAATGCACCAAAAGGGCTTGTTGGACTAAAGGTAACCAACAAATAAAACCCAAGCACACTAGGGGGAAGAACAAGCGGCATAGAAACAATAGCCTGTGCAATACTCTTGAATGGAAATTGCACAAAGGCAAACAAATAACCAAGTGCTATACCAATGAAAAACAAAATGAATGTAGTTACAAATGCTAACTTAAAAGTCAGCCAAAGGGTTACAAAAAATTCCTCATTCAAAATCTGCTCCACTATGCTTTAAAATAACTTCGGTTGATTGAACAAACCATAAAACAGACATATTTTGCATAATATTTAATTCTAAGGCTGCTTCAGCAGTGATAAGAGAATGTATAACAACTCCCTTAAAATCTAAAGAAATATCCCATAAAATATCCCCTTTTATAATATCTATTATAGGTGCAATACTTGCCACCCTAGCACTTACACGAGCTGTTGGTAGAGCAATCATAACTTCTGTTTCTTTAAATAATAATTGAACTTCTATACCCTCTTTGAATTCTTGAAAGCATTCTATCATAAGAATACCAAAAGTTTCATCTTTTACATTAACTTTTAAGTATAAAAGTTTTTCTTTTTGATATATACTCTGTATAGTACCTTCAAGAATATTCATAATCTAAGGCGTACCAAAACCATGTTTTTTAAAAATATCTTTAGCAGTATCTGAATGAATAAAATTCGCGAAATCCTGTGCTATCTTTTTATTTTGAGCATATTTAGTAATAACAAAAGCTTGTTCCATTTTTGTATATAAAGACGAATCAACAAGCATTGCTTTTCCTTTTGCATTATTTACCACTAATGAATAAGCAACCAGCCCTACTTCTGCCGCTCCACTATCCACAAAAGAAACCGCTTGAGAAACATTATCACCTTGCACAATCTTATCTTTAAACATATCATAAAGATTCATATTTTTTAAAACCTCTTCTGCAGCAACACCATAAGGAGCTACTTTAGGATTAGCTATACTAAAATGTTGAATAGAATCAGGTTTAAGATTCTTTAGCCCAGCTTCAATAACTTTAGCATCAAGCCCATAGAACGCAACCGCACCTAAGGCATATACCCTTTCATTTTCAAGTGCATTGCCATCTTTTACAATTTGGGCGGCATATTTTCTATCGGCAGAAAAAAAGAGATCATATTCTAAACCTTGTGAAAACTGTTGATAAGCCTTACCTGATGCACCAAAACTTAATTCAACTTGATCATTAGTATTGCTACGAGTTTTTAAAAATGCATCTTTAACATCTGTAAGAGCGTTTCTAGCACTTGCCGCAACAAAAACATGCAATTTTTCAGCATAAAGATTTATGCTGAAGCAACAACACAAAACGAAAAATAAAAGTTTTTTCATAAAAATTTCCTTTTTAAAAAAATTATTTAATATTATATATTGCTCTCTATAATAAATAACTGAAACATTAAATTAATATCAATATTTACAAAACAAACACTCATCTTTTTAGGATTCTTACATATGTCCCCTTCATCACTTATGCCATTCTTTGCCTATACCCTTATATCTTCCATGAATCACTTGTGCAAATGGATGAAGTTGTTGCCTATTTTTTTGAGCAATTAATAAAACTTTTTTAAGGTTTTTTGGTGCAACAGCAATGAGTGCTTGGTATTCTTCGCCACTAATAAGCTCTTGCTTGCTTAATTTTCTCAGAAATTTAAAACCTACATGATTTATTTTTGAAAGTCGAGTAAGCTCAACAGAAAGTCCATCAGAAATATCCATACCCATAGTTATATGTTTGCTTATGTGCGGTATAAGCATTGAGCCAATACGACGAGCAAAAAATACTTCATGTCTTTTGCAATATGTTGGCATAAATCCATGTAAGCATTGCTGTAAGGTACTATATGATGAACCTAATGTACCGCTAAAACAAAGAATATCGCCAATATTCAAACCTTTGCGTTGCACTAAAATATTATTTTGCTCTGCAATAAGAGTAAAATGAAAACCAAGCAACGATGAGCTGATAGTATCACCACCTATAAGTTTAATTTTATAAAAATTACAAGCATCAGCAATGCCTATGGCAAGCTCTTTAATATTTTTTGCAGAAAAGTTTTGTGGAATACTTAAGGCAAGCAAGGCATATTTAGGTGTTGCACCCATGGCGTATATATCAGAAACATTAACACTAAGGGCTTTAAAGGCTAAGTCTTTTAGCTTCAACCACCCATGTTTAAAATGAGTATTTTCCATAAAAGAATCTAAAGCATAAATATTTTTATTTATAGCTACCCCATCATCTCCTACCTTATAAAGACAATTAGTTTCATGGAGATATTGTAATAATAATGCTTCTCTTCCTTTCATCTTTTTATTTTCATACTCATATCTATGAAATGGGCATGGTGAATAATTGCCCCTATGCTTATGGCATCTACACCGCTTCCTCTGTAAAGATGGATATTACTTAAAGAAATGCCTCCGCTTACTTCTACTAGTATATGCTTTGCATGTTCATTGCGATATTGCAAACATTTTTCAATATCTTCTTTAGGCATATTATCACACATAACTATATCAGCACCACTATCAATAGCTTCTTTAAATTCCTCAAAAGTTTCTGATTCAACTTCAACTTTTACGCTCCAAAAAGCTTGGCGAATGCTCTGTATAGTTTCTTTAAGATTAAGAATATGGGAACGATGGGTATCTTTTATCATTACACAATCATCAATACCAAAACGATGATTACAACCACCACCATTGCGTACAGAGTACTTTTCAAATACTCTTAATAGAGGATGTGTTTTGCGTGTATCTAAAATTTTTATTGTAGAATCATTAAGGGCTTGTATATGAAGGTTGGTTGCCGTAGCAATACCACTGCTATGTTGTATCATATTAAGAAATGTACGCTCTATGGTAAGTATGTCGCTAAAATCTCCTTGCAAAACTGCTATAATATCATAAGGCTTGAAGCTTTTAGCATCCTCAATAAACCATTGAACATCTATATGAGCGAGTTCTGCTAAGGCTTGAGCATATATCTGTCCTGAAAAAATCCCTTCTTCTTTAGCAATAATATTTGCTGTAACTGCAACTGACATATTGAGTGTTCTAAATATATCTCCTCTGCCAATATCTTCATCAAGTGCTTGTTGTGCAAACCTTTTTGCATGCTTAAGAAAAATCACGATCCTGCCTTACATTATATTTAGATATTATAAATCATATCCACTTAAAAAACAAATATTTATTCATTCAAAGATAAAATAATAAACTGTGTAGTTTTAATATCATATTTTTAATGTATTTTGCTTTAAAATTCATTATTTCATTACATGTTTTTATATTAAATTTACTTTTAACTGCTATAATTCGCATACTTTTATTTTATTTTAAGGAGTATTCAATGAGTATTCAAAGTGTTCTTGAACACATGAACAATCATCATCAAGCAGAACTCAAAGGATTGGCTGCACATTATAGTGGAAACAAATCAATAACCGATGCAAAACTCGTTGGTGTCGATACCAAAGGAATGGACATAGAGTATAATGGAAGTACAAAATTACGCGTAGATTTTCTGAAAGAATACACCACAAGCACATTAAAAGAGGCTATTATTGAAGTTTGTCAAACCATTGCACCAAAAGATACAGGTAATATTAAGCAAGAAATTGATGAATTTATGAAAACTCTTGGCTCTGTTATAATAGCAAGTGTTGATAAAAATGGACAAGTTATTAGCTCTTATGCCCCTGTTATTCATTGCAACAACAAACTTTATATTTATATAAGTGAAGTAGCTGATCACTATTCAGGAATTAGTGCAAACCCTAAAAATATAGAAATTTTATTTATCGAAGATGAACAAGCAGCAAAAACAATTATTGCACGAAAAAGACTTAAATATAAAGTTGAAGCCCACTTTATCGAGCGAGAAAGTACTGAATTTGAACAAGCCCTTAACCAATTCGAAAAAGACCGCAGTGATATGGGTATAACAACCATCAGAAACATGAAAGATTTTCATCTTGTAGCCTTAGAGCGAAAAGAAGGGCGTTTTGTTAAAGGATTTGGTGCAGCATATGATATTACCAAAGATGGAGAAGTGCAACATGTTAGAGGTGGCACAGGTCATAAAATGCATAAATAATTTTTCGGGGCTTTTGCCCCGCTATAAAATATTTATTCTTACAATTCTTGGCATATCAAATGGACGGTCTTCAGAATCAGTTGCTGTATTTTCAAGTGCATTAAGAACCTCAAACCCGCTTTTAATCTCTCCAAATATAGTATGGCGACCATTAAGCCAAGGAGCACTACTTGTAGTGATAAAAAATTGCGAACGATTAGTATTCGCTCCAGCATTTGCCATCGCTAAGAGCCCTCCTCTATCAAAAGCATAGCCAAGTGCTATTTCATCTTCAAATACATCGCCCCATATGGAATCTCCGCCTTTTCCTGTGCCTGTAGGATCTCCTCCTTGAATCATAAAGCCTTTAATAATCCTATGGAATCCAACACCATTATAAAAACCCCTATCAGCAAGACGCAAAAAGTTCTCCACTGCTTTTGGTGCTATCTTCGTAAAAAGTTCAAATTCCATTGTACCTGCTGTTGTTTCCATAGAAATACGAGCATTACTCTGGCTTTGCAAAATATGAGCAATTTTATCACTATCTTGTGCAAATAGAATACAGAAAAAAGAAACAAAAATAAAACAAATTTTAACGAAATAATGAATTGACACTCTCATTGCGATATATCCTTCTTATAACCTCTGCAAATAATGGAGCTACACTTAAAACCTTAATTTTTGGATGCTCTTGCTTTAAGGGAATGCTATCAGTAACTATTACTTCATCAAGTGCATCATCTGCTATGCGTTCTATTGCCTTGCCGCTCAACACCGCATGCGTACCTAATGCCAATACCTTTAATGCCCCATTATCTTTCAATGCCTGTGCAGCTTTAATGATTGTCCCAGCTGTATCAATTATATCATCAACTAAAATCACTGTTTTATTAGAAACATTACCAATAACATTCATAACTTCACTTACATTCGCCTTTTCTCGCCTTTTATCAATAATGACTAAATCAAGGTTTAACAATTTAGCAAAATATCTTGCCCTTGCTACACCTCCAATATCTGGACTAGCTACAATAAGATTTTGCAACTTAAGTTTGCTTACATACTCTTCAAATACAATTGAACCATAAAGATTATCTACAGGCACATTAAAAAAACCTTGTATTTGCCCTGCATGTAAATCCATAGTAACTACCCTTGAAATTCCAGCACTTTGCAATAAGTCTGCAACAAGCTTCGCACTAATAGGCACTCTTGGGGCAGCCTTGCGGTCTTGTCGTGCATAGCCAAAATAAGGAATTATTGCATTAATTGATGCGGCAGAGCTTCTCTTTAGTGCATCAATCATCACAAGCAATTCCATAAGATTATCATTTGCTGGTGCACATGTAGGCTGTATGACAAACACATCATAACCACGAACACTTTCTGAAATCTGAACACTAATTTCTCCATCGCTAAAGCGAGCAATTTCAGCAGGAGAAAGTGCAATTTCAAGATGTTCTGCTACTTCTTGAGAAAAATGCGGATGTGCACTCCCTGTAAATACTTTATAATAGCCTTTCATATCAACCCTTAAAAATCGGCAATTTCTGAATGAGAGATAAAACCTCCGCCTAAGACTAAATCATCATCATACAATACTAACGCTTGCCCATTAGCAACACCATATGCATGCTCTTTCAAATAGGCTTCAAGCTGCCCTGTTTTACCAATACGGACAAGAGCTTTTGTTTTTGGGCTTTTATAGCGAATTTTCACTGCACATTCCATCTCTGAAAAATCATTTGGCAGAGCAATTGGTTCAGCATATACAAGATTCTTTGCAAGTTCTTCTTTAGAACCTACTATAAGCTGATTTTCTCTAGGATTAATACTTAAAACATAATGTGGTGTATGAGCACCATCAACAAAAAAACCTTTTCTTTTACCTATAGTATATTGCATATAACCTTTATGTTTTCCTATTTTTTTGCCTTCTGTATCAACAATATCACCTTCTGTATCAACATCAAGATGTCGTTTTAAAATATCCACATAATCCTTTTCTACAAAACAAATTTCTTGAGAATCTTTATAGGTTTCTAAGCTTCCAAGCCATGGCAATTTTGCTAAAGCTATGGGTTTTATATCTTCCTTACGAAAATTACCTAAAGGAAAAATAACCTTATTAATGGCTTCTTGAGAGATTCCAAATAAAAAATAGCTCTGGTCTTTAACCTTATCAAAAGCTTCTTTGATTCGCCCATCTTGCACACGAGCATAATGCCCTGTGGCAATATAATCACAGCCCATATTCATAGCCTGTGTAAAAGCAAAACCAAATTTCATACGCGGGTTACACATCGCACAAGGGTTTGGCGTGCGACCCTCTTGATAACCCTTAATAAACTCATCATAAACAAATTGTTTAAACAAAGTTTGTGCATCTAAAACTTCATATTTAATACCCAAAAATTCAGCAGCTTTAGCAATATTTCTTATATTTTGTTCATGTAAATCATCTCGTGTATGGAGTTTAAGATATATACCTGTTACATGAAAACCTTGCTCTTGTAAGAGATAAGCACAATAAGAGGAATCTACTCCCCCACTCATCAATAAAGCAACTTTTTTACTCACAATAAAACTCCTCTTTATCCTCTAAAATCTATTTTTCAATTTTAGAATACTAGCTTAATATAGATAATAGAGAGATTAATAATGCTCTATTCAAAAAGTTAAGAGTTAAACAATATGCTTTATGCTATACTTATTCTAAAATGAGGAGCAAATAAACCATCATGGAAGCAGAATTAATGCAATTAGCTATTGAAACCTATAAAATTACCCTTCTTCTTTCTCTGCCCATGCTTTTGGCTGGTTTAATCATTGGTTTGCTCATAAGCATCTTTCAAGCTACTACACAAATCAATGAGCAAATTCTTACTTTTGTGCCAAAGATTCTTACAGTTATTATTGTAGTTATTGTTACTATGCCATGGATGCTTAATCTTCTCATAGACTTTGCTACGCGTCTTCTTAATATGATTCCTACTTTTCCTTTTTAGTATGAAAAATATTATAAACATTGACTTTAAATCTTACACAAGCATTAAAATAGGAAATATATTACCTGTTGAGGTTTTACATACCCCAATCTCTCAAGAAGATCGCTATATTATAGGGCATGGTTTTAATACCCTTGTATCACCTCAAGCAAAACACCTAGCCATTTTGGGGCATGCTTTTAACAATATAGAGCCTCTCCCTAACGGAATGATTAAAGTAGGTGCTGCTCTTAATTCTTATGCTCTTTTTAAATATGCAAAAAAAAATAATCTCAAAGGCTTTGAGATGCTCTCTCATCTGCCCGGTAGTGTTGGTGGGCTTGTAGCCATGAATGCTGGCATGAGCCTTCATAAGCAAGGAGTGATTATGCGATATGAAATATCTGATATTTTAGAAGGCGTTATAAGTTCTTCTGGTTTCATTCATTCTTCACTACTACAACTTGATTATAGAACATGTCATATAGATGATATTATATACTATGCTATTTTCAAAGCAAACAAAGGTTTTAGGGCAGAGCTTGTGCATGCTTTCCAAAAAATACGCAGAAAGCAACCCAATGGAGCAAGCTTTGGCAGTGCCTTCAAGAATCCACCAAAAGATTTTGCAGGAAGGCTTATAGAATCTGTTGGGCTCAAAGGAAAGAGCATGGGCAATGTATGCTTTAGCGAACAACATGCTAATTTTCTCATCAACAAAGGCAATGCTCATTTTCATGAGGCTATCAATCTTTTAGAAGAGGCAAAGAGGCGAGTATTTGATAGCTTTGGTATCATGCTTGAAGAGGAAGTAGTTATTATACAATGACTATAATCGCACAATTTTCGCCCCAAATCCTCCCATCTGCACAGGGGCATCATCAAAAGAAATAACCTTTGGATGTGTTTTAAGATATTCCTTAACAGCAAAAGCTAATTTTCCCGTGCCAATACCATGATATACCAACACTTCATCAAAACCAGCAATAAGAGAATCAGAAATAAATTTATCAAGCTCTTCAATAGCTTCTTGAACATACATTCCATGCAAGTCTAAATTTACCATACCCCTACCCTGTTTATGTTGGTAAGAAATATTTAAAGAAATATTTTTTTCTTCTTTTTCTTGAATATGTGTTTTTTGAAGTTCATCAAAGCTAAAATGTATCTTTATCCCTGTATCAAGCTCTACAACAGCCTTTTTATCTTTGATAGCAATAACTTTGCCTCTATGATTTTTGCTCTTTACCCTATCGCCTATATTAAATTGCTTTTGAGACTGAATACGCATTTCTTTTTGGTTATCTTTCAAGTTTTGGATAATCTTATGCGACTTGAGCATACTTTGATGTATTAATGATTGAGAATCTTTTTTTGCAGCTTCTTTAGCAATTTTAATAGCCTCTTGATATTCTCTTTCAAGAATAAACATTTGTTGCTTAAATTGCTCATTGTTTCTTAAAATACTCTCTTGTAAGAATGCCTTTTTTTGTTGAACTTTTTCAATTTCATTATGCAATTTTTCTTTTTCTTGTTGTAATTCTAATTCAAGTTGAGCACTTTTTTCAATAAGCTCATTGAGCTTTTCCTTATCTTCTCCATAAATATTTTTTGCCTCTTTCACTATATCAGCAGGGATATTATATCGCAACGCTGTTTCAAAGGCATAGCTTTTGCCAATAGTTCCACGCAAAAAGCTAAAAAGAGGATATTGTTTTTTTTCATCATATAAAGCTGCAATAAGCTCTAATGCAGGATTCTTGCTCATAAGAGCAGCTAATCGCTTATGATGCGTGGTAAGCACAATCTTATTTTTATTAAGGAGCAATCGCTCTAGCATAACTTTAAAAAGGCTTGCCGCTTCATCGCTATCTGTGCCAAGCTCAATTTCATCAACACCAATCAAAGCTTCTGTATGCTGAAAAAGTGTACTAAAATGGAGCATTCTCCCTGCAAATGTAGAAATATCATTCTTAACATCTTGAGGATCATCAAAAATTGCTTCAATGCGTTTAAACCGTCCAACACTTGTCTTTTGGGCAGCAGAAATGGGCAACAAATAGCGCACTAAAAATGCTGCACTCAAAAGAGACTTCAAAAGCATTGTTTTTCCGCCTGCATTCACTCCAGTAATGAGCAAAATAGGTTTAGAAAAATCAATATCAATAGGCTTTGGGTTTTTTAAAGCAGGGTGTGAAAATTGATGTAAAACAATATTGCTATGTGAGCTTTGTTGTATAAATATCAAGTTATTGCTCTTTGCAAATCGCACACGAGCTTGCAAATGATCAAACTTATCAAATTCCTTATTAATATAACCCAAAAAAGCAATATGCTTAGCCATTATTTGAGAAATATTTAAGCAAAGTTGATATTCTTTGAAAGTTATTTTTTTTTGAATATCATCGATTTTTTCTCTTATCTTCAAAGCACAATGGGGTACAACATAGAAAAAACCAGCTGCACTTCGCCCAACAATCTCTGCTTTTAACACATGATTAAACCCTGCCCTCACCAAAAGAGTCTGCTGCTCATCAATAAGATGAAGCTGCTCATCAACCAAATAAGTACGCAAAGAATGGCTATGCACAATATTATAAAGCATTTTTTGTTGCTCTTGTTTGGTTTCTCTAAGAGCAATATAAAGGCTGTCTAATTCATTATCAATACCTTTTTTGAACTCTCCCTTATCACAAAATTGCGATTCTAGCTCCAAGATTTTCGGAGGAAAAATTATTTTATTTGTCCATTCAAATATTTTGCCCTCTTGTTGCAATGTTTTCACATAGAGCATGTACCGCAACAGTTTTACCCATTCAAAAATTTCCTTTTTATGCAAAAAGCCTCTTTTTTTAAGATGCACAATATCTTTTTGCACATCTTCTATAACTAATGGCGGGGTAAATTCTATATGCTCTAAATCTTTAAGCAATGCAACATAATGAGCAATATCACCTTCTAAATAAATAGGTTTTGGTCGTGCCAGAAATGCCTGAAATTGCTCTAAATAAGTATCTAAATCAAGCTTACGAATAAGCTGATAATAAGCAGGTTGTTTTTGCATCAGCGTCTATAATAATGCAAGGTACTCTTGCCAAACTGACGACTAAGCTCCAAAGAAAAACCTGCCATATCTGTGGGCATATGCACAGAGCTCATTGCCTCAAAAACAATGCAATGCACCTGCTTAAGCTCATAAGACTGAAGCATGCTAAAGCATTTTTCATATAAAGTTTGCATACTGTTTGGAAAAGGAGGATCTATATACAAAATCAAATCACTATGCCGCAATATAATCTCACCAAACACACTAAAGACATCATCATAATAAAGCTCTACATCATTAAGCACATCTAAAGAAAGGCAATTCTTATGCAATTGCTGAAAAATGGCTTTATTATGTTCTGTAAATATAATATGCCTAGCCCCCCTGCTTAATGCTTCAAAGCCCATGGAACCGCTCCCTGCAAAAAGCTCAAAAAAGGTTTTTCCTTCAATTTCAGCATGCATACGCCCAAAAAATGACTCCCGAATAATAGTTTTACTCGGACGCAAATACTCTTGAGGCACCATCTTAATACCCCTGCCCTTTAACCTCCCGCCTAAAATACGAAGAATAAAAATGTGAGATTTAGTATTCATATTTTTCATAATGTTCGCTAATAGTCCAATATAGTTCATCTGCAAAATTGCTCATTACATGATCTATTTTTAACTTAAGCTCATAATCTTTATGCGTTTCATCTATATCTTTAAGGCTTGGTTTAATGCGTAATGACTTAAAAAACTTCTGCACCCCAACAAGAAGTTGCGTTCTTGTAAAAGGCTTTATAATAGCTGCTTTTTTTTCATCGATGCTTATAAGACAAAGAGGCTTAGCAACATCTATCTCTTTATCAGCAATCACAAAATCACATTGCCTATAACCCACAATAAAATCCTTAAGATAATATTCTAAACATCGTCCCAACAAAGGAGAATCACACATTATAGCTATTTTCATCAAATATCCTTTATTACATATACCCTTCTTTTCTTAATGCTTCCAATGTTCCTCCTCCTTCTTTGTCCTGTGCGCGACCACTTCGTTCAGCTATATCTTTAAATTTTCCACTTACAAGCTCTGTAATAATCTCTTGTGGATTAGTAGCCTCTGATTGTATGGGCGATGTACATGGATAGCAACCAAGAGATCTATATCTTACACCATCACCCTGATTAAAATAAATAGGAATAACAGGTATATGCTCTCTTTGGATATATTCCCAAATATTAAGCTCTGTCCATTCAAGCAAGGGATGCACACGAACATGAGTTTTAGGGGCAAATTCTGTTTTATACAAATTCCACAATTCTGGAGGCTGGCTTGAAGCGTCCCATTCATTCTTAGAATCTCGTGCAGAAAAAACTCTTTCCTTGCTCCTGCTCCCCTCTTCATCGCTTCTCACCCCAACAATAACCGCATTATAAGGCTCTGCTTGTTCTACCTTGCTCCAAGTATCACTTTTTGGATCATATACCATTCTCTGCCATGTACCATCTAAAGTATGGTTAAGAGGCGTAGCCTTAAGATTTTTACAACATGTAATTCTATCAACATTACCATCAGGAAAGGTTTCTTTATTATCAAGTGCTTCTTTATTTTGCCCAACCACTAATCTCAAACCAAGCTCTTTTGCTATCCTATCACGATATGCAATCATTTCAGGCACTTTATAAGCAGTATCAATATGAATAAGCTCAAAAGGTACATGCCCAAAAAAAGCCTTTTTTGCCAACCAAAGCAATACAGTAGAATCTTTCCCAATGCTCCAAAGCATCGCTATATTCTTGAATGAACGGTACGCTTCTCTTAGAATAAAAATGCTCTGATACTCAAGCTCTTGCAGCCTATCCATACCACTCCTTGTTATTTTTAATATATTATATCTTAAAATATCTTAACCAAAAAAATACCACATTCCAATATAATTCTTTTATAATAAATATACTATAATTAAATTTTACTTTAAAATTAAAAGGCTCAATATGCAATACAAACCAAAAACAAAAGAGGAACTCAAAAGCCTTGTAGATGATGAATCGCTCTATCTTGGTGATATAGATACAAGCCTTATAACCGATATGAGTAATTTATTCAAGGATTCTAAACGAAAAGATTTTAGCGGTATAGAAAAATGGGATACCTCAAGGGTAACAGATATGGGGTGGATGTTTAATAGTGCAAGCAATTTTAATCAGCCTTTAGATTCTTGGGATGTATCAAATGTAGTAGATATGAAGTGGATGTTTTATTTCGCAGAGAGCTTTAATCAGCCTTTAGATTCTTGGGATGTATCAAATGTAGTAGATATGAAAGGTATGTTTCTCAATGCAGAGAACTTTAATCAGCCTTTAGATTCTTGGGATACTTCAAGGGTAACAGATATGAAAGGTATGTTTCTCAATGCAAAAAGCTTTAATCAGCCACTCCATTCTTGGGATGTATCAAGGGTAACAGATATGGGGTGGATGTTTAGAAGTGCAAAAAAATTTAATCAAAATATAAATTCTTGGAATGTATCAAGGGTAACGGATATGAGGGGTATGTTTTGGGGGGCAAACAGCTTTAATCAGCCTTTAGATTCTTGGGATACCTCAAATGTAACAGATATGGAATGGATGTTTTATTGCACAGAGAGCTTTAATCAATCTTTAAATTCATGGAATGTGTCAAATGTGGTTAATATGAATCATATGTTCCATAATGCAAGTAATTTTAATCAGCCTTTAGATTCTTGGGATGTATCACATGTAGTAGATATGGGGCATATGTTTGATGGGGCAAGCAATTTTAATCAGCCTTTAGATTCTTGGGATATATCAAATGTAACAGATATGGAATGGATGTTTGCAGGGGCAAGCAATTTTAATCAGCCTTTAGATTCTTGGGATATATCAAGGGTAATGTATATGAGGGGTATGTTTGATGGGGCAAGTAGTTTTAATCAGTCTTTAGATTCTTGGGATACTTCAAATGTAACAGATATGGGAGGTATGTTTGATGGGGCAGATGCCTTAGCACAACAACCAAAATGGTATAAATAGTACCTTAAATCCCTACCCTTAGGATAAATAAAAACTATTGTGATAAAAATCTGAATTTATATTAGATTGTGCAATAAACATATTGATTAAAACTTAACAATTATCAATTTTTGTAAATATATTTTTCAATATAATTATAAAAATTTAAAAGGAGCTGTTTTATGGAAGCATTATATCCATATTTTTTAACTATTCATTTGATATGTGCTATTATATTTTTAGGATATATTTTTACTGATGTTATCTTGCTTACGCCATTACGCAAAGCCTTAGGTGATGATATAGCAAACAAGGTATTTGGCATTATAGTAAAACGAGGGGTTAAGATTATGCCTTTATGCCTATTGCTCTTAATTCTTAGTGGTGGGGCTATGATAAGCCGATATATAGGAAGCACACAAGGCATCTTTGAGAGCACATTGCAAATATTACTTATGATTAAAGTATTTCTTGCTCTATGTATTGTTGTTATGGTAATCATTTCACTAAGTTGTAAATTTTTAAAGCTTAAAAATCCGTTGGCAAATATCATTCATCCACTAGCATTAATTCTTGGATTTTTTATTGTAATTTTAGCAAAGATGGCTTTTTATCTATAAATAGATAGTGATTATAATAAAAACTCATCTTTTATTTTCTTTGTTATTATGTTTTTTCATTTTTTCTTCATCAAAGATAAAAATAGGCAGGCTTAATTTATAGTGTATAGCAAGCACACGAAAACCAAAGCCAAAAATTAAAGTGCTAAGAACAGCTATGATATTAGGAAGTTCTGTATAAACACATAAAATATAATACAAAATACATGCTACAATAGATATGCTTGCATAGAGCTCTTTTTGGAATACTAGTGGTATTTTATTGCATAATATATCTCTTAATATCCCGCCTGAAACACCAGTCATAACCCCTGCAATAACACATACCACAAAACCAAAATCATGCGTAAATGCCTTATTAACCCCAATAATACTAAAAGATATGAGCCCTAAAGCATCAAGCAATAAAAAAAGTCTATCAAAATGTGCAAAAAAGTAAGGAATCATTACTGTAAGCATACTAAAAAAACAGAGCATAAGTACATATTCTGGATGCTGCACCCAAGTCATAGGGTGCATATCAAGTACAATATCACGAATAGTTCCCCCACCAATAGCAGTAACTAATGATATGAGTAAAACACCAAATAAATCCATACGATGCTTACCTGCACTTAAAGCCCCTGTAATTGCTTCTGAAACAATAGCAATAAGATAGAGGACTTGCAATATCATGGCATTCCTTGTAATAGAGCTTACAAAAATATTTTATATAATATTATAGAGCATTATAATAAAATAATAATAATATTTTACTCATACCAAACAAAATATTCATACAAAAAAATAATTGCATAGCCTCTAATTGTATCTAAGTATTTAAAAGTATCTTAATATTAAACTTATTAAACTTATAAATGCTCTTTGTGCATAATACAAGATAAGGAGATTCTATGGAGCGAAGAAATTTTATCAAGAATGTTACTTTTATAGCCAGCGGTTTAACATTAAGCTCAAATGTAGCATTTGCAGATACAAAAAAGAATGACACAAAAAAACCTATCATTGTAATACATGGTGGCACAAGCAAACTTGGATTAACAAAAGAAGAATTTGCAATCAGACAAAAAGTTATGGAAAAATCGCTTTTAGCTGGACAAAGTGTATTAACAAAAGGTGGTAGTTCTATTGATGCTGTTATAGCTGCTATTATGGTTATGGAAGATTCACCTGAATTTAATGCTGGAAAAGGTGCTGTATTTACAGCAGATGGCTTTAATGAGCTTGATGCATCATTAATGGATGGCAAAACCAAAAAAGCCGGTGCAATTGCTATGAGCAGGCATATTAAAAACCCTATAAAAGGTGCTAGACTTGTTATGGAAAAAACATGGCATACACTTGTAGCTGGTGAAGGGGCAGATAAATTAGCAAGAGATAATGGCTTAGAAATGGTAGAGCAAAAATATTATTTTACAAAATTGCGATATGAGCAATTACAAGAAGCAAAAAAGCAAGAAAAGCTTATGCTAGATAGCCATTCCC
>JARHYY010000004.1 GCA_029258405.1 Helicobacteraceae bacterium | reverse complement strand
AATATAACTTTATATAGTGAAGTTAAGTAAGTTCTTTAAGGTTTATTCTGTTATTTGAATTTTTGGACTCTAAGGTTTATTGCTTGTTTGAGTTTTGAGGTTTGGGTATAGTATAATTGAGGGTTGTGCTTATTTTTTCATTTTTTTATAAATCATATCGCCTAAGCTTTGAATAAGCTGAACAAGTACAATCAGAATAATAACTGTATAAACAAGCACATCAACTTGAAAGCGATAATACCCATATTTAATAGCCACATCTCCCAAGCCCCCGCCGCCAACAGCTCCTGCCATAGCAGAAAAACCAATAGCCATAATAAAAACAAGTACCATTCCAGAAAAAATGGATGGCAATGCCTCAATAAACATGATTTTGAATAATATTTGAAAATCGCTTGCTCCAAAACTTTTTGCTGCTTCTATAACATTTTTATCCACTTCTCTGAAAGCGTTTTCAATAATTCGTGCTACAAAAGGAGCCATGCCTATGCTTAAAGGTACAATCATTGCTGAAGAACCTGTGCTTTGCCCAACAATTATTTTTGTTAAGGGAAAAAGAATGATAATAAGAATCAAAAAAGGAAAAGAGCGAAGAATATTAATGCTTACATCAAGCATTTTATAAAATATTGGCATGGGATGCAACGAATCTTTTGCACTCAAAATAAGCAAAAGGGCTAAGAAAAGCCCACCCACAAAGGCAAAAAAAGTACTTAATGTACTCATATAAAGCGTTTCTATTGTTGCTTGGGTTAAAATGCGTATATTTTTATTTTCTATCCATTCAAACATAAAGTACTTCCCATCGTGTTTTTCGCTTTGTAAGATATTCTAAAACAGCATCAAGATATGATTGCTCCACATCAATGACTAAAAAACCCATAATATCATTACCAAAATATTCTAATTTGCCTCCAATGATGGAAAAATCCACCTGAATATGTTGCGACATTTGTGTTAAGATAGCCTCTTGAGAAATTGCCTTGGGAAAATAAATTTTTACACCAATGCCTTTTTGTTTATAGTTATGGCTTTCACCTAGAAATATTTTCACATGTTCATTGGGGGATAAAAAAACCTCTTCTATATTACCGCAATATAAGACTTTTCCAGCTTCTAAGAAAGCTGCACTATGACAAATTCTTTTGACTACTTCCATCTCATGCGTTACAAGCACAATACTTACATTAAATTCTTGATTAATTTTTGCTAAGAGATCTAAGATGGAAAGGGTTGTTAATGGATCTAATGCACTTGTTGATTCATCGCTTAAAATAATTTTAGGTTTTAGGGCTAAAGAGCGGGCAATAGCTACTCTTTGTTTTTGCCCCCCACTTAAAGAGCTAGGATAGCTTTCTCTTTTGGATTCTAAACCAACAACATTGAGCAATTCTAAAACCCTTTTTTTTATTTCTTGCTTAGAATATCCCCAGCACTCTAAAGGCAGGGCAATATTTTCAAAAACATTTTTTCGTGTAAGCAAAGCAAAATGTTGGAAAATCATGCCCACATCTCTTCGCAACTTTCGGAGATTTTTTCGAGAAATAACTTTGATGCTTTCATTATCAACAAATATTTCTCCTTCATCAAAATCTTCTAGGGCATTGATTGTGCGTAATAGAGTTGATTTGCCTGCACCACTATGCCCAACAAGTCCAAATATTTCACCTCTTTTAATATTTAATGAGACAGAATCAAGGACTTTTTGACCATCATAATATTTGCTTACATTATTTATTTCTATCATAGAGTTTTCTTTATTTTTCATGTTTATATTTTTGATGGATTGAAATCTTTAGGTAGCATATCTTGAGAAAAACAAATAATCTGATTTCTTCCCCTATTCTTTGCTTGGTATAAAGCTATATCGGCATATTTAATAGCCAAAGAAACACTATTTGCATCATGTGGGAATAGAGAAACGCCAATGCTTAAGGTGCAAGAAAATGTGTCCCCTAAATCACTTTCAAATACGATATGTTCAAAGCATTCTTTAATCTTAGTTCCAACGGCAATAGCTCCTTCTTGCTCACAGCTTAAAAGCAGTACTAAAAATTCTTCACCACCATAACGAACAGCGAGATCGCTTTTGCGAATCTCTTGCTTGAAAACTCTTGCTAATTCGCATAATACATAATCCCCAATATTATGTCCATAGTTATCATTTACTCTTTTAAAGAAGTCAATATCAACCATTAAAATGGCATAATCTATACTAATATGCTTTGCTTGAAAAGTAACATTTTTACTAAATTCCTCTAAAAAGCCTCTATTATTTAACTTTGTTAATGGGTCTTTTTGTGAATTTTCTCTCAATAAATCAAATAAATAACGACTTTGCAGAGTTGTACGAATAATATCAAAATAATTACTTAGAAGTGGAATAATACGCTTACTTATTCTACGGTATTCTTTGAGTGCAAATAAAAAATGCCAATGAATGTTACTTGAGATACAAAAGACAACAAATAAACCATTTTTATTATCAATGCTAATAGGGATAAACTCGTTTTTTAATTCCATCTCGCTTTGTTCTGTTGGTGCATTTTTAAGGCTCTCTAAATTATTTGTTGTTATGGTATGCATATAGCGTCTGAATGCTAAAGGATCATCAGGGTATATTATTCGTTCTTTGAAATCTACCATTTCAACTATAATAACATCTGGCAAGTCAAGTTGGTTAAAGAGACCAATAACAAGCTGTTCTATATTCTCAAGATTTTCACAGTTTTCTAATTTTTGTTTAAATTGATAAATATCAACTAGTTCATTAATCGCTTCTTGTATCCGAATAAATGGGCTATGGTCATAGCGTTCCTTTTGATAATCCATGAGGAGAGATATTTTTGATTCAATGCCCTTTATGATTAAATCAATTTTTTTATTAGCTCTATTAATCCATGAGGCAATATCATGCACTTCATCTTGCAAGTTTGTATTAATGTGTTGCTCGAAGTTACCTTTTTCAATATCAAGCATTACTTTATAGAGGCTACGATAAAAAAGCAAATATGGTTCAAAAATCCTTTTGAGTATCCATGCCTTTAAAAAAATAAAAATAACTACACAAACAAGCACCCATAACATAATGTGCAACCATTGATGTCGTTCTTGAATCGCATTAACGGCAATAGAAACAACCCCTACTACCTCATCATTTTCAATATAGGGAATATGGGTGTAAATAATAAATTCACGAATATTTTCAATGATTTCCATGCTTTCTTTTTTATTCTTAAAAACAGATTGGATATAAGGATTGGTATTATCTTTGTTAGAGAGCCAAATATTATCAACTTGATAATATTTAAGAAATTCATTTAAATATTCTTTAAGGGCATTATCATTAGCGTGTTCATAAAAGTCTTCTTTTTGTAGTCGTATAGCAAAAAAAGCTATGTGAGCATCTTCTTGTGCTTTTTGTATGCTTAAATCTCGAATGCTTAACCCAGCAATAAAAACTACAATAGAAGAAAAAAGAGTAAGCGACAAGGCAAGAATAATAAGAATCTTTAAACGCATTCTCTTAAACATATATACTTCCTATTCTACAGTAACACTTTTGGCAAGATTTCTTGGCATATCTACATCATTGCCTAAGCGAATGGATACTTCTAATGCAAAAAGCTGTAAAACAACCATCATCTCAAAAAACTCTTCCATATAGCTTGAATGTTCTTTAAGTATAATTATATCATCAGCAACCTCTAATTCTAATGAGCTGATAGCACAAATGGTTGCATCTCTAGCTGCTAGCTCTTCAACATTGCTCTTGACTTTATCATAGAGCAAATTTCTAGGCATAAGAGCTATAGTAAAAAGATTGCTATCAGCAAGGGCTATTGGTCCATGTTTCATATCCCCACTAGGATAACCTTCAGCATGAAGATAGCTGATTTCTTTGAGCTTTAAAGCACCTTCTAATGCTAATGGATAAAAAATATCTCGCCCAATAAAGAAAAACCCATGCCCATGCAAATAGCGCTTGCTTAAACGCCTGATTTTCTCGTGAGTTTGGGGTAAAACTTTTGCTGCTTCAATGGCTCTAAGCATTATTGCTCGTTCTTTTTTGCTCTCTTCTTTGCTTATTGTTTCTTTTTTTTGCCCAATATATAGAGCAAGCATCCATAGTACCATCATTTGTGTCGCAAAAGCCTTTGTGCTTGCTACACCTTTCTCAATTCCTGCTCTTGTTAAAAGAGTTGTATCTGCTTCTCTTACAATTGAGCTATTATCAACATTGCAAATGGCAAGGGTCTTTAGCCCTTGAGTTTTAATATTTTTTAATGCTTCTAATGTATCTGCTGTTTCTCCACTTTGGCTTACCACAATAAAAAGTTCATCATGTTCTACAATAGGTTCTTTATAGCGCCACTCGCTAGCAATGGCTACATTGCATTTAATTTTTGCAATGCGTTCAAAAAGATAGCTTGCCGATAAGGCTGCGTGATAACTCGTGCCACAAGCACAAATGGTAATCCTTTGTATATCGGTGAAGAAATCATCATTTATTTCTTCAAAATAAACCTCTTCTTCATCCATTCTGCCCATCATAGTTTCTAGGAGCACTTTATGTTGTTCATAAATTTCTTTTTCCATAAAATAGCGAAAGCCTTCTTTTTGTGCATATAAGCGATTAGAGTTTAAGGTTTTTATATCAGAGAGGCTAGAAAATGAATCATTATCCATAAAGCCTATAGCTCCATCTTCAAGGTAGCATACATGAGTGGCATAGCCAATTAAGGGAGCATCAGATGATGAAAAATAAATACCATCAGGTCCTTGTCCGATAACTAAAGGTGAGCCTTGTTTTGCATAATAAATACCTTTAGGAGCTTCTTGGGTAATAAGTAAAATGGCATATGCTCCTTTAAGTGAATGAATTGTTTTTTTAAAGGCTTCAAGTGTATGAGATGTTTCTTTGAGATTTTCTTCAAATAAATGAACAATAACTTCAGTATCTGTTTGGGAGCAAAAGACAACATTTTTATCCATAAGGTTTTGTTTAATCTCTTGATAATTTTCTATAATGCCATTATGAATTACGCTTGAAAATGTGGCTGTATGGGGATGTGCATTTATTTCTGTTGGTTTCCCGTGTGTAGCCCATCTTGTATGCCCAATAGCTACCCCAAAACCTTCAGAAACAAAATCTTTACACGCATGCTCTAAGTTTTTTAACTTCCCTGTAGCTCGAAATACATGGAGCTCTTCTTGCTCTAATACAGCTAGTCCTGCAGAATCATAGCCTCTGTATTCTAGTTCTTTTAATCCATGTAACAATAAAGATTTCTTTTCTCTTGTTCCAATATATCCGACAATACCACACATATTTTATCCTCCATAATTTATTTACGCAATTATCTCTAAAATTCTCATGTATTATAATTAATTTTCAGTATAATAATGTATTTTAAGCAAGGTTATACATGAAACATTGTTTATCTTTACCTATATTATGGGTAATGCCTACTTATATTTTTTCAAATGTCATCTTTGATGGCTACATTCCACCAGTGGAAACACATAAAAAGCTCGAACAATCTCTTTTGAACCCAGATAAAGAGCTACCCTTAAAAATACCTCAAGAAAATAAGGATTCTTTAATTAATGGTAACTATAATATCCCTTTGCCAAAAAATACATTTATTAATTCATTAGAAATTACACCTTATTATACCAATTATTTCCTGCCTATCAACTACTCTTTTAACAAAGCAACAAAAGATAAAAAAAGAATGGAGGCTAAATTTCAGATAAGCTTTAAAGCTCCATTAATAAAAAAAATACAATCTTTACCACTTGATATATATTTTGCCTATTCGCAACGCTCTTTTTGGCAACTCTACAATATCAATGCTTCACGCAATTTTAGAGAAAATAACTACCAGCCAGAACTATTTATGCGATATGATTTTGATTTTGCCATAACACCATTAAGATACTATATTGGACATCTTAAGTATGCACAAATAGGCTACATACATGAAAGTAATGGTGGAGGTGTGCAAAACTCTCGAAGTTGGGATAGAATCGCACTTGCCTTTACCTATGTATTGGGAAATGCTGTACTTGAAATTCATTTATGGCGTAGATTTTCAGAACCGCCAAAGAGTGACTCTCATGATGCAAGAGGAGATGATAACCCAAATATTATGCAATATACTGGATATGGGGAAATTATTTTAAGCCAACAATTTAACCGCCATCTTATCAGCACACAGCTTAGAGGAAATACTTCCACATATAAAGGGAGGGTAATTATTGATTATTCATATCTTTTGAATAATAGCTTTTATTTGTATATGCAATATCTTATAGGCTATGGAGAAAGCCTTATTGACTATGAGCAATTTTCTAGGCGTTTGGGCATAGGTGTTAAATTAAGTATCTGATTTTTGTAATGACCATTCAAGAACTTCTCCAGCAAAAAGGCTAACTACTCCTTGATATTCTTCTGCTACCCTAAATGGCTTCTTTTTTAAAATAATAGTTCGCTCTGGAGGCATGAAGCGATAGTTTTTTATCGCATTATCGCTCACAAAAGCCTGCAAGGATTCCAAGGCATCATGATGTTCAAAAAAGGCAACAAGACTTGGCAAGAGCACAGGTGTGCTAAATACTCCTGCTCCGCATTGTGAGCATTCTTTATGCTTCTTCATATGTGGAGCAGAATCGCTCCCAAATGAAAATTTTGCATGGGCTTTGAGGGCGGCTTTTTGCAATGCTTCTTGATCTCTTGGAAGTTTTAAGCATGGCTTGCAAAATAAATGTGGTCTTAATGTATGCCCTAAGAGGTCATCGAGTGTAAAAAGGAGGTGATGCAGAGTAATTGTACCAAAAAGATTATCATATTTTTCTATCAATTCAATAGAACGGCAATCACTTACATGCTCTAAAACCAAACGAAGCATCGGGAACATGCGAGCAATTTCCTCAAGCACAGCAAGAAATTTGTATTCTCTTTCCAATACAAAGCCATCTGTTTCGCCATGTATGCATAAAATCATATCTTCTTCTTGCATTATTTCAAAAATTTTTAAACTTTCAGGGCATAGCAAATTAGCTATTCCATTTTCACTATTAGTTGTCATGCCTTGAGGATAGAGTTTAAGAATATTTACATTATTTTTTTTCAAATCCCTTATACATTCTTTAGTTATTCCATGATGAAAAAAAAGTGTTATTAAGGGTAAAAAATCCTCATGAAAATCTTGCTGCATAATGCACTGTCGGTATTTTATGGCATCATCAGTAGTTCTTATAGGGGGGATTAAATTAGGCATAACTACAGCCGATGCAAATTGAGCAACTGTATAAGGTAGCACTTGCTTAAGCATGAAACCATCACGCAAATGGACATGCATATCACAAGGGCTTTTTAAAATGATTGTTTCTTCCATCATAATGCTTTCAATATTTCTTCTAGCAAAGTATGCAGTGCTTTTTGATATATGGCTAAGTTTTCTTTTTTGGTTGATTCAAAACGCGTAACAAGCATTGGCGTGGTATTGCTTGCCCGAATAAGAGCCCATCCATCATCAAATTCAATGCGAATACCATCAATATTGATAATATTATTGATAGCAGGGAAATAAGCAGGGGGGTTTTGAAGGCATTTTTCAAAGGCAGCAATAATAGCAAATTTTTTTTCTTCTGAAGTTTTAATTTTAAGCTCATCGGTTGAATATAATAAGGGTAATTCATCAATTACTCTGTCTAAATCTACACCTCTATAAATAAGCTCAAGCACTCTACATGCAGCATAAATAGCATCATCATAACCAAAATAGTTATCATTAAAAAATAAATGCCCGCTTACCTCTGCACCCAAAGAAGCATTAAGCTCTTTTATTTTCATTTTAATATTGCTATGTCCAGTTTTGCTCATATATGCTTTACCTATTGTATTAATTATATTATACATATTCATAGAGCATTTAACCTCACCCACAACAATAGGAGATGAGATGTTTTGAGCAAAAATTATGGCTAATTCATCGCCCTTGAGTACTCTTTTTGGAGTAATAACTGCAATTCTATCACCATCACCATCAAAGGCAAAGCCTATGCCGCCTTTTTGGGCAACTTTGTGCTTAATTTCTTGGATATTTTTTTCTTCTGTTGGGTCTGGATGATGGTGCGGGAATGTTCCATTAGGTTCAGTATATAATCCTTCATATTTTATCCCTAATCGTTCAAGAATAGGAATCAACGCCACCCCAGCAACCCCATTGCCACAATCAATACTTAAAGGAAGCTTGAAATTCTTTAAATGTTTAAATGAATCACTAAGATAATCAATATATTGCGATAAAAAATCGCATTTGATAATATTTGGTGTAGAATGTGTTGCTACTTGTGCTTCAGATATTTTTGCTACTTCTGCTCCAAGCTTATAAATAGAATCTCCAAAAAATGGATTTTTATCAAGAGTAATTTTGAAACCATTATATTCTTTAGGATTATGTGAGCCTGTAATCATAACAGACATGCCTATTTTATAATTTTTATCACAAAAACTTGTAAAATAGCTCACAGGAGTTGGTACTAACCCTATATCAATAACTGTTATACCTGCTTTTGCAAAACCTTCTGCAAGCCATATAAAAAGCGTTTGTGAATGCACTCTTGCGTCATAGCCAATAGCCACTGTTTTAGGCTCTTGAAAATATTCCCTTATAGTTTCTCCGAGTAAAAAACCAATGGCTTGCACATAATGTTTTTGAAGCTCATCAGGATAAATACCCCTAATATCATATTCTCTAAAAATATTCTTCATAATATCCCTTTTTGTAACTCATTGTATCTTATTTGTGTATTGTAGCAACTCTGTTTTGATGTTTTACTTGAATTTGCAAAATTTAGGGCAAATTTTAGGGATTATCGTTTATAATTAAATCGTCAAAAAGTTTTATGCTTAAAATTATTGGGATTGATGTGGAGCAGAGTTAATGAAATTTAATGAAGCATTAGATTTATTGCAGGTATATGAAGCAGGAAAGCCCATAGAACTTGTAGTGAGAGAATATTGTTTAAAAGCTCATGAAGTCATTAAGCTTGCAAGCAATGAAAACCCTTATGGTACAGCCCAAAAAGTCAGAGATTGTATGCTCCATGCTCTTACGCATGTACATTTTTATCCAGATGATTCTATGTATGAACTCAAAAAAAGTTTGGCAGAGCATTTTCATGTAGTTCCTGAAGAAATTATTATTGGAGCTGGTAGCGACCAAGTGATAGATCTCGCTATTCGTGCAAAATGCAAGAAAAACGATAGTATTCTTATGGCTGGAATTACTTTTGCCATGTATGAAATTTATGGTAGGGCTATAGGGGCGAACATTGTACGCACACAAAATGAACAACATAATCTTGATGAATTTAAAGCACTCTATAAAAAGCATAATCCTAAAGTTATATTTATTTGCTCTCCTAATAACCCACTAGGAGAAGCATTAGAAGTTAATGACATTGTGCAATTTCTTCAAGAGATAGATTCGGAAGTTTTAGTAGTTATTGATGGGGCGTATCAAGAATATGCCGCCTTTAAAGACAGAAAGATGAAGATTGTTCCAACAGAAATAATCAAGCAATTTCCAAATATACTCTATCTTGGTACATTTTCCAAAGTCTATGGGTTAGGAGGCATGCGTATAGGCTATGGAATTGCACAAAAAGAGATTATTAAGTATTTATATAAATTGCGACCACCATTTAATGTAACTACACTTTCTCTTGTTGCTGCTAACCAAGCTCTTAAAGAACAAGATTTTATAGAATATTCTCTTAAAAACTGTTTTGAACAAATGGGTTGTTATGAAGACTTTTGTCAAGAAAGAGGTATAGAATATATACCTTCTTATGCGAATTTCATAACTATGAAACTTGGCAAAGTTAATAGCACAACACTTTCTGAATGGCTTTTATCGCAAGGTGTAATTGTCCGCAACCTTGCTTCATATAATATTAATGCTATTCGTATTACTATAGGCACACAAGAGCATAATAAAAGGCTCTTGTTACTATTAAAAGAATTTTATGAAACATATTAACATAACTAGGGGACACAATGGATTTCAAGGCAATTTTTAAACAGATTCAAATCGTATATAGAAAGCTTAACTTACGGCAAAAGCTTACCATCTTAGGAACAGTAGTTGCCTTAGCTATTTTTATAGCATTTTTACTTGTTTATAGCGGAAAACCATCGCAACAAACTTCATCAGGATATATGACGCTTTTTGAAGGGCTTTCTCCTCAAGATTCTGCTTTAGTATTACAGCATTTGCAACAAAATCAAATTCCTTATGAAATACCCAAGGAAAACACTATTGCCATACCTGCTGAACAAGTTTATCAGCAAAGAATTATATTGGCTGGCAATGGTATTCCTAAAAGCTCTAAAGTTGGTTTTGAAATATTTAACACCCCCCAATTTGGAGAAACAGATTTTGATCAAAAAGTCAAACTCTTAAGAGCTACAGAAGGGGAGCTTACGCGTACAATAGAAAGCCTTAATCCTGTAGAAAAAGCCATAGTAAAAATTGCACAACCTAAAGAATCGGTTTTTACATCTCAAGCCGTTCCACCTACTGCCTCTATTGTGCTACATGTAAGACCAAATATGACTTTGACACCAGCACAAATTATAGGCATTAAAAATCTTACTGCTGCTGCGGTTACAAGCCTTTCCCCTGATAATGTAAAAATTACTAATGCTGAAGGTGAGCCATTAGGCGAAGATGATGGATTAACAGGGGCAAAAGAGGCAGCTGCCATGCAAAGAAACCATAAAAGGGCAGAAGAAAGAGCTTTAGAAGAAAAAATTATTACAGTGCTTGCTCCAATCATTGGCGGGCGAGATAGAGTGGTAGCGCAGGTAACAGCTGAATTTGATTTTTCACAAAAACAAAGCACAAAAGAGAGCTATGGTCCAAATAGTTTTGTAATAAGCGAACAAAACATTGAAGAAAAAAGGGAAGGATACAAGCCAAAAGAAATTGGCGGTGTACCTGGAACAGTGAGCAATATTGGTCCAGTCCAAGGCTTAGACAACCAAGATATACGCGAAAAATATGAGCGAACAGAAAGCACAGTGAATAATGTCATTGATAGAGAGGTGGCAAGCATAAAAGGTGAATTTGCCACTTTGAAACGCTTGAGTGCAGCTGTTGTTGTTGATGGGCATTATAGGGTTAATATTAATGATGCAGGTATGGAGGAGCTTGAGTATATACCTTTGAGTGATGATGCCATGGCACAAATTGCTAACCAAGTTCGTCAGGCTATTGGTTTTAATGCAGATAGAGATGATAGAGTAACAGTGAGCAATTTTGAATTTAATGCCACAACAGCAGGGTATGTACCGAAAAGTGCATTTGAACGATTTATCTTAGCAGCACAAAAACTGCTTGGTCCATTTGCTCCTTTGTTTAAATATCTTGTTGTAGCATTTATCTTATTTGTATTTTACAAAAAAGTTATTGCTCCTTTTATGGAGCGTATGCTTGAAATACAAGAAGATGAAGATGAAGAGATTGAATCTCTCATACGACTTGAAGATGATGATGAAGACAGTCGCAATAAACTTAATGAAATGCGTAAAAAAGTTGAAGACCAGCTTGGTCTTAGTACAGGCTTAAATGAAGATGAAGTAAAATATGATATACTACTTGAAAAGCTCAAGGCGTTATTGCAAGAGAGACCAGATGATGTTGCTAGCGTATTTCAAGCTTTGGTACGAGATGAGCTTGGCATTGATGAAAGTAAGGCTTTAGCAGAAAAAAAATAAGGGGGAATAATGGCATTAACACCACGACAACAAGCACAATATGATGAAATGAGTATGGCAGAAAAAATTGCCATACTCCTCTTGCAAGTGGGTGATGATTTAGCTGCTGATATTTTTGCTCGTCTTGATTTAGAGTGCATTACAGAAATATCAAAATATATTGCCCAAAATACAGGCATAGACAAACCTATAGCTACTTCTATTTTAGAAGAATTTTATGCTATATTTCAATCAAATCAATATATTGCTGCGGGCGGTTTAGAATATGCAAGAGAGATTCTCTATCGTGTTTTAGGTCCAGAGGAAGCTAAAAAAGTTTTAGATAAATTAGCAAAATCAATGCAATCAGCACAAAACTTTTCTTATCTTTCTAAAATTCGTCCTCAGCAACTTGCAGATTTTATCATTAATGAGCATCCGCAAACTATCGCTCTTATTCTTGCTCATATGGATCCAACAAATGCAGCAGAAACATTGAGTTACTTTACTGATGATTTAAGAGCAGAAATTGCCATTCGTATGGCAAATCTGGGGGATATTTCTCCTAATGTTGTTAAAAGGGTTTCTACCGTGCTTGAAAATAAATTAGAATCACTCACAAGTTACAAAGTTGAAGTTGGAGGACCTAGAGCTGTTGCTGAAGTATTTAACAGACTAGGACAAAAGGCAGCAAAAGCAACCATAGCTTATATCGAGCAAATTGATGAGCAGCTTGCTAATGATATTAAAGAAATGATGTTCACTTTTGAAGATATAGAAAAGCTTGATAATGCTGCTATTCGTGAAATTCTTAAAACTGTTGATAAAAAGGAGCTTACTTTAGCTCTTAAATCTGCACCTGAAGAACTGAAACAAAAGTTTATGTCCAATATGTCCCAAAGAGCGGGCGAGCAGTTTATTGAAGAAATGCAATTTTTAGGTGCTGTACGCGTAAAAGATGTAGAAAGTGCTCAAAGAAAAATAGTAGAAGTCGTACAAGCTCTTGCAGAGCAAGGCGTGATTCAAATTGGTGAACAAGAGGATATGGTTGAATAATTTACAACAAGAAAATGTCATAGCAATTGACAAACATAATCGGCATGATATAAAAAAATATCAATTTAAAGCATTAGAAATTGAAGATGTTTCTGTGCTAAAATCACAGCAAAAAACAGAATCATCAGATGATTCATTGCCTATTCATGAGAATACAGAAGCACAACATGATGAAGTAGCTCAACAAGAAGTTGCCGCCCAAGTGCCACCACCACAAGTTATAAGTGGAATTGAGGCAGAGCTCATAGAGAGACTTTTAGAAAGAAGTGATGGTTTAGCAAAATCACTAGAAGCAGTACAATCTCAACTTGATAGACAGCAAGAAGAAATGGAAAAAATATTAAGAGAAGCCAAAGAAGAATCTAAGGCTCAAGGCATTAAGGAAGGAGAAGAAAAAGCTAAAGCCCAACTTCAAGAAGAGATAGATAGACAGCTTCAAGCATTTGCAGATTCTATTACACACCTTGCAGAGACTTCATTGAAAGTAGAAAAACAAATAGAAGACATCGAAAAGGATTTAAGCTTGATTGCCATTGATATAGCTAAAGAAGTAATAGCTAAAGAAGTTTCTGCTGATAGCGGGAGCATAGCACTCACATTATCAAAAAAGCTTTTAGAAACGCTTAAAGAGGCTACAAAGATTCTTGTTAAGCTCAATCCACAAGATTATGCCTTGTTGCTCAAGCGATTTGATAGCGATGAAAGGGTTAAGCTTCAAGCAGATAAGGCAATAGCTCGAGGAGGTGTTGTTGTTATTAGTGATAGTGGAAACCTTGATGGAACTATTGCCTCTCGCTTTGAAAACCTTAAGCGTTCCATATTGGAAGGGGGACAGTAGTGAATATAAGCAAAAATATTCCCTATACATATCCTAACACTCAAGATATAAAGAATAAAAGCATAGAAGAGCTCATAGTGCTCTGCCAAGATATACGAGAGCGGATATTAGAGGTTGTTTCTAAAAATGGTGGGCATTTAAGTTCGACATTGGGGGCAACAGAGCTTATTGTAGCTATGCACCATGTATTTGATTCTTTGCATAATCCTTTTATATTTGATGTTTCCCATCAAGCTTATGCTCACAAGCTTCTTACAGGGCGTTGGAAAGATTTTGAAGGCTTAAGGCAAACCAATGGTATTAGTGGTTTTATAAAGCCTTCAGAAAGTTTGCATGATTATTTCATAGCTGGGCATAGCTCAACTTCCATTTCTCTTGCTGTAGGTGCAGCAAAATCTATTTTTATAAAAAAAGAGCATAAAATCCCTATAGTTCTTATAGGCGATGGTGCTCTTTCTGCGGGGCTTTGCTATGAAGCACTCAATGAGTTAGGGGATAGAAAATACCCTTTAATCATCATACTTAATGATAATGAGATGAGCATTGCTGAACCTATTGGAGCTATTAGTAAATATCTCTCTCAAGCTATAGCGGGCAATTTTTTTCAAACTGTAAAATCAAAACTCGAACCTCTATTTAAAAAACTTCCTGATGGGGCTACCTATCTTGCTAAGCGTTTTGAAGAATCACTTAAATTAATAACGCCCGGTTTGATTTTTGAAGAGTTGGGCTTGGAATATATTGGTCCTATTGATGGGCATAATTTAAAAGAAATTATAGAATCGCTCCATATTGCTAAGAACCTTAAAAAGCCCATCGTTATTCACGCGCAAACCATTAAAGGAAAGGGGTATGAAATTGCTGAAGGGCAGCATGAAATATGGCATGGAGTTTCACCATTTGATATTAATAGCGGCAAAGCACTCCATAGCACTCAACATATAAGCCCTACAAAAGCTTTTTCAGATACATTATACAATCTTGCTCAAAAAGATGAGCATATTGTGGGTATTACAGCTGCTATGCCCAGTGGAACAGGGCTAGATACACTTATAAAAGCTTTTCCTCATCGTTTTTGGGATGTGGCTATTGCAGAAGCACATGGAGTAACCTCTATGGCAGCAGCAGCGAAAGAAAAACTTAAGCCCTTTGTTGTTATTTATTCAACTTTTTTACAAAGAGCATTTGATCAAATTATCCATGATGTTGGCATTATGTCCCTTCCTGTTCGTTTTGCTATAGATAGGGCAGGCATTGTTGGAGAAGATGGAGAAACACATCAGGGTGTTTTTGATGTAGCTTTTTTAAGAATCGTACCAAATTTTACTCTTATGGCACCTTATTGTAATGCGATGCTCTCTTGCATGACTGTTTTTGCTTCAAATTTTAATGAAGGTCCCATAGCGTTTCGATATCCAAGAAAAAGTTTTATACTGTCTGATGATGTTTTTAATCCTACCCCCATAGTATATGGTAAAGGAGAAATCTTACTAGAAGGTAACACTAATAAAGTACTTATTGGATATGGAAATGGTGTAGGTAGAGGATATAAGGTTATACAAGCACTCAAAGAAAAAGGAGAAGATATTCCAGCCCTTGTTGATTTGCGTTTTCTTAAACCGCTTGATTGTGCATTGCTTGAATCATTGATAAATAAAAATTACACAAAATGGTTTGTTTTAAGCGACAATAGCTGTGTAGGAGGGGTTGCAAGCGCTCTTTTAGAATGGCAGATGCACACCCCAGAAGCACAAAATATTCATATCACTTCCTTGGAATTTCCTGATGTATTTATACCACATGGAAAGACAGAAGAAATTGAATATTTGCTCAATATTGATATATTCTCTCTTATGAATAAAATCTTAGAATAATTTAAGGAATTTTATGTTTTCTCGCATCACTCAAATTTTACCACAGTTTATTACTATTCTTTATCTTTTTATGTTGGCTTTTGGGTGTGGGGTTATTATTAGCCTTGGTGTGCTAGTAGCACCTGTGATATTTTATGCTCATAATTATATCAGTGATGGAACCATACTCTCACAATTTCAATCAGGTTTAATTATGACAGAAATATTCATAAGAGGGGGGTATATACTCACTTTTATTGCGGCTTTTGTAACGCTCTATGAATTATTTGCCTATTCAAGTACCCATTCAAAAAAACGCTTTATTATTTTTGGAGGAATTGCTGTTATTAGCATTTTACTTTTTACCCTATACTACACCCCAGCTGTTGTAGAACTTCAAAAACAAGGAGAAAATGTCTTAGCACAATCACATTTTAATAGCTTGCACAAGCAATCTGTTTGGGTATTTGAAATAGCGCTATTATCCCTAGTGGGTTTATTTGCTAGCCGAATTATGTCATTAGGCACATTAAGGCATTGATTGAAAGTAGTTTTAACTTATTGTTTTCATATTTGAGATAAAATGTACCGTTATGCAGTAAAGAGCAAAAAGCATTCAAATATTTTAAGACAATGGAATAATGAGGAGAAAGAATCGTGCGATTAATATTAAAATCAATAGTATTTGTCTTTATTCTAAGTAATATATTATTGGCAGAACAAGAAAAAAATGACAATGGACGCTTGGAAGCCTACAATAAGCTTCGTAATGTAATGCGTATGATTGAAGAGCGCTATGTTGATGAATTGACTTTCAATGAAATTGTTGATAAAGCCATAGATGGAATGTTGAGCAATCTTGATGCCCATTCTGCTTATTTAGATGCAAGAAAATTTAGTGATATGAAAATCCAAACAAGCGGGGAATTTGGAGGCATTGGAATTACCATTAGCGTAAGAGATGGGGCATTAACAATTGTTTCGCCAATTGATGGGAGCCCCGGGGAAAAAGCAGGCTTAAAAAGCGGGGATATTATTCTTAAAATCAATGAACAGAGCACACTGAATATAGCCATTGATGATGCGGTTGATTTAATGCGTGGAGAACCAAATTCACAAGTTCAGCTTACTATTGTTCGCAAAAATGAACAAAAGCCTTTGGTATTTAACATAGCAAGAGATATTATAAAAATTGAAACTGTGCGAGCAAAGCGTATAGAAGAGACAGATTTTTTATATATACGGGTAAGCTCTTTTAATCGCAACATGAGCAACCGTGTTAAAGAAGAGCTTAAAAAAGCGAATAAATGGGTAAAAGGCATTGTGCTAGACTTAAGGAGCAATCCGGGTGGCTTGCTTGATCAAGCAGTTGATCTTTCTGATATTTTTCTTTCTGATGGTGTTATTGTTTCACAAAAAGGACGCGAAAAAGAAGAGAATATTGAATTTAAAGCAACAGCAAATAGCCCTTATGAAAATATCCCTATGGTTGTGCTCATTAATGGAGGGAGTGCAAGTGCAAGTGAAATTGTTGCTGGAGCATTGCAAGACCATAAAAGAGCAATTGTAGTTGGAGAAAAGAGCTTTGGTAAAGGGAGTGTTCAGGTTATCTTACCTCTTGAAAAATCTGAAGGCTTGAGGCTTACCATAGCACGATACTTTCTTCCTAGTGGGAGAACTATACAGGCTTTAGGGGTAACACCAGATATTACTATATACCCGGGTAAAGCACCTAAGGAAGATGATAGTTTTAGCATTAAAGAATCAGATTTAAAACAACATTTAGAAAACGAGCTTGAAAAAGTTACACCACAATCAAAGGATTCTCAAGCAGAAAATGATAAGAAGGACACAATAAGCACAGAAAACTTAATGGATGATATACAGCTTAAAGGTGCTGTGGATATATTGAAATCATGGGCTATTATTAAGCCAGAACAAACAGCACAAAAATCATAAGGAGCAATTCATGGAATTACTTTATGAAGGTAAAGGTAAAAAAATTTTTTCTACAACAAATCCACAAGAAATTAGAGCATTTTTTAAAGATGATTTAACAGCATTTAATGCCCAAAAAAGAGGAAAGGAAAGCCAAAAAGGTGCTTTAAATTGTCAAATAACTTCTGCCCTTTTTGAGTTATTGCACACTAAGGGCATTAAAACACATTATATCCGCCAGCTCAATGATAATGAGATATTATGCCATAAAGTACAAATTATTCCTATAGAAGTAGTTGTTCGCAATGTAGCCACAGGTTCTTTAACGAAAAGATTAGGGATACCAGAAGGACAAGTGCTTCATAAGACTTTGATAGAATTTTATTATAAGAATGATTCCTTAGGCGATCCTCTTATTAATGATGAGCATGCTATATTGCTTCAATGCGTGCAAGATGTACAAGAACTTGAGGTATTGCGAAAACAAGCCAGAGCAATTAACACAGCACTTAAATCATTTTTTCTTCAAAAAAATTTGAAACTCATTGATTTTAAGCTTGAATTTGGTAAGGATTCTGCTCAAAACATTATTCTTGCTGATGAAATTACACCAGATAGCTGTAGATTTTGGGATAAAGAGAGTAATGAAAAACTTGATAAAGATCGATTTAGGCAAGGGCTTGGCGATGTTAAAATGGCTTATCAGGAAGTTTTAAAACGAATATTGCAATAATGGGGGATTTATGCAGACATTTGAAGCAATAATTTCTATTACTTTAAAAAATGGTGTTCTTGATGCTCAAGGAAAAGCTATACATAATGCCCTAAGCTCGCTTAACTTTAAAAATATAAATGATGTAAGGGCAGGAAAGATTTTTATTATTAGCATTGATGCTCAAAATAAACAAGAAGCAGAATGCGATTTGCAAAGAGCATGTGAATTACTTTTAGTGAATAATGTTATTGAAAATTTTTCTATAGAAATGAGATAATATCATGAAATACATGGTTGCTGTTTTGCAATTTTTGGGAACAAATTGTGAATATGATGTTTGCTATGCCTTAGAAAAAATTCAAGAGCATTATAATATACAATACAGCCTTGTATGGTTCAAAGAACAAGAGCTTCCAAAGAATACCTCTTTAGTCATTATACCCGGTGGGTTTAGCTATGGTGATTATCTTCGCAGTGGAGCAATAGCTCGCTTTGCCCCTATTATGAAAGCTGTTGTGAGTTTTGCACAAAAAGGCGGAAAGGTGCTTGGAATATGCAATGGATTTCAAATATTAGTAGAATCTGGCTTGCTCCCCGGAGCATTAATGCTTAATCATTCTCATAAGTTTATCTCTACCTTAAGTTCTTTAAAGGTAATATCACACAATAACTCTTTTTTGCGTTCTTATAATGAGCAAAATGATATTCATTTACCCATAGCACATGGGCAAGGTTGCTATTTTATAGATCATGAAAATCTCAAAAAAATGTATGATAATGAGCAAATACTCCTCACATATAATAAAAATCTTAATGGCTCTATTGATGCAATAGCTGGTATTTGTAATATTCAAAAAAATGTTTTTGGGCTTATGCCTCACCCAGAAAGGGCTATAGAAAAAGAATTGGGTAGTACTGATGGTTTAGCTATGTTGAGGGATATTGTTTGTTAAAGAAAAGTGTTTTTATATTTATAATATTTTTTTGCCCACTTCTTGCTCTTACAGAAGCAGAAAAACTCCAAAAAACACGAGAAGAAATTTTTAACAGTTTGGAAAATGAAAGTGGTGCTGAACTAGAGGAGATTATTATAGAGGATAATCAATACAGCACTCAACCACTCCCACCCATACACCAAACAATACCCCCACCTTTGCCAGAGCCAAATGCTGCTACTATAGAAAATTTGAATACTGCAAATGAAGAAACAGGACATGCAAAAAACCTTTATCTCTCTTACCTTAACCCTATTAATCGAGCTCTTTATGTTAATGAAGTTTTTCCGCTAGAATTTAAACTTGTTGCCTTTGGCTCTTTACAAGGAGCTATACATACAGAGTTTATAGGCAATAATGGTAGTGTGCATATTATCAATCCAGATTCTCCATGGAAACTCAACAATGATGGAACATTTAATAATACTTATTATGCACAAATAAAAAGTGTAGATTTTACTGTGCCAAAGCTAAAAGTTTCTATTGGGACTCCTAATGGAGAGATAAGCGAAGAGAGCGGGGGCTTTAGCCATCAAGCCATTCTCCTTAGTGGAAATCCATTATTTAGCGGTGTTATCGCTGCACATTTTAAGCTTGATGATTATAAGATAACCAATTATGATACCCAAAATAATTTAGCTGTTTTTGCTCTAAGTTCAGGTATTTCTAATATGAAAGATTTTAAAATAGGTGATTATCCTAAACAAAATTACGAAAGTGGAATTATCAGTCCTGAAAGTTCATCAATGATTTATTATGTTATCCTACCAAAAGATAAAGAAACCATACTTTTTGATTATTTTAGCTTAGAAGATTTTCGTTTTCATCGTATAAGTGTGCCCAATGTTCCTATTGATGATAGGGTAAGCACACAAAGTGATTTGAAGCCTAAGCGTTCCATAAATTTTTCACAATTAGCCATTGGTGCTGTAGCGGTTATGTTTTTATTGCTTGTTTTTTCTTTTACTCATTCTTATTTGTCATTGATAGGGAGCGTGCTTATCATAGCCTATCTTATAACAGACTTTTTTATAACAGATAATGCAAAGCTATTGCCAAATGCAGAAGTAAAAATATTACCAACATTAAATTCAACAGTCATTATACGACAAGAAAGAGCATTGCAAGTAGAAATTTTAGATAAAAGAAATGATTTCTATAAAATCGTTACAGCTGATGGACGAATTGGCTGGGTAAGGAAAGAAGAAGTTGATAGATAGAAAAAAAATTAAGGGATATTTAACTATTTTTTATGTTTTTCTTCTTGTGCCTGTTGTAATAGTGCTTATGTATGTTTTTTCACAAAATCAGAGAAAATTTAGACAAGCATATGGAAAGCTCTATCTTTTTTTATTCCAAATTAAAATAAAGATGATAGGTCAGTATGCTGATGATGTGTCAATGGTATTACTTAATCATCAAAGTTATTTAGATGTAATATTTTTAGAGGCTACACATCAAGGAGATTTATGCTGGGCTGCAAAAAAAGAATTGGGTGATTTCTTTATTTATGGGCATGCTCTTAAAGCCCCTAAAATGATTTTGCTTGATAGAGAAGATAAGGCAAGCATTGTAACACTTATTAAGCTTGCTAAAAAACGATTAGCTGAAAAGAAAATCTTAGCTATTTTTCCAGAAGGAACACGCAGTAAAGGTGAAGAAAGTTTTTTGCCCTTTAAGCTTGGTGCGAAAATGCTTATAGAAAAATATAAAATACGCTATCAACCTATAGTTGTAGTACATACTAAACGAGCATTCAATATCGATAAATTACTTATTGGAAATACAGAAGCAACTTTTATTGCTCTTGAACCTAGGGCATATAATGATGATTCGCCTAATGATTGGTATGAGCAATTACAAAAAGAAATGCATGAATGCTATTTGCAATACTATCAACCATCATCAAAGGATTAAAATGAATAAAATTATTGCTTCTATTATTATATTTAGCTCTTTGCTCATGAGTGCAGAGATGGGCGGGTTTGAGTTTTCTCCAGAAGTTGGGCTTAATACGGGATATATTAAGGATTCTGCTAATGTCAGTAAAAAATATAATACGGGTATTTATGGTCGCTTATGGATGGGTATGTTTGATATAGTTCTTGCTCCACAGCTTAAGTATGATGTCTTATTCAATAAAAATAAAATAAATAATAAATCATATATAGGTAATCTACGATATGGGCTTGCATTAGGTTATAATATTGATTTAGCATTGCTTCGCTTAACGCCATATATTGAGGCAAACAAATCAAGCTTTAGCGAACGCTATGATCATACAATGAGCTATAATGTAGGCTTAAAGCTTAAGCCTACATTAATACCATTATCTGTTTCTTTGCAGTATGATTATCAAAAACCAAAAATATTGCATACTTCACAAAAACAAAAATTAGATTCTTTACAATTATTAATAGGGATTCATTTTTAAATGGTTCATTTTTGCTATAATTTCATTTATACTCTATAAAATCATTTTAAAGGAATTCTAATATCCATGGAAGATATAGCACAAAAATATCCCGAGGCGATACATTATCACAAGGGAGGCAAAATACAAGTTATGCCACGAAGAAGTTTAGAAACAGAAAGAGAACTCTCTTTAGCATATACACCCGGTGTCGCCCTACCTGTTGAAGAAATACGCAAAAACCATTTAAAAGCATTTGAATATACATCTAAAGGACATCTTGTTGCTGTCATCTCAAATGGAACGGCATGTTTAGGGTTAGGAAATGTAGGAGCCATAGCTTGCAAACCTGTGATGGAGGGTAAGGCTGTTCTCTTTAAAAGGTTTGCTCATCTTGATGCCTTTGATATTGAAGTCAATGAAAAAGACCCTGATAAATTTATTGATATCGTTAAGGCTATTGCCCCTACTTTTGGGGGCATTAACCTTGAGGATATTAGGGCTCCTGAATGTTTCTATATTGAAAGACGATTAAAAGCAGAGACAGATATACCTGTAATGCATGATGACCAGCATGGTACAGCGATTATTTCAGGTGCAGCATTGATGAATGCTCTGCAAATTACACAAAAAAAGATGGAAAACTTAAAAGTTGTTGTTATAGGAGCTGGAGCAGCGGCTATTTCTTGTGCAAGATTCTATAGAACCTTAGGCGTACAGGAAATTATTATGTTTGACTCTAGAGGGCTTATACATAATAAGCGAGAGGATATTAATGCTGTTAAAAGAGAGTTTGTAAGCAATGCAAAATATGCAACCTATAAAGATGCCCTCAAAGGTGCTGATGTTTTATTGGGGCTCTCAAAAGCAGATTTGATTCAACCAGATGATATTATGGGCATGAATAAGGACCCAATGGTTTTTGCTATGAGTAATCCTATTCCAGAAATTATGCCAGAAGTCGCTAAAGCAGCTAGACCAGATATTTTAATGGCAACAGGTAGAAGTGATTATCCTAATCAAATCAATAATGTTCTTGCATTCCCTTATATCTTTAAAGGTGCATTAAAAGTACGCTCACACTGCATTAACGAAGAGATGAAACTTGCTACCGCAAAGGCATTGGCGCAAATTGCACAATTAAATGTACCGCCTGAATTAAATGCAATGTATAATAAGCAATTAGAATTTGGGAGAGAATATCTCATACCTTCTGCTTTTGATCCTCGCCTTAGCGAGTTTGTTTCAGGAGCTGTTGCTCAAGCTGCTGTTGAAAGTAACGCATCAAGACTTCAATAACACAGAGGGCATAAGCAATGCTTGAATACATCACCCCCCCCCATACTCCTGTATTACTCAATGAAGTAAAAAGAGTTTTTAGCGGATTAAATGGAGTGATTATTGATTGCACATTGGGGTTTGGTTCGCATTCTTATGCTCTTTTAAATGCAAATAAAAATATAAAAGTTATTGGAATTGACCAAGATGATGAAGCACTTTTGTTTGCCACACAAAGGCTTTCGCAATTCAAAGAGCGTTTTCAATCCTTTAAGGGTCGTTTTAGTAATATATGTGCTGCCATATTAAAAGAACAAAAAGTTGAAGGAATTCTAGCAGACATTGGTGTTTCTTCGTATCAGTTAGACAATAAAGAAAGGGGTTTTGGATTCCAATCATCATCTTTAGATATGCGTATGGATAGAAGTCAGATTCTTGATGCAAAAAAAATAGTCAATTATTACCCAAAACATGAATTGGAGAGAATTTTTAAAGAGTATGGAGAAGTACATAACTATAAAAAATTAGCCCTACTTATTACTACAAGACGCACAAAAAAACCATTTGAAAGTGCACAAGAGCTTGCCCAATTTATTGCTCAGCATAGCTATCATAAAGGCTCTATACACCCAGCAACATTGCCCTTTCAGGCTTTAAGAATAGAAGTAAATCAAGAATTAGAGGAATTAAAAAAATTGCTCCATGTCGTCAAAGGTAAAACAAAAATTTTAGCTCTTATCTCTTTTCATTCACTTGAAGATCGTATTATCAAAAAAACATTTAAAGAATTTGCCCAAACATGTATTTGTCCTCAAGATTCTTTGCAATGCACTTGTGGCAATATCCATTCATTAGGAGATATAATTACCAAAAAACCTATTATGGCACCTTTGCAAGAAGTTTGCAATAACAAGAGAAGCCGAAGTGCCAAAATGCGCGTATTTCATTTTAAGGATTGCAGACAACATGAAAGAAAATGAAAATATTAATATTGGTAAAGAAGAAAAAGAACAGCTTTTGTATGAATACGATCGATACAAAGAAGAGAGTAATAATCTTAATTTAAAAAGTCTTATTTTCATATTTGTTTTACTCTTTCTCATTCTTGCCCTTTTTGCCCCAAAAATTTATATTCGTAGCAATATTTATTATACGAGCAGAAATATTTTACAGCTACAAACACAAGCTGATGCCCTCAATGAAGAAAATAAACTTCTCAAGAAGCAATTAGAAGATATTAAATTCAAATACCTTATATTAGATATAGGAGATTAATAGCTTATTTATTGCAAGTATTTGAAAAAAACAAAAAATAGGAGCCACAAAAAACTTTAAGTGCTGATGATTTTTTGCATGTCAATTTATATTTTATGATTTATAGCGATTTGTCAAGTTTGATTATTGCAAAATTACTGATTTTCAAAAAAAAGATTGATAACAAATTGAAATTATTTACAAAAATCAAGAAATAAATAAGTTTTTATATGAAAAGATATTTAAAAATAGTTTTAAATAAATTTATGAACCCAGCAAGATTATTATAATGCCCTAAGCAATATAAAAGTAATGCAATTAATTGTATTTAATGAGCTAAAAATGGCATATTAAATAATCAATGAGAATATAGCAAGAATTATTAGTAGAACTTGAATATTAATTGCTAAAATTATATCAAACACATAGGCTCAAAGAATAAATAATACATGCACACCCCCCACCCATAAATACCCAACAAGACTCAATAATATATACTCTATATCCAACCATAAACCTAAAAACTGTGCGACTTACTTCACCTATAAATATGAAACAGTGAGTTTAAGTAAAATATACTATACCTCACTATAAACCTACAAATTCAAATAACAGAATAAACCTTAAAGAACTTACTTAACTCCACTATATAAAGTTATATTATAAGCTCATTGTAAAAACAAACTCAAGCACAAGGTTGATATTGTCCTTACTAATATTTTG
>JARHYY010000139.1 GCA_029258405.1 Helicobacteraceae bacterium | reverse complement strand
GCTTGAGTTTGTTTTTACAATGAGCTTATAATATAACTTTATATAGTGAAGTTAAGTAAATTCTTTAAGGTTTATTCTGTTATTTGAATTTTTGGACTCTAAGGTTTATTGCTTGTTTGAGGTTTGGGTATAGTATAATTGAGGGTTGCTGGGGGGGTAGTGTTTTTTTTGGGGGTGTGCTTTAAGGTGCTATCTCATTTAATTATTTGTTTTGGTATGATAATGTGTATATAATTTTATATAGTAGAGTATATTTTAGAGATTAGATAGAGGATAGATGATTATCATTAAGAAATCAATTTATTCTGTTAAAATGCTATTTTTGTCCAAAAAAGTAAAAAGTGGAACTTTTATTGCTAGAGGTATTGTTATTAGAGATTTGTATAAAGGATTTCCATGATAAGCAAAGCACAAAGTATTTTTGAGTATAGTAAAGCAAGAGAGATTGCTTATAAGGCTCTTGATTATCGTTCTTTGAGACAAGATTTGATAGCAAGTAATATTGCTAATGTTGATACTCCTATGTATCGACCAAAAGATGTTAATTTTGAACAGGTTTTAGCGAAAAAAGCTAGGGAGTTGCTTGACCATATACCAAATAAAAAACTTGAGTTATGGAAGACTAATGTGCGGCATATTGACCCAAGTGCGCCCAAAGATGATAAAAGTACAATTTTTTATCGCGATGGTCATTTAGCAAGAAATGATGGCAATAGTGTTGATCTTGATGTTGAAACAAGTGAAATGGGTAAAAATTCTGTAATGTATCAGGCTATTGTGGGCTCTTTAAAGAAGCACGGGGGAATATTTTCCTATGCTGTTGAATCAAGCAGATCACTATAAAATTTAAAAAAGGAGATAGTATGTCTTTTCTTTCGAGTTTTGATATTAGCGGTTATGGTTTATCATCGCAACGCGTGAGATTAAATATGATTTCAAGTAATATTGCAAATGCCAATACAACAAGAACAGATGAAGGTGGTCCATATCGTCGTAAAGATGTAATTTTTAGAGCGTTTGATTTTAATGAGGTTTTGAATAAAAAGTTAGGTACTGATAATAATCTTTTAAAGTATGAAGATCCTCTTAATGAAGATGAATGGGGGCAAGAACCCAAGCCGGCTATTATGAGTGTATATATTGATAAAATTGTAAGAGATGATACTGAGCCTAGAATGAAATACGAACCTCATCATCCTGATGCCAATAGTGAAGGGTATGTGGCTTATCCTAATATCAATCCTGTGGTTGAGATGTCTAACCTTATAGAAACAACTAGAGCTTATCAGGCTAATGTAGCTGCGTTTCAAAGTGCGAAGAATTTAAGCAATACAGCAATAACTATGTTTCAAGCATAGTTGATTTCAGTTTAAATATAGGTTAAAGTCTCTATAATTAACTTTAGAAATCGACATAAAATGTCGATTTAACAAGTGAGGCTTTTAGGAATTTAAGAAGGCTTAATAAAGACAAGGAGTCTAATATGGCGGATATAAATCAAATGAACAAAATAGCACCTTTTGCTCAGGTAAATCCCATTAACCCAATTGGTGGCGTACCAGCAGCACAGCAACAGTTCGCTACAAATGACGCTCCTCTTGATAAAAGTTTTGCGAGCGTTCTTAAGCGAGCAGTAGATGAGGTGAATACAAAGCAACAACAAAGCGAACGAGCTTTGGCAGATGTAGCAACTGGACAAGTAAAAGACTTGCACCAAGCGGCTATTGCCATTGGTAAAGCGGAAAATAGTATGAAATTAATGCTAGAGGTTCGCAATAAGGCTATTAGTGCTTACAAGGAGATATTAAGAACACAGATTTAATTGCAAGATACTATAATAATGCAACCGTTATTAAGCAAAACTCGCACAGGTAAAATTGTCGTATTGTACGCTATTCTGTTGCTTTGTTTTGCTGTTTTTATAGCTTCTCTCTATAATACTGTTACAAGTGAGAGAAAATTACCTTCGCTGAAATCTTCTCGAATAGAAAGTGCTATTCGTGGTTCTATTTACAGTAATGATGGCTTTATGCTTGCTTCAAGTAAAAAGCTTTATAAAGCGATTGTAAATACCTACAATATTGATCCAAATAAAAAAGAGCTATTCGTACGCCTTTTTTCTATATACTCTGGAATGAGTGATGTTGAAATACAAAGAAAACTTGAAAAAAAAGGCAATGTAGTGCTTTCTTATACTCTTGATTCTAAGACAGCAGCTAATTTGCGACAGCTTGTATATACCCTTAATGCCTATGATGTTTTTAGGGAATATGAAGATTCTCAAGGGAGAGTTTTTAAATACGGGCTTTCTGTTTTAGAAAGTGGAGAAAAAAGGGATTATTTATACAACAATGCTATGGAGCCTCTTGTTGGTTATGTGCAGAAGACAGAAGATGACAGAATCACTAGAGTAAAAGGCGTTAAAGGGATTGAAGGTGCTTATAATGGGCATTTACAGCCTATTACGAATGGAAAAATGGAGGGTGAAAGGGATATAGGGTTTAACCTTATTTTGAATAGAGATTCCATATTTCAAGAGCGTAGTGACGGCTATAGCTTGTCATTAACCATTCCTTTAAAATTGCAAAAAAAAATTGAGAGATTGCTTGATGAAGAGAATATAAGAATTGGAGCAAAAGAGCTCATAGCTGGAATTATGGAGGCAGAAACAGGAAAGATCATTGCATTAGCAACAACTAAAAGATTTGATCCCAATAATATCACCAAAGATGTGTATGCCCATTTGAATAATTCTGCTATAGAACACGCCTTTGAACCCGGAAGTATTATTAAGCCTCTCATTTATGCCATTTTGCTAGAGAATGATTTATTAAGCTTACATGATAAAATTCCTCTTTATAATGGTCGTTATCGTATTGGCAATGCCACTATTACAGATACTCATAACCTTCAAGAAGGTAACGCAGAAGATATTATGATACATTCAAGCAATGTAGGTATGGCACAAATCGCTCAAAAACTCTCACCCAACCAATATTATGATGGATTAAAACATTTAGGTTTTTCAGAGTTAAGTGGGATAGACCTCCCTTATGAGCAGGGCGGGAAAATCCCTACAAGAAGTATGCTTGGCAATCAGATATATAAAGCTACAGTAGCTTATGGCTATGGCTTACAGAGTACATTCATACAAATGCTCAAAGCCTATAATGTCATTACTAACAATGGTGCTACAACCTCCCCTTATGTAGTTGAAAGCTATATTGCTCCTAATAACTTAAAGCATAATATTGAACATTCTGAGACAAGGCAAATTATTCATCGAGAACATGCAATTATTTTGCAAGACCTGCTTGTTAAAACCGTTCAAAAAGGCACAGCTAGAGGAGCAGCGGTTAATGGTGTTATTGTTGGAGGAAAAACAGGCACAGCTCATATAGCTGAAGATGGGCGATATGTAAATCGCTACAATAGTTCTTTTTTTGGGTTTGCTGCTGATTCTCTTGCACGATATACTATTGGCATTGTTATTTTAGAGCCAAATGCAAAAGAAGAATATTTTGCTGCAAGAACGGCTGTTCCGGTATATAAAAAATTAGTTGAACTTCTAGTTACTGAGAAATATTTACAACCTATTGAATATTAATCGTTTGCTAAGGAGTGTAGGTGAAATTCTTGATTGAGTTTGTACAGCAAAAAGATGTTGAGAATACAGCAATATTCCCTTATTTAAAATGTTCAGCAGATGAAGCTAGGATATTACAATATCTTACAATAGCCTTTCTCAAAGGTGAAGAAGGGCTTTGTGTGAGAGATATAATTACTGCTCTTTTTGCTAGCCCTGAAGAGAGCTATCAATATCTTCTTCATCTTGAAAATATTAAACATTTACTTGAATTGGGTTGGATTAGTCAATTGGAAATACTTCCAGCAGTGCTTTCAAAAATTGCTCTTTTAGAATTGCTTTCAACATCTATAACACTTACTGATTCTTTTTTGAAATTACTAGAAATGGGTGAAGTAGTTTTTGAACTTCCAGAAATTGTGCCCTATTCAGATCATTTAGAATATTTAAAAGACCAATTTTTGCGTATAGATTTGCTTTTCAAAGTACAAACATTACGAGAAAATCATACGCAAAACTCACCATCTTTAAATGATGCACTTTTAAAGTTGAAGCTTATTGAAGAATGTATTGAGAAGAAAATCCATCTGACTCAAGAAGATATTAGCATTGAGCAATTTTTTAAAGAGCATAATCTTAATAGCAAGGAAAAAACAATTTTTCTTGTTCTTCTTAAGGAAGAGTATTCTCATAGCGATGAAAAAGTTCGCGATATCAACAGTCTTATTAATTTAATTAGCACAAAAGAGGTTGAACGCATTAGTAATCGCTCTTTACTTGATGAGCATAGCCCCCTTGTAGAAAAAGGTTTATTGGATTTTGATGAAGTTATATCACCATTTGGTGGCATAGCAAGGACATTTTTTATTCCAGAAGATATACTCTACCAAGCCACCCACCTTAAAAAGAAAAAGGCGCAGAAAGTTAAACTTGATATTCTTCTGAAAGAACAAGATATTTTTGAGTTTATTGAACTCACAAAAGATATTGATCATATTGTGCTCCACCCAAAAACTGAGGAGATTCTCAAAAATCTTTTGCAGCAAATGAATGTGAAGGTTTTGAATTTGCTTAAGGAATGGGGCATAAAAGATAAAAAAAGTGGTATAGAGGCAAAAATTATTTTTCATGGTCCTGCTGGCACAGGCAAAACAATTACCGCTAAAGCACTAGCAAAATCACTTAAAAGACCACTTTTAAGCTTAGATTGCTCTAAAATCCTCTCATCTTTTGTGGGGGAAAGCGAAAAAAATGTTCGTAAAATTTTTGACACCTATAAAAATATAGCACAAAATAGCAAGCTTGAGCCAATTTTATTTCTTGATGAGGCTGATCAATTTCTAAGCACAAGAACACAAATGAGCGTTGGCGGAGCTGAAAAAATGCATAATCAAATGCAAAATATTTTCCTAGAGCAAATTGAAAAATTTTCAGGGATTCTTATAGCTACTACCAATCTTTTAGAAAGTATTGATAGTGCATTTTCAAGGCGATTCAATTATAAAATTGAATTTAAAAAACCAAAAAAAGAAGAGAGATTAAAATTATGGGATATAATGCTCCCAAAAAATGCTGTTTATGAAGAACATTTTGATATAGAAAAGCTTGCACAGTATCCTCTTACTGGGGGACAAATTCATATTATAGTGCAAAACACAGCATATAAGGTTGCTGCAAGAGAAAACACATGTTTTTATGTGGAAGATTTTTTAAAGGAAATATTCAATGAAAAAGTAGCAAGTTTTGATTCAGAAAAAGTTGCTGGTTTCTTAGGTTAATATCTTGAGTTAAAAATATCCAAAATTTATCCATATTAAACAAGAAAGCTTAAGTAAAAATAAATACTTAAGAACTTTTTAGGTTAAACTAGTATAAACTTTGCAGAGCATAAAACATTTGGTTGATTATAATATAATATCGTTATGAAAGGAGCTAGAAAGTGCAAATAATAAAAAACTTTTATAAAATCTATCCCAATAAAGCACAACAAGCTTTAATTAATAATCAAGTTTATAATATTGATTTTAACCTACGACAAGCACAATGCTAAGAAGTTTGGTTTAACATGATTAAAGATATTTTAAAAAATAAAAAGATAAGAATAAAACAAAAGTATAAATTAAGCTTAATAAAATCTTTATAGAAAGGAGCATAAATAAAAAGTGTGATTTGAGCAAAGCTTAACTTGATCATTATAATAAGATAAAGCTTGCAGTGTATATGGATACATAATAACAATATCTCTTGTGAAAGCAGAGAATATGTCTGTGAATATTGTGAAAATATAACACAGAACCATGTATGTAAGTAGAAATATCCTAGAAAATTATAGGTTAGGTATACTGCCTAGAGATAAACTCAAAGCCTTTAGAGCGAGCTAATATTAAGTTAGATTTGAGTAAGGAGTATTTCACTTTTTAAGTGAGAGTGATTTACATAAAAGAGTATTTTGTAGTTGAATAGTAAAAATATATGAGGAATTGATTATGAGGCTTACCCCAAAAGAATTGGATAAAATGATGTTGCATTATGCGGGCTCTCTAGCAAAAAGTCGTAAAGAAAGAGGCATTAAGCTTAACTATGTTGAAGCGATAGCATATATTTCTATGGAGATTATGGAGCATGCACGAGAGGGCAAAAAAAGTGTGGCAGAACTCATGCAATTAGGCAGAGAGCTTTTAAAAGCAGATGATGTTATGGACGGTGTGGCATATATGATTGCTGAAGTGCAAGTTGAGGTATGTTTCCCAGATGGCACAAAACTTGTTACTGTGCATGCACCAATTGAGGACAATGGCAAACTTGCACCCGGAGCATTTATTTTAAAAGATGAAGAAATTATATTGAATGCAAATAAGGATTCTATAACAATTAAAGTTACAAATAAGGGCGATAGACCTATACAAATAGGCTCACATTTCCATTTTTTTGAAGCGAATAAATTTTTAGCATTTGATAGAGAAAAAGCTTATGGCAAAAGGCTTGATATTGCATCTGGAACATCTGTGCGTTTTGAACCCGGAGAGACTAAGAGCGTTAATCTCATTAGCTTTGGTGGCAATCAGAGATTATATGGATTTAATGATTTAGTAAATGGGCAATTAAGTGAGGACAATAAGCAGCGAGCATTACAAGATGCAAAGAATAAGGGTTTTGCATAATAAGGAGTAATAATGATAAAAATATCAAGACAAGAATATGTTTCTATGTATGGACCAACAACGGGCGATAAAATTAGGCTTGGTGATACAGAGCTATTTGCTGAAATTGAAAGAGATTATGCAATTTATGGAGAAGAAATTAAATTTGGCGGTGGTAAGACAATTCGCGATGGCATGGCACAATCTGTAAGCGATAGTGTATATGAGCTTGATACTGTGATTACAAATATTGTTATCATTGATTATACCGGAATTTATAAGGCAGACATTGGTATAAAAGGAGGCAAAATTGTAGGCATTGGTAAAGCGGGCAATAAAGATACACAAGATGGCGTTTGTGATAAGCTTATTGTTGGCACAAATACAGAAGTCATTGCTGGCGAGGGCTTGATAGTTACAGCCGGTGGAATTGATACGCATATTCATTACATTTCACCTACACAAATTCCAACAGCATTATATAGTGGTGTTACAACAATGATTGGTGGTGGAACAGGACCTGCTGCTGGCACAAATGCAACAACTTGCACGCCGGGTAAATGGTATTTACGGCAAATGATTCGTGCTACGCAAAAATATGCAATGAATTTTGGCTTTTTTGGTAAAGGGAATAGCTCAAATGAAAAGGCTTTAAGCGAGCAAATAAAGGCGGGTGCATTGGGCTTGAAAGTGCATGAAGATTGGGGTTCTACGCCTTCTGCTATAAACCACGCACTTAATGTAGCCGATAAATATGATGTGCAAGTAGCTATTCATACAGATACATTAAATGAGGCAGGTTGCATGGAGGATACCCTAAAGGCAATCAATGGGCGTACGATCCATACTTTTCATACAGAAGGTGCAGGTGGCGGACATGCTCCAGATATTATTAGAGCAGCAGGTGAGTTAAATATTTTGCCAGCTTCAACAAACCCTACTATTCCTTTTACGAAAAATACTGCTGATGAACATTTAGATATGCTTATGGTATGCCACCATTTGGATAAGAATATTAAAGAAGATGTAGCATTTGCAGATAGTCGCATTCGCCCAGAAACAATTGCAGCTGAAGATGTTTTGCATGATATGGGTGTTTTTTCTATTACAAGTTCAGATTCTCAAGCTATGGGGCGCATTGGGGAGGTTATTGCACGAACATGGCAAAGTGCGGATAAGTGCAAAAAAGAATTTGGAGCGTTAAAAGAGGAGAGTGGCAAAAATGATAATTTTAGAATCAAACGATATATTGCAAAATATACAATTAATCCTGCTATAGCACATGGAATTTCTAGCTATGTTGGTTCTGTGGAAGTGGGCAAGATAGCTGACCTTGTGCTTTGGAAACCAAGCATGTTTGGTGTCAAACCAGAAATGATTATAAAAAATGGCATGATTGCAGCAGCAAAAATGGGGGATAGCAATGCCTCAATCCCAACACCAGAACCCGTTGTTTATGCAAATATGTTTGGTAGTGAAGGGGGTGCAAAATATGATTGTGGCTTTACCTTTGTTTCAAATGTATCGTTCCATGCAAATATTAAAGAGCAATATGGACTACAACGCAATCTTTTGCCAGTAAAAAATTGTCGCAATATCACAAAGAAAGATATGAAGTTTAATGATATAGTGCAGCATATTGAAGTAGATCCAGAAACCTATGAAGTTAAAATCAATGGTCAGAAAATAACTTCAAAGCCAGCAGATAAAGTGTCTTTAGGGCAACTTTATAATTTGTTTTAATGTTAGTTACTCAAGTATTAGGCAATATTGAAGATAGAGCTTATCAAAATACATATATTGATTTTGTTGCTATAGAGTGGTTTAATACCCAAAAGCGTATCGCCCTTTTAAGAACAAATAATGGGCAGGAGGTTGCTTTGCGTTTTGAAAAGCCTTTAGATATTGGCTTAAATCATGGGGATATTTTAATCCATAATGAGCAGGGTATAATAGCGGTATGTATTATCCCTGTTCATATTCTTGTTATGCAGACAAAGGATAATACCCAAATAGCACAACTTTGTTATGAGATAGGCAATTATCATATTCCTTTATTTTTTGGACAAAATGTATTTGAATTTAAAGCCCCATTTGAGAAACCATTGCAGAGGCTACTAGAAAAACTTTGTATTGATTACAAAGAAGAGTATGGAATTTTAAATTCTAAAGAGAGGTTGGGGGTGCATATACCAATATTTGAGCCAAAGCTAAAAACTTCAAATGTTGAAGTTATTGTGAAGAGTTAAATATAAATGAATTTTTTATTATTACAAATTAATGATACGGCTTTCCCTATTGGAAGTTATACGCAATCTTTTGGATTAGAAACTTATGTTTTACATAATATTGTTAAGAATCAAGAAACAGCATATATGTATATAAAATCTCTTTTGCACTCACAGCTTTTATATGTTGATTTTTTAGCTATCAAGCTTATTTATGAAACTCAAGATTTATCAAAAGTTTTATATCTAGAATCATTAATCAATGTGGCAACTCCAGCTCAAGAAACAAGGCAGGGCATGCAAAAAATTGGGACGAGATTCATAAAGGCAGTAAGTTCTATGTCCCTGCCATTCAATAAAGCATTTCACAGCTATATAGAGCTATGCAAAACTCCTGTCCATGCAACTGCATATGGCTTTTTTTGTGTAACGCATAATATTCATTTTGGAGAAGCTCTCTCATATTATATGTATGCTTTAGCTTCAAATATTCTTATTAATTGTGTAAAGCTTATCCCCCTTTCTCAATATGATGGACAAAAAATTCTTTATAATTTACATACAGAGTTTGAAAAGGTATATGCAAAACTCCAAATACTACAAGAAGAAGATTTTTGTAATGCTAGTGTGCATAATGATATAAAATCTATGCAGCATGAGGCTTTGCATTCACGACTCTATATGTCATAATAATAACCAAAAAGGATAGATATGGTAAAAATCGGTGTTTGTGGTCCAGTAGGGAGCGGTAAAACAGCACTCATTGAAGGTCTTACAAGGCTTATGAGCAAGCATTATTCACTTGGTGTTATAACAAATGATATTTATACCAAAGAAGATGCAAACTTTATGTGCAAAAACTCTGTGCTACCAAGAGAACGAATTATTGGTGTAGAAACAGGTGGTTGCCCTCATACAGCTATCCGTGAAGATGCTTCTATGAATCTTGAAGCAGTTGAAGAGATGTTGTATAGATTTCCAGATATTGAGATACTCTTTATTGAAAGCGGCGGGGATAATCTCTCAGCGACCTTTAGCCCAGAATTAGCCGATTTTACATTTTTTGTTATTGATGTTTCTGGTGGAGATAAGATTCCAAGAAAAGGAGGTCCAGGCATCACTCGTTCAGACTTGCTTATTATTAATAAAATTGATTTAGCAGAATATGTCGGTGCAAATTTGACAGTTATGGAACAAGATTCTAAAAAAATGCGTGGTGATAAGCCTTTTATTTTTACAAATATTCGTGATAAAGTTGGGCTTCATGATGTGATGGAGTGGATTAAGAAATATGCACTTTTGGAGTATATCTCTTGAATTTTGCACAAGAGAGTACCTTAAAGCTTTGTGTAAAAAAAGGCATTAATGGAAAGACAGTTATAGATTCTATGTTTTTTACTCCGCCATTGAAGATCATTCAACCTTTCTATATTGATTCTACCGCTCATATCATGCTTTTGAATGTATCTGCTGGACTTATGAAAGATGATAAGCAAGAAATAATGCTTAATATACAAAGAGGTAGTAAGCTCAAGATAACTTCCCAAAGCTATGAAAAGATACATAATACACAAGAAGGATTTGCCTCAAAAAACATGATTATCCATGTAGGATATGATGCACTTTTGCAGTATATGCCTATGCCCCTTATTCCATTTGCACACTCAAACTTCAAAAGTAAAGTTTCTATTTTTTTGCAAGATAATTCAATATTATATTATAGCGAGATTCTTTGTGCAGGCAGAGTGGCAAGAGGTGAGATTTTTGCTTTCAAACAATTACAGCAAACAATAAATATTTACAAAAATGATCAATTAATATTTTATGATAATATGAATTTACAACCAGAAATTATGGATTTAAAAAATTATTGCTTTTTTAGTGAATATACGCATTATTTACATCTTATAATATATAACAAGACATTAGAACTTGAAAAGCTAAAAGAAAAAGTTATGAATTATCCATGTAATATAGGAATAAGTATGAATGGCGATTTAGTCATTATTAAAGCACTATGGTATGGAGCTGAAGAATTACTTAAAATTCTTGATGAAATAATTCTGTGGCATGAGTAAAATTATAAGAGGTGCTTTATAATTAAATATTAAATTAGTGTTTAGGCATAACGCTCTATTTACTAGAATTGCTTTCTTTAGTTTTTTCAACTTCATCTTCGATATTAAATCTGCGTTTATATACACAAGTTACACCTGCTTTATTTTGAACTATGGGAAAATTAAAGTCGCAAAAATATGTTGAAACGAGAATAGGATTTTGTTCATTGCCCCATCGTTGTGGAAGAAAGGAAAAGACTTGTCCTTCTTTGCAAGGGGGTTCTACGCCTGTGAAAATGGAAATATCAGCGACACATACCTCATTTTTGTAAGGTTTAATCTGGCTATCTACACAACCTATACTTAAGATACCAAGCAGAACAATAAAAACAATCTTTTTCTTCACTTTTTACTCCTTAAGTTAAAATTTATATAATAATTATAGCATAAACTTCATTTGCAACACAAGCTTAAAGTAATCATGAAGGCAATGAGAGCCACTACAGCTCACACACAAAATATCAAATGAGATTGGTTTATCTCTAATCAATACAAAAGCCTAAAAATTAGACATAAATATACACAAAGGCATAAATATTCAGCATTAAAGAAAACAAAACTCAAAGAATGTTTTATTGTGAGGTATATATTGATGTTGCATTATATAGGCATCATAGTGCGACTTACTCACCTATAAATACCTAAGTGCATGAATAGTGAGATTGAGTAAAATATATTTTTACATTGTAAAACTTAAAGCATCATTTTGATTTTAAAAAACCTACCAGATAACCACACCAAAGCACTTTGAACAAAATCCCCCACTTTGATTTTAACTGCAAATTTACAATACTATATCTCACTATAAATTCTAAAAATTTAAATGATAGGGTGGCCTTAAAGGAATTTATTTAATACTCCACTATATAAAGTTATATTATAAGCTTATTGTAAAAGCAAGTTCAAGCAAAAGCATGGAACAAATGCTTTAAAATGTATAAATCCTAAGAATATATAACAACACTCATAAAGTGCGTAAATATATAAGAGTAAAAAGATATAAACAATACTAACATATAAGAGCATAATGAATAAATAAGAATATGAAATATATGGTGTTATAGAGACTCATATACTCGGGCGAAACTAAGATATATGGATAAAGTAAGATTCATAAAACACATTGAGATAAAAAGATAAGGAGTAGCATAAACTGATGACACAGGCTGCTTATTGAGTGCAAAGGCATGAACACAAAGCTCTTGTAGTGAGCTAAAGCAAGCCCTTGATGGAGCATAAAAAGGCGGGTGGAGGTAATGGTAAAATCTGGCAAAGCTTTTCATATAAACTTTTACTTGTAAGCTCTTTTTGAAGGCGTATTTGTAATTCATCATTTAAAAGTTTTTTTAATGTTGCTATGGCAATATGTGGATATTGAAAATGACGCATACCTTCTTGGTTGTTCATTGTTATGCCATTTAATTTCCTTTTTGTGCATATTGTTTATTTTGTAATGTTCGCATAATATATAAATGCATTAAGGAGAAAAGCTAAAACACCTGTATTCAAATATAATAAAGTTTAAAATTATGGATTTTCTATAATTTATAATGTATAATCTTAGGGATATATAGTGAAATTAACACAAATTATTTATAAAATTTATAAGCTCATTGAAGCCAAAGAACTTCAAAATATCACCAAAAAAGAAAAAATGGCAAATAAACTTGGAATTTTGAAGCGAACTTACATAAAATAGCTTAAAAAGAAACAAATAAGCCTATTGTAATGAAAGCAGTCTTTAATATGTTGTCGCTAAGAATATGATATGATTGAAACTGTTAAGTCTTGGCAACGAGAAAAAGTTAAACAAAGGAATATATATTATGAGATATATTGGCTCAAAAATACTTTTGCTTGATAAAATTTCAAGCTTCGTTCCAGTAGATACCGAAAGCATTTGTGATATTTTTGCAGGAACAGCTAGTGTTGGTAAGTATTTTAAGCGAACCCATAAGCTTATTTCAAATGATATTTTATATTTTTCCTTTGTATTACAAAAAGCATATTTAGGACTAAGTAAAGAGCCTAAATTTTTAGAATTTAAAAAGAGATTTAATTTACACCCCATTGATTATTTTAATAGCACAATAAAGCCATATAACATACAAAGCAATCCTTTTGTTTATGAAAACTATTCGCCAAATGAAAATTGTCAAAGATCTTATTTTAGCAACGAAAATGCACTAAAAATTGATTACATAAGGCAGGCATTACAACAACTTTTATGCGATGATACGATAAATCAAAATGAGTATTTTTATTTACTTGCTTCGTTAATAGAGGCAGTTTCGCTTGTGTCTAATACCACAGGAACTTATGGAGCATATCTTAAAATTTGGGATAAAAGAAGTTTAAAGCCATTAACCTTATCTCGCCTAAACATTGATGACTCAAAAAAAACCGATAATTTATGTTTTAATGAAAATAGCAACTATTTGATTGATAAGATAAGCGGCGATGTCTTATATATAGACCCACCATATAATTCAAGGCAATATGCACCAAACTATCATATACTTGAAACTATCGCAAGATATGATAATCCAAAAATAAATGGTGTAACAGGAATACGAGAATATAGCGATCTGAAATCAAATTTTTGTGTAAAAAATAAAGCTAGATTGGAGTTAGAAAATTTAATTAGTAAGGCAAATTTTAAATATATAATTTTAAGTTACAACAGTGAGGGAATCATTAGTAAAAATGAAATAGAGCATATCTTAAAAAAATATGCGAAAAGATCATCTTATAAGTGCGAAAAAATTCCTTATAGGCGATACAAGAACAACAAAAACACAAAAGATGAAGTTAATGAACTACTTTTTTATATAGAAAAACAATGAGAAGGTGCGCTTCATATGAGTTTTAGTTATATTGATGAAAGCTCCATCATAAAAGCATTGAAAAAGAAAAATATACAAAACTGTGATGAAATTCTAAAAGATATTGAAAAGTTGGTTAAAGATAGTATTCAAGCAAAAATTAAAGAACAGCAAAACAAAAATAGAATCATTAAAAATGATGAAAACAAAACTAAATTTAAAGTAACAAAAGAATTTAGTGCTAAGCAAATAAAAGATTTACCAAACTGGGTAAAAAACGATATAGAAAACGCCTATTTTTTAGGCAAAAATAAAAATGTAATCATCGTGAGCAATGGTAAAAAATATAGCTTACAAAACAAACTCAATGATTTAAGTGGTGGCGAATGGACATACTTTTTAAATTCCATTATTTCAACAAAATATTCAACAAATGGTGAAGATAGTTTTGCTCATCACATAAGAAAAATACATCCATCCCCAAAACCCCCACAACTCATGCGAGATATAATCAAGTTTTTTACCAAAGAAAATGAACTTGTACTTGATTTTTTTGCAGGAGTTGGTGGAACACTGCTTGGAGCGAGCTTGTGTGATAGAAGAGCCATAGGTATTGATTTGAATCAAATTTATATAGATACCTACAAGCAAGCAAATGAATATTTAAACCTGAAAGAACAAAAGTTTATTTGTGGCAATAGCTTAGAGATTCTAAAAAGCAAAAATAAAATGAGTAAAATTTTGGACAATAATAATATTTCTTTAATATTAATCGACCCACCTTATGGTGATATGATGGCTAGAAATAAAACAGGAGAAGCAGTAAAAAAGGGTAAGGATGTTTCACCTACACCTTTTACGAACTTAACAGAAGATTTAGGCAATATGCAATGGAGTGATTTTTTGTCAAAATTTAAAGAGAGCATAAAGGATAGCCTAAAATACCTAAAAGACAAAGGACATATAGTAGTTTTTACAAAAGATATGCAACCTGATAAAGATAATACAAATTTACTTCACGCAGATATTATAAATGAGCTCAATTCAATAAAAAGTCTAAGATATCTAGGTATGAAAATTTGGGTAGATTTAAATGTAAATTTATACCCTTATGGCTATCCACACGCTTTTGTGGCAAACCAAATTCACCAATACATTATGATTTTTAGAAAGAAAAATATTTGAAAAGTAGTAATTTATGGATATTGACAGAAGAACGACCAAAAAGAGAAGTTATATGTAGTATAATCAAAAAGTTTGCTGATGATAATAATATTTCATTTTTTGTTGAACAAAATCTATTTATTGTTCCTATCTTAGATAGGAATGGCAACTTTGAATTTGGATATAAGATCTTGGGCATACATTCTGCTATTATAAAAGAGATATTTTTATTTGTTGTATCAGGCAATTCTAGCTTCATAGATTTTTTAGTTTTTTACCAAGATAACAAGCCAAATCCAAGCAATGATAATCCATTATATGCGATAGAAGAAACAAAAACAAGCGATTATGAAAGCAGAAACACTGGTGTTTTTCAAAGGGCTTCAAAATTTGTGTTTATTGATTTATATTACAAAGAGATAGAAAAGATAATGCTCTATTCTATAAGGATAGGGCAGGATAAATTGCCAAGTAAAACAAATGAGTTTGGCTCAAAGTGCCTAGCCACTCTTGGGGTTCAAATTTTGGGTAAATCACTAGATGATTATATGCTCTTACCATTTAAAAGCATAGATGAGCTTATAGATTTTAAAAACTCAATGAGAAAACCGCCAAAAGGTAATACACCTATTGTCATTGAAAAAAATGCTAACAAAATCACAATATCAGGCAAACTAGAAAAAGCAGGTAGTTTATCACATGATCCAAATATAGGTGCAATTAGCTTAATTTCGGCAACAATGAGAGTTTTAGGCTTTAGTGGTAATATAGAAGTTATCTCGCATAATCTTTTGCAAAATCAAATAGGCAAAGATAATAAATTTTTTGCAATAGCAAATTTTCTAGGCATTAAACTAAAAGATATTGAATTACCGCTATCTCAAATTAAAGAAGACTATTGGCACTATGAGATACAAGGCGAGAAAATTGCCACGATATTTATACACTTGATTGTAGAAGAATTTACAAGAGCAAAGGCAATCTATGAAAATCATGCGGGGTGTGAAAGAGGTTATTTTATAACCACAAGTGATTATTTGGCGGTTGAAAAATATAACAATAGAGATGAGTATAAAAGTGGAAATGAAAACGCTAGAATTTTTATCCCTGATTTAGTTTTAGCTGACTTTGATAGAACACAAATAATAAATATTGAAGGCAAAAAATTTATAAAGGTTCAATGTGGTATAGACGAATTAGAAAACTATAATGCATTTGAAAATTTATATATTAAAAAATATTACAAAGATTATGAAATTATAAGAACTGTAGTTTTATTTGGGGGCGAAATAGATGAAATATCAAGCTTGTGTTTCCCAAAAATCAACCTAAGAGATATACCTAAAATAGGTTTTGTTCTCACCAAAAATGGCAAAACAATATTGCAAATTGATTCCCCACCAATTTTTGCAGAAGCTATTTCTCATTTACGGAATTACTATGGTTTCAATAAACTTATTTAAATGATTCTATCTTTACTATTGTAGCTATTTTTTGGCACTATTCTATAGATTAAGTGCTATATTTACAAACAAGCTAAATTCTGTGCTATCTTTTCAGCTTGTTTTATTGCATTATCTGTGCTTAGATTAAGAATATCTGGCGGGTAGCCATACTTTTGCAATATCTTTTTAACCGCTATTCTTAGCTCTGCTCTTACACTTTGGCGTAAATTCCAATCAAGACTAGATTTTTCCCTTATTTCATAATACACAGCTTTGCTTAATT